>CALCGJ010000259.1 GCA_937900965.1 uncultured Bacteroidota bacterium | reverse complement strand
CTGCGGGATTTCCTCCCCTTCAAGGGGAGGATTAAGGAGGGGTCATCCCGAAGGGAGGAAGTCCCCTTCAGGGGATTTAGGGGATTTAGGGGTTACCGCGAAGCGATTTAAGTCCCCTTTAGGGGATTTAGGGGTGGGTATTATCCCCTTCTCAGTTATAAACCCGGTAATATATTTCGCCGGCGTCACATCAAAAGCCGGATTCAGAGCATGGGAGCCGGGTGAGCAGACAAGGATCCGGTGCATCACCCCGGCGGCATCAGGGCCCTCCTGGTAAAGAACCTCCTCTTCGTCCCGCTCCTCGATCACGATCCCGCTTCCCGAGGCACACTCAGGATCGAACGTGCTGGTAGGTGCCGCGATATAAAAGGGAATTCCATATTCACGGGCCACGATCGCTTTCTCCAGCGTACCAATCTTATTAGCCGTATCACCGTTAGCTGCGATCCGGTCGGCGCCCGTGATAACCATGTCGATCTTTCCCTGTGCCATCAGCGATGCTCCGGCATTGTCGGGAATGATTAAATGCGGTACCCCCTCCTGGAAGAGTTCCCAGGCAGTGAGACGGGCGCCCTGACTTCGGGGCCTGGTTTCATCAGCATAGACAAAGACCCTCTTTCCCGACTTGTGCGCCATATAAACAGGGGAGAGGGCGGTGCCGAAATCGACAAAAGCAAGCCAGCCGGCATTGCAGTGGGTAAGGATCCTGGCTCCATCCTTTATAAGTGTGTTCCCGTATTCGCCAATCTGTTTTGAATCAGCCGCATCACGGTCTGCCACCTTGCGGGCCTCTGCCAATGCCTCTTCCGGAGACCGCATCCCGGCGTTAAAAACCAGTTCGGCAGCGTAAAAGAGATTGCGGGCGGTAGGGCGGGTAGCTTCAATTTCGACCCGGGCTTTCCGGATATATTCCATATAGGCATCCTGGTGAGGATTGTTATGGGTATCCGTGAAGTTGGTGTCAGGAGGAGACCCGGAAGTTCCTGAGGTTTCGGTCATTGCAGCATTGCAGGCTAATGCCATTGCAAAACCGGCCATTGCCCCGATAGCGCCGGCACCCCGGATCTGCATCTCGCGAATGGCAACACAGCAATCCTGGTATGTATGAGCCCTGTTGACAATGAATGAAAATGGCAACTGGTTCTGCTCAATATAGAGCACGGTGTTGCCCTCCATCCACACTGTTCTGTAATCCGTTCCGTTAACCTTCACTAGGAATAATAAAAAAGGGGATGTAAATCTAACAAAATTTACAACCCCCGAAAAATCAAACGGAAAAATTACTTGATTTTAAAGACCATCCCGATCTGGGCATAGGTTACGTTAAAGCCCAGTTCGGCATTTACGCCGAGGAATTCAGTAAAGAAGTAAGAAGCGCCCACAAAAGGTCCTCCGCCAAATCCGACAGTTGGAGGCTCGTCAATCACCTGTCCAGTGTAAGTGGCAGGAAGATTGTATGAGAAGATCGTGAAACGTGGTCCTGCAGCAACGCCGCCGTAGGTATCCAGCCCCTGTACATTCCAGCCATAATGATACGCTCCCCTTGCCGCAACAACCAGTTCGGTATAATTGTATTTATAGGTTGTGCCTGGACCATACCGACTGTCGGTTTGAGTATAGGAATAAAATGTGCCACCTATCTCGCCACCAAGCGTGATAACTCCGGGCCCGACTTCCCACATGCCTACCTCAACGGCAATCTGGCCGGCCGGAAGAAATCCTCTTCCATAAGCTCCCTGCCAGTTTGTGCCGGGACCAAATCCGAAGTTGATGAACCATGTCCCTTTCGTCATAGGGTCCATCAGGCCCTGCGCTCCGGCAAAGGTGCTGGTTCCACCAATGAGCAGGCAGACAATAAACATTGTTGCAATGATCTTTTTCATGTTATAAAATTTTGAATCCAAGACTTACAACCCAAACGCTGTTTTTGGAGTTTATTGTGGCATTTTCAATCTCTTTGATCATGTTATTCAACCCGATCTGATACCGGACATCCAGGGTAAAGAATAGCACGTCGAGCCCTGCTCCCAACTGAACCGCCCAGTTTATGCTGTTGATATCTGCATTTTCAATGGGTCCCAGGACGCCTCCAGCATCTTTGACGGATTTGTTAACAACGAATGATGCCAATGGTCCGGCCAGTATGCGGAGGTTTACAGCCTTTGTATTGAGAAGTTTGAATCCTACTAACAAAGGAAGGTCAAGTGAACCAATGCTGACTTTTTGCTGCCAGTCGGTTGTGTTGCTCTCGAAAACACCTCCCTGGGTGGAGTAATATAACTCCGGCTGTAAATAAAACTTCTTCCCGATCCGCACAAATACACCGATCTGAAATCCGGATTTGAAATTAGAGGTTATAGTATCGAGATCTGTAGAGAATTTGGATGCATTGTAACCGACTTTCGGCCCAACGGTAAACTGGCCAAACACGATGGCTGACGATAGAAGAAGAAGGGAGAGAATGATATACTTTTTCATCATATGAAAGGTTGGTGATCATACAAAATTAATACAATTACACCCCTGTTAAACGGATAACACAGGAAGTTATTCACAACGGAATGAGTGTTTCTTTTCTACCCTCAGGAGATCAGGTCAAAACCTGTATAGGGAATCAATGCATCGGGGATTTTGATCCCTTCAGATGTCTGGTTGTTTTCGAGAATGGCTGCCACGATTCGGGGCAGGGCAAGGGCGCTGCCGTTCAGGGTATGGGCCGGATGCATCTTTCCGGTTTCATCCTTGATGCGAAGCTTCATCCGGTTTGCCTGGAACGATTCAAAATTAGAGACAGAGCTAACCTCCAGCCACCGTTTCTGGGCAGCAGAAAAAACTTCAAAATCATAGGTCATGGCCGATGTGAAGCTAATATCACCTCCGCACAATTTCACAATCCGGAACGGGAGCTCAAGTTTTCGAAGCAACCCGGTCACATATTCCCGCATCTCTTCCAGAGTTGGATAGGATTGCTCCGGTTCGGTGATCTGGACGATCTCCACCTTATCAAACTGATGCAGGCGGTTTAGTCCGCGAACATCCTTGCCGTACGATCCTGCCTCCCGCCTGAAACAGGCCGAGTAGGCCACATGTTTAACAGGCAGATCCCGGGGTTTCAGAATGACATCCCGGTAGAGATTTGTCACAGGAACTTCAGCTGTTGGAATCAGGTAGAGATCATCTTCCGGAATGTAATACATCTGACCGTCTTTATCGGGAAGCTGCCCTGTCCCAAATCCGGATTCTGCATTGATCAGGTAGGGTGGCTGGATCTCCGTATAACCGGCATCCGCTGCCTGGTCAATAAAAAAATTGATAAGGGCACGTTGCAGGCGGGCACCCTTTCCCTGGTAGACAGGGAATCCGGCCCCGGTAATCTTGTTTCCCAGGGCAAAATCAATGATCCGGTATTGCTGAACAAGATCCCAATGGGCAAGCGCTGCACTTCCCAGATCAGGAATTTTTCCCTCTTCAAACACAATCTCGTTATCTTCGGCGGAGGTTCCCATGGGAACCGAGGGGTGAGGCAGATTGGGAAGCAGTACCAAAAGCTCTTCCATCTCTCTCCTGGCTTGATCCATCGTTGCTTCTGCCTCTTTTGACTGTGTCTTCAGGTCGCTTGTTTGCTCCCTGAGTTGATTAGCTTCTGTGGCTTTTCCACTTTTGAAGAGCACACCGATCTCTTTTGCAAGAGCGTTACTCCGGGCATTCAGCGCATCCATTTGTTGCTGGGACTCCCTGCGTACATCATCGAGGTGGATGATTTTATCAATGAGTTCCGTCGCATCCACCTGTTTGATTTTCAACCGGGTGATGATTTCTGCCCGCTGTTCACGGATATCCTGAAGTAAAAGCATGGTCTGTTAATTTTCCCAACAAAAGTAATGATAAAAAAAAACCCGGACAGTATCTGCCCGGGCCAACATATATGTCAACAAGTAATTACTCGGTAATAGACTCTAGCGGAAGCACGGAAACATAAGAACGGTTTTGCTGCTTTCTCTTAAATGTTACGATTCCGTCAACCAGGGCAAAAAGCGTATGATCTTTCCCCATTCCTACATTCAGGTCAGGATTGTGAACGGTGCCGCGCTGACGGATGATGATATTGCCTGCCCGGGCAAACTGGCCGCCAAAGATTTTCACTCCCAACCGTTTGCTTTGGGATTCGCGACCGTTACTTGAACTTCCTGCTCCTTTTTTGTGTGCCATAATGCAATGTTTTTAGGATTCGGTTTTAGGCTCTTCCTCTTGTACCTTATCTTCAACTTTAACTTTTTTTGCTTTCGGTGCAGCTTTAGGCCCAATCTTTTCAATCTGGATTTTGGTGAAATCCTGCCTGTGGCCAGTCGCTTTCTGGTAGCCTTTTCTCCTCTTTTTCTTAAATACGATCACCTTATCACCCCTTGCATGCTCGAGAACTTTAGCGGTAACCGTTGTCCCTTCAACAAAAGGTTGTCCAACACTTATCTTGCCGCTATCATCAACCAGTAATACATCGCTGAATTCCAATTTTTCCTCCGGCTCACTATCAAGCCGGTGAACGAAGATTTGATCGTCCTTTTGAACCTTAAATTGCTGTCCGGCTATTTCAACTATTGCATACATCATTTGTCAGATTGAGATTCAATTTTGGGAGTGCAAAGATATGAAAAATTTTTATCACCCAAATGAAACCTAAAAAAAAGGAGTAATTTTCTTACATTTGCAACGATATATTGCAACGAACCCTCTTCCAATAAACACTGCCTGATGAAACCCGGTTCGATCGGCTTGCTGTCAATCCTGTTCCTGTTTCTCCTGGCGAAGCCATTCGATCTGTCTGCCAGGGGAGCAACTCCTGCATCCGCTCCGGCCATCCTGTCCGGAACGATAACCAATGCCGTTTCAGGAGCGCCTGTCATCGGGGCCAGAGTATCTGTAGACAATAAAATAGTATGGTCTGTTGCCGGAGGGTACTATTCCATGCAGATCGAACTTCTTGGAACATATCCTGTACAATCCCTGAAGCCGGGTTTTGACACCTATACCTCTTCTCCTGTTCTCTTTCAGTCAGGCGTATCTGTAACGTTGAATATTTCCATGTGGGAGAACCTCAATCCCCCGTCGATGGTTACTTCATCTCTCGATACAGCGTCGCAAACTGTCAACGTCAACTGGAGCCTTCCGAAAGGGGATTACGAACTGCTTTATGACGATGGCATCCAGGAGGGTTTTACGGTTTGGGCATTTCAGGGGAACATGAACGCTGTGAGGTTCACTCCTGTAGCTTCTCCGGTCACTGTCAATGGAGGGGCCATTCACATGGGAGAGCTTACCGACTATCCGGCAGGAAGCAACCCCCTGGTACCGTTCCAGGTGGCTGTTTATGATGCTACCGGGAACCTGGGGATGCCCGGAAACCAGATTGCCGGACCATTTGATGTCATCCCTGCGAAATTTGGCTGGAATGAATTTACCTTTCCTACCTCTGTAGCACTTCCCGGCGGAGATTACTACCTGGTGATGATCCAGGGTGGGAACGCCCCCAACGCAGCAGGAATAGCTATCGACAATACCGCTACACAGCTTCGGAGTGTTGCACGGTTCTTCACCGGGGGAGCTCCGTGGGTTCCGGCAGCAGGAAATTTTATGATGAGGTCACGGCTGAATGGTCCGGGCGGACCGGTAGATGCCGATACCCTTTCCGAAAGCCTCATTCAATACCAGGTCTGGCGGTTGCGGCAAGGGGAGGAGCAAAACCCATTGGCATGGATCGACCTCGGCACGGTCACCGATCTTTTTTATGCTGACCAGAGTTGGATCACACTTCCCTGTGGTCCTTACCGGTGGACTATAAAGGCGCACTATTCAGGAAACCGTCTGTCACCTGCAAAATTCTCCAATATCCTTGGTAAATGCTGGACCGTTGCGGTAACAGTGGATGTAGAACTGAGCTGTGAATCAGCCAGTAAAGAAGGAGCTTTTATCCAGCTTAAAAACCTGGTCTATCCCGACACGGCCTATACCTTCACGGTCGACACAAGTGGACACCACACCTTCCCCCGTGTTTGGAAAGGATCCTATGAACTGTCGGTGAAAAAATTTGGCTACGTGGACTATGCAAATACGGTGTCACTGGTATGTGACTCCACGTTACCCGCATTTCTCTTCCAGAAGAAACCTCCCCCTACAAATCTCCAGGTGGATGCGAAATCCCTTGTGGCACAATGGCAGGTTCCCACATATACACAACCGCTTTTTACAGAGATGTGGAACAGCGGATCATTCCAGGCGCAAGGCTGGACGGTTCAGGGGGGAAGTAACTGGATTGTCTCTTCTGTTACCGGAAATCCGGCCCCCTCAGCGATGTTCTCATGGTCGCCTCAGGTTTTGAATTATGAGCAGACGTTGACAAGTAAAACGCTTTCCGGCTTACACTCTCCGTTACTTACCTGTTCATACGATATCCTGCTGGACAATTTTGGCACGACTTCCGTGAACCAGATGGCTGTAGAGATATGGGATGGATCCTCCTGGACGATGATAAAGAACTACTCCAATGCTGCCGGGAGTTTCCCCTGGATCACTGACCAGCTGGATGTTTCTGCCTATAGCGACATGGATTTCAAGATCAGGTTCCGTGCTTACGGAGATGACTCATATGATATCAACGGATGGAATATTGACAACATTTCCTTCATCGCATCCGAGACGAATGCAGGCCTGGTAAACTGCATCCTGGGTTACAACTTTTATGTCGACAATATTTTAAGCGGTTTTACCCCCGATATCAAATACATCATCCCAGGGAACCAGGTACAATACGGTCAAAGTTACGATGCATGTGTTCTTGCTGTTTACGGAAGCGGGTATTCAACAAGAGCCTGCACACAGTTTACTTCAGAATTTCTCTATCCACCAAGGAATCTGACAGCTACCCCTGTCGAAAACACTGTTTTTCTGGAATGGCTGAAGCCAAAGATCCCTAACTCATCTGTCCCGCCCGGTATTATCGGATACAACATTTACAGGAACTCTGCACTGCTATTTACTATTAACGATCCGGATAAATTATCCTACTATGATTTTAACCTGGAACCCGGAACCTACAATTATGAGGTCTCGGCCAGGTATGATCTGACGGCTTATGGATTTCCCGGACTGTTTGACGAATCCATGAGAGCTGGTCCCGTTACGCTGGCTTTGAACTATGGCCGTGAGCTGCCCTTTTTCGAGACCTGGGATCATGCCTCTTTTGCTTACAATGACTGGCGGTTTGAACCCGGCCAGGGAAACTGGATCATCGATGTTACCGAGGGAGCCCCTTCACCATCAGCAAGGTTTAATTGGGAACCAATCCGGATCAACTACTCCTTTAGTATGGAGAGCCCTGTTTTGGATGCCACCCCGTTTGAATGTGCCAGAATCTGGCTTGATTTTGACCTGAAAGTAGAGGACAGGTTCGGAACCGGCCTGGAGAAATTGAGTGTGGAGATATTCTACAATAATATCTGGCACAAAATGACTGAGTATCTCAATGGCGGATCCATTGACTGGCAGTCTAAACAGATCGATATTTCAGCTGTGATCGGACAGTCTTTCCGGATTCGATTCCGGGCAGAAGGAGGGAACTCATCCGATATACTTGGTTGGTTTGTGGATAATATCCACATATATCCTGTTTGTTACCCCGCACAAAACCTGGAAGGTGAGGTACTCGGCATCAACGTGTTGCTTGTGTGGAGTCCACCCAACTGCGAAGGAACCGGCGGTCATCTGGATGAAGGATTTGAAGGTGTTGTTTTTCCACCTCCCGGATGGGACCGGGTGATCCTCAATACTGCCGAAACCTGGGAACACACCTCTTCAACTTCACCTCTGGGTGCACATTCGGGAAACTATTCTGCCGGAGTACATTGGGATTACACGCATCAGGACGAATGGTTAATAGCAAGGGATATCTTAGTCACCGGCAACCTCATCTTCTGGAGCCATGCATTCCAGGGCTCTATTTACAACGACCATTATTATGTCAAGATCTCCCCCGATGAAGGTACTACGTGGGATGTGGTTCTGGACATGAGCGCCCTGCCACCCTATCCCGGCTTCAACGGGTACAATTTATGGGAGACTCCTTATGAGATAGACATGACCCTCTTTCTGGGGCAAACAGTTGATATCGCCTGGCAGGCCGTGGATGGTGACGGGCAGGGACTCTGGTACTCCTGGGCAATCGACGACTGTTCTATCGGCACAGATGCAATACTTCTCCCAACCTACGATATTTTTCGCCGGACAGGGACAATGGGTGATTTTACCCGGGTCAATCCGGTTCCGCATTCCGACACCTCATACCTGGATGAGGAGCTTATTCCAATGGAATATCAGTATTTTGTGATCGCTGCTTCTCCATCCTGTCTGCAAACAGAATCGTCCGACACCATCACGGTCGACGTGATCACCACCATCGATAAGTCCGGTGTCCCCGGCGAATTAAGGATCTACCCGAACCCGGTCTCAAACCAATTATGTATAGAGTCTCAAACCCCCATACTGTCAGTTATGCTGATCAATTCCCAGGGGAAAACCGTGTTTCAGCAGGAAATTTCACCTCATACAAGGTGTGAAATTGAAACTGCCTGGCTTGAAAATGGTCTTTATCTCTTAAGGCTGTACACACAACATGAGGCAACCTCATCTAAAGTCATCATTTTACATTAACCAGGTATCCACGGGACGCGCTGTTATACAGAGAGGTATGAGTTAGAAAGCGTATGAGGATAATTACGTAATAACTTTATTTTTTGGTTGTAAAATAATGTCGTATTTTTATATCCGGATATATTAGTTATATCCAGCAATTCATCTTTTCTTTAACCAACAAAATACATATTCTTATGAAACAATTTTTTCTAAACTTCAGCAGCAAGAGAAGAATGGTTTTTCTTCTTTTCATGCTTGCAGGAATCGGATTGTTTGCACAGAATGTACCTGAACTCATCTACTACAAATTTGATGGTACAGGCTCTTCTGTTGCGAACGATGCCTCTTTACCTGTCGGGAATAATCCTGCTCCTATCCTCGGAGTTCTCTCCCAGGGTGGAACCGGTCAGTTTGGAGGTGCACTCCAAAGTACTGGAGGGACTTCATCCGCGAACTATGTTAACTCGGGCTGGCCCGTGAACCTCACAAATCCTGCCGGATTTACCATTTCACTCTGGATGAACAACATGCCTTCCAACACAACACTCTATTATCTTTTCGGGGATAATACGGCGACTTCATTCAGGAGTTTCATCGGAGGTGTAGCTGGCGCAGGCAACATCATCATCCGGGGTGGCGGGCTGACCGACCTCATTGTTTCCGGAATTTCCGGTGGTCCGCATGTGGTGCATTTTGTATGGAACGGCACACAAATCCTGGGCTACAAAGACGGTGTTCAGGTAAGTTCAGTGAATGATGCTTCCATAGACGTAACCGGTACCACCGGCCCGTTCAAGGTAGGTGGATACTCTACCAGTACCGGGATGCCTGCAGGTTCCATGATTGATGAGTTCCGGGTTTACGACCGGGCTTTGGATGCCACTGAGATTGCTGCTACATGGAATAATCCCCTGCCACTGGGATTTGGCGTAATCGCCGGTACGGTGACCAGTGCATTAACCGGGTTGCCTATCTCAGGTGCCCTGGTTACCACAGGAACTGCCAGTACCAATACAAATGCCTCGGGACAATATACATTGCCCGGGATCAATATGGGAACACATAACGTTACGGTTCAGGCTGCAGGTTACCTGACACAAATCCAGTCGTGTGTGGTTAACATCAATCAGACTACAATCCTCGATTTTTCCATGGCACAGGCTGCTACGATTACCGGGATGGTCTTTAACGCCGATAGCGGTGATCCCATCATTGGCGCCAAAGTTACCGTTGGTACAGCTATGACATACTCTATCATCGGTGGTTTGTATTCCGTTGGAGATGTCCTTCCGGGAACTGTCACAATCATTGCCGGGAAAGCGGGATTTGATGATGCATCGGTTTCCGCTACAGTAACTTCTGGCCAGATTTACGTGCAGGATATCCCCCTGTTGCGTACTGCCAATCCTACGGGACCGCTGATGGCCGTCCTGAATGCCGGTCAAACAGCCGTAGATCTGAGCTGGACAGCCCCTGCCGGGTTGTACGAGATCATCTACGATGATGGCACCCAGGATAACTATACTGTATGGGCTTTAGGCGGCAACCAGAATGCTGTCAAATTTACCGCGGTAAGCTATCCTGTCGACATCATTGCCTGCAAGGTCAACATCGGAACTGCAGCCAACTATCCAGGCGGAATGCCCACGGCACCCTTCCAGATGGTTATTTATGATGCATCAGGTCCTGGTGGCGTACCGGGCGTTCCGATCAGCGATTCTATTGATGTCATGCCTTTGGGTTATGGCTGGGTTGATTTTAACTTCAGTACCCCTGTAGCCATTCAAAGTGGTAATTTCTACCTGGTGATGGTCCAGGGCGGGAATAATCCCGATGCTTTCGGGATTGCAATCGACGAGACCTCCCCTCAGCTGCGCTCCTATGCACGCTTTGTAACAGGCGGAGCCCCCTGGATCCCGGCTAACGGGAACTTTATGATGCGTGTAATTGCACAGGGCCTTGGAGGCCCGTTGAACCTGGATGCCAGCGGTACCGGAGAGCAGATCACGGCGTCAGCAGTTCCTGGCGCTATCTATGAGCATACACCCGGAACCATTACAGGAATCGAAGGTAATGCGCAGTATGCACCATTGGCAGGTGATATCAACTACCAGCTATGGCGTTTGATGCAGGGCCAGGAAGGCAACCAGAGCCTTTGGACAACCATTGGCACAACAGCTAACCTGACGATGACCGACAACAGCTGGCCATCACTCTCATGCGGACCCTACCGCTGGGCAGTGAAAGCCGAGTACCCCGGCAACCGTTTTTCAAACGCTGTTTTATCCAACGTTCTTGGCAAATGCAACACAGCAGAGGTGACAGTTAACGTCCTTCTGACCTGTGCCGC
>CALCGJ010000258.1 GCA_937900965.1 uncultured Bacteroidota bacterium | reverse complement strand
TCATCCCCGAAGCAGACACCCATTCTTCTTGTCTTTTTTATCAAGGGTAAATCCATGGGGACAAGCCTGAGTTTTCCTCCTACTTCAGATAGTGGGATAGAGCTAATCTGACTCCCATCCAGTTTGACCATATGGCCGAATTTTTTCTGAGCTATCAACTCCACAGCGGAGGCACCAAATCGTGTCCCCAGCACCCGGTCCATAGGAGAAGGAGTCCCTCCGCGCTGGATATATCCGAGGATTGTCTCCCGGGTCTCCAGACCGGTCTTTTCTTTGATGGCATTGGCAATGTACCGGCCGGCCGACTCTCCTTTCTTGGATGGAATTCCTTCAGCTACCACCACAATGGAGTAGGGTTTTTTATTGATCGCCCTTCTCTTCAGGCACTTTGCTACAATCTCAATATCATATTCCACCTCCGGCAGCAGAATCACATCTCCTCCTCCCGCGATGCCGGAATAAAGTGCGAGCCAACCCGCATGATGTCCCATCACCTCGATCACCATGATTCGTTTGTGACTGTTGGCTGTAGTGTGAAGCCTGTCGATGGCCTCGGTGGCAATCCAGAGGGCCGAGTCAAATCCGAAAGAGACATCAGTGCCCCATACATCATTATCAATGGTCTTCGGAATGCCGATAATATTCAATCCCTCTTCAGCCAGAAGGGCAGCTGTTCTCATTGTGCCGTTTCCACCGATACAAACCAGGGCATCTAAACCAATCTCATTGTAATGCTTTTTAATCAGTTTGGGCTTGTCAATAGACAAGACCGAGCTTCTTTTTTTAAACGGATTTTCCCGTGATGTACCCAGAATGGTACCTCCAACGGTAAGGATTCCAGATAGCTGGTTTTCATCCAGAGTAGTATACTCCTGGTTAATTAGCCCCAGGAAGCCGGAGGAAATTCCAACTACCTCCATTCCGTATTCGAGGATGGCTGTTTTACCTACACCCCTAATGGCTGCATTGATGCCGGGGCAATCGCCACCTGCCGTTACGATCCCTATCCTGGGAGTCTTTTTTACTGCACTCATGGGTTGAAATTTTGAAGCCCGAAGATACTACTTTATTGTATTATAAGTTTGTGAATTTCAGCGGAGGCTTGATCCGTCAGGTGAAGGATATACATGCCTTTTGGGAGAGATTCAACAAGGATCTCCTCCTCAAAGTGTTGCTTCGAGAGAGAACCCGGCAGTTGATTATAAACCCGGGTTCCAAAGAGGTTAAACAGTTCGATCTTTTCAAGGCTTTGACCCTCCGTTCCGGTGATTGTAAACCTCCCCCGGTTAGGGTTTGGATAAACCCGGTACCATTTTTCCTTTTTCACTTCATTAATCCCTGTACAGGCTCCGAAAGAAAAGATTATGTTGATCTGAGCAGAATCGGTACAACCGTTCTCATTGGTCACCTCAACCGTATATTCCTGAATTTCGTATCCGATGCCTGTGGATGCGATCATGATAGTTTGATCATGAGAACCATTTGACCATTTGTATTGTGATCCGGGATTGCCCGCATTAAGCATCAGCGTATCATAGATACATACTATGGAATCGGGTGGTCCGAGATAGATCACAGGCAACGGGTTAACGGTCACCAGGGTATTCCCGTTTATCAGGTTGAAGTTATCGTCGACCGAAAGGTGGTATGTTGTATTTTCCGCAGGTGTAACTTCCGGATTGGGATCCGAAGATGTGAATCCGGGAGGGGTTGAAGTCCAGTTGTAAGTGTACCATCCGGAACCACCGCCAGGCAGGGCAAAAAGTTGTGTGGAAGAGCCCAGGCAAACAACAGGAGGAGTTGCAACAGGGTTTACAGATAACGGTCCGCCCTCAACAGCCACAATGACAGGATCCTGCATGCTGGTACAGGAGCTGGCTATATCGGTCACCTCGAGTTGGAAAATTGTGGAGAAGAAGACATTTCCAGTTGAAGGATCTTGTTCACTGGAATTGAATCCGGGAGGGCTGGATGTCCATGAGTAACTGTAAGGGCTATAGCCACCAC
>CALCGJ010000257.1 GCA_937900965.1 uncultured Bacteroidota bacterium | reverse complement strand
AGCTAAAGCTAAAAAGTTAAATAAAAACAAATATCTTTGTAATTACCCAAATGGGTATATTCATACTAAATACTCGAACAATTATGAAAACATTTTTTACTTTTTTCATTGCGATTTTTTCAATTTCTTTATTAGCACAATCAGTTGGTGACACTATCATTATTCCAACATACAATTATTCACAAACACAAGGAGGTGGTATAAGAGATACTATGATAGATTTCCCGGACGACCCTACTCAATCTTATGAGAAAATAATTATGCTTTATAACATGAGATGTAAGGATGGATTGGTTTCGGTACCCGGAAATACAAACCGTGGCTGCGGTGAATGGGACTACTCATGCAATACTTATATAACAGACTCATCAAGAGTTGATTCGGTACTAAGTTACACATCTTCATATTATATATCAGCTTTCACAGGTACAACATTTAATTATGTAGAAACACCTATTTATGATTACTATCAATACAGACAAAAACAAGTTGAAATAGATAACACAATTTCAGAAACCTTACGCTCAGTTGGATCGGGTAATCTATCGCTGTCAAATGTTCTGGCTACTACAAATAATTCAGGTAAATCGCAATATTTATATACTGCGGCAGAATTATCGGGAGCAGGAATTACAGCCGGTGATATTAACGGGATTTTGCTAAATGTTATTAATAGTAATGCTGATGCAGAATATCTGCAAATAAAGATCAAACAAACAGATAAAACCGAACTCAATAGTAACGACCCAGATATTGAAGAATTTACAGAAGTCTACTTTTACGATTATTCTCTTTCAACCGGAATAAACAGATTTCAGTTTCATACACCTTTTACATGGAATGGTATATCAAATTTAATAGTAGAATTTTCTTTTACTAACAACAGTACAAGTACTGCTCTAAATGTAGAAGGCGAAAGCACTGGCACTGTATCAGGAATTTACGCATCGAACGGATTTAACCTGAATTCTGTAAACGGTAAAATTGATATCCCAACCGGACCTATGTCTAACATAAGTGATGAAATCACAATTTCATTCTGGAGTTATGGTAACGAACAGGTACAACCAATTCATAACAGTATCTTTCATGGAGTTGATAACAACAATAACCGACAGGTAAACCTGCACTTACCATGGGGAAATTCAGGCATATATTGGGATTGTGGTAATGATGGAACCGGATACGACCGTATCGATAAGGGCGCAACACCTGAAGAATTCAAAGGAAGCTGGAGTTATTGGGCCGTTACAAAAAACACCAACAGTGGCGATATGAATATATATCACAATGGTGAACTATGGCACTCTGGAACAGGCAAAACACGGCTTATAGATATCCAGGAGTTCATAATTGCTACAAGTGGAACTGCTGACCGTTCATATTATGGCAAAATTGATGAATTCCGCATTTGGAATAAAGCACTTGATCAAGAGACTATACAAAACTGGATGTATAGGCCGGTAAGTACATCACATCCTGATTATAGTAATTTAACAGCTTACTATATGATGGATGAAGGCAATGGAAACTCAATTGTTGATGCTACAGCTAATGCTGAAATTGGTACAATCAACGACTTCCTTTATTGGGTATACGAGCGTGGTAGTAACTTGACAAGAGGTTTTATTGAAACAACCGATAGGCCAAATATTACTTTTGCACAAGGGGATTACAATCTTACAATCACCGACAAAATTGTAACTGATTCTGTATCATTAACTCCTAACATTGTGAGGGAATATGATATTATACCCCGATATGGCACAATGTTACACGACAGCATAAACGAAATTTCCGTTAATGAATTCTGGCAGGCACAATATCAACATATCTATGATCCTGAAGGAATTTTAATTGATTCTATAGAAGTTATTGCTACAAACACAATTGAGAATTCAGAGCTTGTTTACTATAGTAGATACCCTTCAAAATATGAGATTATGTCGTTCGTGACACCATATGGGATCTATCTTGATTTAGGCATGGAAGGAAAAACATGGGCATTTGATGTTACCGATTACACACCCATCCTTAACGGAAGGAAAAGAATGACGATCGAGCGGGGAGGTCAGCGCCAGGAAGATATGGATATTAAATTTATGTTCATCGTTGGAACACCTCCTCGAGAAGTAATAGATATAAATCAGTTGTGGAGACCTGACAGCAAGGGTTATACCAGTATAATGCAAGATAGATCTTTCGAAGCAAGAGATTTTCATTTTAATCCTGCCGGGGAAGTTTTCAAACTTCGCTCAGTTATAACAGGACATGGACAACAAGGGGAGTTTACTCCTCGCCAGCATACTTTTAATATTAATGGTGGAGACATTGAATATGAATGGACAGTATGGACAGAATGTTCCGAAATTGCAATTTATCCTCAGGGAGGAACTTGGATATATGATAGAGCCGGATGGTGCCCTGGTACA
>CALCGJ010000256.1 GCA_937900965.1 uncultured Bacteroidota bacterium | reverse complement strand
CAGAAAATGGAAAATCTACCTGGTTGTCCTGGCAATAATCATTGTTGCGCTTACAGGATGGTTGGTATACCAGCAGCTCCATCTTAGTAAGCTTGTCGATGCACGGGAAGCTGAAAAGATCGTTCTGCAGCAGGAGCTTGACTCCCTGATGACCGAACACAACACCATCAAAGAGATTTACGGAACCCTCTCCGATTCACTCTCTGCCAAAGACAGCATCATACAGGCTAATGCTCACGAGATCCGTAAACTCCTGGATACACAATATGAATATTACAAGATCAGGAAGAAGATGGCTATGCTGCAAAAAGTGGCCCAGGGATATGTGCATCAGATGGACTCCCTCTATACGGCTAACCGGGAGTTGAAAGAGGAGAATGACCGGATCAGGCAAGTGGTTCGTACGGAGCAGGGGAGAAACCAGAATTTGATCAAGGATAAAGAGGAGCTGACACAGAAGATGAACCAGGCAGCTGTGCTCCAGGCTTACGGAGTTTCCACCACAGCATATAAAGTTCGTGGGGGCAAGGATACCGAAACCGATAAGGCCAACAGAACCGACAAACTGAAGATCTGCTTCACCATCGGTGACAACCCATTGATTGAGACAGGTACTAAAATCCTCTATATACGGATTACCCGCCCCGACAACGTCGTGGTAACCAGAAGTAAATACGACGTTTTCGTTTACAATGGCCAGGAAATATCCTACTCTGTTCGTGAAGATCTCGAATATTCCGGAAAGACAATGCGTGTGTGTGTCGACTGGATCAAACGCGACAATGATCTCCCGGCCATGAAGGGACGGTATATGGTTGGGGTCTTTTTCGACGACCGTGAAATTGGTCAGGGATCGTTCGAATTGCGTTAACCTTCTGAATTTCGTATATTTGTATTTCATTTCCGGTGCACAACATGAGACATTCGGTACGATCTCTCCTTATCCTGATTTCCGGTGCCCTGCTATTGCTGGCTCCGGGACTCTCTGGTTTTGTACAGGCACAACTAACCGTTGTTGAGGGTTCGGCAATGAATATGACACCCGAACAACTGATCCAGAACTATCTGATCGGCGAGGGGGTGACCATAAGTAATGCCACTTTCAATGGCTCTTCCGCCCTTATCACCTCCAACCAGGTAGGTACTTTCGAGACAAACCTTGGTGCAGGTCTCCAACTCGGTCTTTCGGGCGGGATCCTAATGACCTCCGGGAAAGCAAGTATCGCCATCGGGCCAAATAATCAGGCGGGTGCCGGATTGAACACAAGTGGCCCGGGAGATCCTGATCTTACTACCATATCCGGAACCGCCACACATGATAAAGCGGTTCTTGAATTCGATTTTATTCCCGAATTTGATACGATCCAGTTCCGGTATGTATTCGGATCGGAAGAGTTTTTCGAGTATTGCTACCAATTCAATGATGCTTTTGGTTTCTTTCTGAGCGGCCCGGGAATCAATGGCTCTTTTTCCAACAATGCCATCAACATTGCTTTGATGCCCGGTTCCGCCACTCAGTTTGTTACGATCAACAATATTTGCGGGAATACTGCCAGCCGGTGGGATAATTCAGGAGGGCTCTACTATCAGTACGATGGCCTGACATACGTATATACAGCCACCGCTGTGGTGACGCCCTGTTCTACATACCATATCAAGCTTGCCATTGCTGATGCCGTGGATCATGCTTTCGACTCAGGAGTGTTTCTTGAGCAAAACAGCTTCAGCGCAGTTGGGGTAGAGATGGAAGCATCCAACAGCAATCCGGGGATCGGAAATGTGGCAGTCGAGGGGTGTAACGATGTGGCTGTTAACTTTATCCTCTCCTCCCCGCAATCCTATGCCTATACCATAAACTTTTTAGTGGGTGGTACTGCTACCAATGGAGTGGATTACACACAAATACCCGATCATCTTACCTTCCCTCCATACACCGATACCCTGGTCCTTCTCATCCATCCTATTCTGGATCTTGTCCCGGAGGGCCCTGAAGAGGTAGTCATCACTATCGATCAGATCAGTTGTGACGGAAGCGTGATGGCCGATACAATTCCAATTCTGGACTATGTCCCAATGACACTGGATCCGATGAGCGATTTTACCGTATGCCACGGGGAGGAGGTAACACTCCTCTCAATTGCCTCCGAGGGTTATCCCCCCTATTCCTATATATGGAATGCGCCCGGGGGTAACGATAGCATATTGACACTGATTCCACCGGTTGGCAATAACCAATATATCGTTCAGGTTTCCGACCTCTGCCTGAATCCGCTTTCCGATACTGCAACCGTTCTGGTTCATCCTACTCCACTTGCTTATGCCGGTCCCGACACAACCATCGCCAACGGAACCTCCATTTTCCTGCATGGGATAGGCAGTGGTGGCTATAGCCCTTACAGTTACTCATGGACATCCAGCCCTCCCGGATTCAA
>CALCGJ010000255.1 GCA_937900965.1 uncultured Bacteroidota bacterium | reverse complement strand
CAATTCCTGCATTCCTGCATTATTGTCGCTTACAAAAGTAATGAATACTTTCATTTGCTGAAACCAACGTTTTTGTAACTTTGCACCCCTTCCCTGATACACTAGTGAAAGCCAACGAAATAGCATCTCTCTTTCTGCATGACTCCCGGAATCAGACCCTGGCCGGAGCCCTTACCTCTGGTGATGCCCAACGATTCCAGCTGCAGGGGCTGGTTGGCTCATCAAAAGCCTTTGCCACTGCTGTGCAGTTTCGGCTGGTACCTGCCGTTCACCTTATCCTCATGCCCGACAAAGAGGGTGCGGCCTATTTTCTTAACGATCTGGAACAGGTCTTTGATGAGAAGGAGAAGAGATCTGAGGAGAAAAAAGTGTTGTTTTTCCCCTCCTCCTACAAACGCGGCTACACAGCTGGGGTAAGAGATAACCAGGGTTTGCTGCTGCGTACGGAGGTGATGAACAGGTTGCATCAGGGGGAGAAGGAACTTCTCTTAGTCAGTTACCCCGAAGCCATTGCAGAGAAGGTAGCGGATAGACTGTTTTTTGAGAAACATACTCTGAAACTGAAGCAGGGGGAGGCTGTCTCCCTCGACTTCGTTCTGGACCTGCTGATCGAATATGAATTTGAGCGGACAGACTTCGTTCTTGAACCCGGCCAGTTTTCGCTGCGGGGCGGGTTGATCGATGTCTACTCATTCGGAGGGGATCATCCATACCGGATCGAGTTCGTTGGAGACAAAGCCGCTTCGATCCGGTCGTTTGACCCGGCAACACAGCTTTCCATCAACATTCACAAGGAGATCACGATCGTCCCTGATATCCGCATTGATCCTGACAAAAGGATCGATTATACATCAATCTTCTCGTTTCTCCCCCGTCAGGCAGTCCTCTGGACTGAGGAACTTGGATCTGTTGCCGACAGTGTTGACCTGTCGGCCGTGAACGATCTTTTTCTTCACCGCGAAGACTTTCTGAAGGAGATACAGCAATTTCCTGTGATTGAATTCGGACACAGGGCGCTTTTTTCTCCTGATTTAGAACTTACATTCCACACATCCCCGCAGCCTTCGTTTAACAAGAATTTTGATCTTCTAACCTCCCAGCTGAGAAAGCAAACGGCAGAGGGATACAGGAATATTCTGCTTTCGGATAATCCCAAACAAACTGAGCGTTTGCTGTCGATCCTGGAAGATATACAAGCAAAACAACCGGATCAGGCCCCTATTGAATTCAGCTCACTCTGCTACTCCATCCACGAAGGCTTCATTGACCACAACCTGAAGGCAGCTTTTTTTACCGATCACCAGATCTTTGAACGCTATCACCGGTTCAGGTTGCGTGATGGATATGCCGGGAAAGAGGTGATGACCCTGAAAGAGCTTTACAGCCTGAATCCCGGAGATTATGTAACCCATATCGACCATGGGGTAGGGGTGTTTGATGGCCTGGAAAAGCTGGTCAATGACGGGAAGGAGCAGGAGGCTATCAGGCTTATCTACAAGAATCAGGATACGCTCTACGTGAGCATTCACTCCCTGCATCGGATCTCGAAGTACTCGGGAAAAGAGGGCGCAATCCCCACGCTGAACAGACTTGGATCAGAGGTGTGGAAAAAGCTCAAAACCCGCACCAAGCAGCGGGTCAAAGACATTGCTAAAGACCTGATCAAACTCTATGCTGAACGAAAGGCCACCCTGGGGTTTGCCTGTGTGCCTGACACCTATCTGCAAACAGAGCTTGAAGCATCTTTTATCTATGAGGATACACCGGATCAGATCAAATCTACCCTGGATGTCAAGAGGGATATGGAGGCTAATTTCCCTATGGATCGTCTGATTTGCGGGGATGTAGGCTTCGGGAAGACCGAAATCGCCATCCGGGCAGCTTTTAAAATGGTAGCTGAGAGCAAACAGGTAGCTATCCTGGTTCCCACCACCATCCTGGCTCTGCAGCATTTCAAAACCTTCTCCGACAGGCTGAAGGATTTTCCCTGCAGTATCAACTACATCAACAGATTCAAAAGCACAAAAGCACAGAAGAAGATTCTGGAGGAGCTGAAAGAGGGAACGCTTGATATTGTGATCGGCACCCATCGGCTACTAAGCAAAGATATCCTCTTCAAAGACCTGGGATTACTCATTATCGATGAAGAGCAGAAGTTCGGCGTTTCGGCCAAAGAGAGAATCAAAAAGCTCAGGGTGAATGTAGATACACTGACACTCACAGCCACCCCGATTCCCCGGACCCTTCAGTTTTCGCTGATGGGGGCCCGCGATCTCTCTATTATCAACACTGCTCCGCCAAACCGTTTCCCGGTTCAAACAGAGATTCACCCGTTCAACGAAGAGGTGATACGTGATGCTATTCAGTACGAAATCTCGCGGGGCGGACAGGTCTTTTTTGTCAACACGCGCGTGCAGAACATAGTGGAAATCTCCGGAATGATCCATCGCATTGTGCCCGACATCAGTGTTGCAATCGCACACGGGCAGATGGAAGGAGCAAAACTGGAGCGGGTGATGCTCGATTTTATTGAAGGCGATTACGATGTACTGGTAGCAACTACGATTATCGAATCGGGGCTGGATATTCCCAATGTCAACACCATTATTATCAATGATGCACACCATTACGGTTTGAGCGACCTGCACCAGCTTCGGGGGCGTGTAGGGCGGTCCAATAAAAAAGCCTTTTGCTACCTGCTTGCCCCACCGATGTCGACACTAACCGATGAAGCCCGGAAACGGTTGCGCGCAATAGAGGAGTTCGCCGACCTGGGAAGCGGGTTTAATATTGCTATGCGGGACCTCGATATCCGGGGAGCCGGGAATATTCTTGGAGCTGAGCAAAGCGGGTTTATCACGGAGATTGGATTTGATATGTATCAGAAGATCCTCAATGAGGCAATCCTTGAGCTGAAGGAGCAGGAGTTTCAGGATCTTTACAAAACGGATCAACCCAGGGAGTTTGTTAAAGATTGTGTGATTGAGACAGACATGGAGATTCTGATCCCCGATCATTACATCACGCACATTTCCGAACGGTTGAGTTTGTACAAGGAACTTGACTCCATCGAAACAGCGGAGGATTTGTTGCAGTTCCGTATCCGGCTTGTTGACCGGTTTGGTCCTGTACCACATCAAACCGAAGAGTTGATCCAGACAATCAGGCTTCGATGGCTGGCAAGGAGCCTTGGTTTTGAGAGACTGGTGTTGCGAAAAGGCAGGCTGGCGGCTTTCTTCCCCTCCGACCCCGAATCTGAGTTCTACCAGTCGGAGCAGTTTTCGACGGTCATCGAATTCATCAAAAACCGCCCTGTCGGATGTGTCATGAAGCAGGAACGTGAACGGCTCTCATTAATCTTC
>CALCGJ010000254.1 GCA_937900965.1 uncultured Bacteroidota bacterium | reverse complement strand
GCGGCTTCCCTTTCGACATCTCAAGGCTCTGGGCAAAGACCTTGCGATCCTCCCAGTAGTCCAGGATCTCGTCGCCGATCCGGGTCAGGCTGAGGGTTTTGTATTCGGGATAATTCGGTTTCATAGCTCGTTAAAGGGGTGCAAAGATACGATTAACTTTTTATTTTTGGCAGCAGGTTGCTTCACTTCGTTCGCAATGACACGGGACTATTGCGTGTGAGGGAGGGGAAGGAGCAGGGGCGGCGTTTTGCGCCGCCCCTGCTCCTTCCCCTCTGCTAATTTAACCTGTTTCCGTGTCATTGCGAGCCGCAGGCGAAGCAACCTCGGACCGCCAAACGCCAGCAAAGCCAGTGACGAAGCAACCTCCAGAAATAATTTTATATCTGGTTTACTTCAGATTTTCAAGAAGTTTCAGATTCTCGGCAGCCTGTTGATTGGTTGGATCAAGCTGAAGAGTTTTTTGCAGGTCTTCGATGGCTCCGGTTGTGTCTTTCAGATTAAACCGGACAACAGCTCTGTCGAGGAAGTGACCGGCATTCGGAATATCACTGGTTTGAATTACAAAATTGAAATCCTCAAGGGCTTCATCATACTTTTTGAGCTGGATATAGGCCATTCCTCGTGCTCCCCGGACTTTGAACGGCTTTTCGTTGCTTTCAAGTGTCATGGATCTTGTAAAATCTCTGACAGCCTCCTCATATCGCTTCGAATTCAGGTAGGTAATCCCACGGTTGAAATAAATATTCCCAACTGTAGAATCAATCGCCATCGCTTTATTATACATTTCCAGAGACTTGTTCAGATCACCTTTGAGGGCATATATATTTGCCATAATCTCATAGGTGTGATAGCTTGTCATTCCGGATGCGATAGATTTCTGTGCAAACATCTCGACCTTATCGAATTCACCCCGTCTGCCATATTCATCAGCCATAGAATCCAGGATGCTTCCATCATTGGGGTATTGTTTGTACGCATTGCTCCAAAGCGAAAAGTTGTCTTTCCACACCTTCACCTGCTGCATCGTTAATACCAGGAAAAATACTCCGAGGAATGCCCCGATCAACCAGGTTATCCAGGGCTTGAGCCATTTATTCAACCCATAAAAAATCATGAAAAACAGTCCAATGTATGGCAGATATGAATACCTCTCAGCCATAAATGCCTTTCCTACAGATAGAAACTGCAGTACCAGCAGGATGGTCACAAAGAAAAATCCCCAGCCAAAGAAAATAAATTTATGTTTTCGGTATGACCAGAGCATAATTCCAAGTGATATTACAAAAAAAGCTATCCCAAAAATGTACTTAGCTTCAGTTGCCTCGCTGGAAGCCGGATAAGGATGTATGTTTGACAGGCCGAATGGTAAAACAGCCATTATATGATACTTGAGATAGCCGAATAATGGATAGGAGATCCTCTCCAATCCTGAAAAAACCGTTGTGGTAAGCGCTGCATGATTGAGATTTCGTGATAGCAGGCCATAAAAATCTCCTCCTGCCTGAACATTCACGGAAATCAAGCCAAAAAGCAATGCGATCAGAAAGAAGGGGATTTTTTCGGCCAGACTTTTAACCGAAAACCACTTTCGTCCCTGCCAGTAATCGATGAGGATTAAAACAACCGGCAAAACAACACCCATCGCTTTTGAAAGGCAGGAGAGAACAAACATCAACAGGCAGACTAAAAGCCACTTGGTCTGGTTATTCTCTCTGTATTTGATATAAATAATGCAGGATGCCAGAAAGAAAAACGCGTAAAGAACATCCTTGCGTTCGGCAATCCATGCAACCGATTCAACGTGCATCGGATGGATAGCAAATATCAGGGCAGTAAAAAAAGACACCACCGTCGTTTTGTTGGTCAGCTTCTGAATCAGGATAAAAACCAGGAGCGAATTGGCAATATGGATCACCACATTAGTGATGATAAAGGATGCGGCCCCTTTTCCAAAAAACAGGACATTCAATGCCAGGGAAAGCATTGTAACGGGGTGGTAGTTCAATGCCACTATCCTGGTCAATAACAGTTTTATATTCTCGCCCGTAGGATTAAGAACCATTAAGTTATCCGTTACATAATGCTGATCGTCCCATTCCACAAAACCATTTGTAAATGACCCGGCATACGCAATAAGCGTAACAACGACAAGTCCGGCCATCAGCCATAGCGGATTGATCTGCATTGGTGCAGAAACCTTTTTAGAAGCAGTTTTCTTAAGAGCTGCTTTCTTTGAAGGCTTATGGGGTTGTTTTTTCTTTGACATGTTTACGATCAGATGTCTGAAGTATCTCTTGCGAATATAAAAACAAAAGTTATTTCACGGTACAAATAGATCTCTTTAATTCATTTCAACCGGTTTTTTGGCAGCAGGTTGCTTCACTCCGTTCGCAATGACACTGTGGCTTTGTTAACGGGAGGGGCAGGTGGCGCGTGTGAAGCACACGCGCCACCTGCCCCTTAGTTCATCCGACGCTGCCGGTGTCATTGCGAACCGAAGCCGCAGGCGAAGGTGAAGCAACCTCGAACCTTCATACGTTCTCTAAACACATGTTGATAGTGAGAAACGACGAATTTTTTTGTTTGAATTTATAGATTTCTTTTGAAAATTTAAAAACCTTCGTATATTTGTTGCCTGAATGTAAGCGAATAGTCCTATGGTAATCATTATTTCCAATCCGCGATTTACCATGCTGGTGCCCACAACCCGCACCCGGTAGGCTATTCCTTTCAGATTCCCAAGCATTTAATTATTTACATTTTAAGTTTCTGGAGGAAAAACCATGAATAAATTCTTCCGTGATCTGAAAGAGGCGATCGCGGGTAACGAAC
>CALCGJ010000253.1 GCA_937900965.1 uncultured Bacteroidota bacterium | reverse complement strand
ATTCGTTTAAAACGATATTGGACAGTAACGGGCTTAACGGACCTCCCTGTGGTACACCTTTTCTTCGCTTCTGCAATTTTCCGTCAATCTCCAGCGGACTGCGCAAGTATCGCCAGATCAACCGTAAAACCAATGAATCCCTGACTTTCCTTTTGATCAGAGTCATCAGGTAGTCGTGGTTCACTTCATCGAAGAAATTCTTCAAATCAATGTCTCCGATGCACCGGTGTCCCTGATTGATGTACGTCAGAGCCTGTTGGATCGCCTGTGTGGCACTTTTTCCCGGCCGAACCGAGCGAAGCGAGCTCACGAACACCAATGAAATAAAAATATTTGTGAGTAAACCCATAACTGTATTCCGAGAACTCCGGGTCAAACAGCGGACTTAATTCCTGATGGATCGCCTGCTGGATCATCCGGTCAGAGGTCGTTGGAATCCCCAATAACCGTTCTCCCCCATTGCGCTTGGGAATCTTCACTCCCAGTACCGCTAGGGGTTGATAATTGCCGGCCACAAGTTCTTCTTTCAACCTTTCCCAGTGTTCCTGCAGGTAGGGCTTCAAGCGATCGGTGCCGGATCTACAGGACAAACACTTTCCCTATTTAATGGGATTGGGACGTTGACAGGCTGTGCTATCTCATCCGGTTTGTCATGCTTCATATCCGGTTTATTCGCAATATTGTCTATTTCATTTGTGCTCATGAGCTCGCTTTGTTTGGTTCTGTTCGTCAGTACCAACCAATGCAGTCTCACTTCCTTCAGCGTATACCTTACGGTAAGCCGCCTTATGACTTGCTAACGGTTCGGGACGTCACCCCCGCCCGTAAGGGACTTTCACCCTCTGGAAATTTACCACCCGTTGGATACGCCTCAATTAAATTTGTATATTTTTATCGAGGCTACGACGGCGTTAAGGGCACTTGGTAACACAACTAAAGATTGACCAGAATAAAAATTTTCATTACAACTTGACAATTGTTAACTATATGGTTAACTTTGCATAATGAAAAGGAAGATGATTTTTTGGGGAACATACTTCCATGACTTTTATTATCAGCAAGATATTAAGGTCAAAAAACGAATAGATTTTGTTCTTGACATAGTGAGGTATACTGATAAAATCCCCGGTAAGTTTTTCAAGTTTCTTACAGGTACTGATGGCATCTTTGAAATTAAGGTAGAAACTACGTTCAAGGGAATAAGAATGCTATCTTTTTTTGATGAAGGTAATCTTGTATTAGTTATAAATTGTTTCTCAAAAAAGACAAGGAAAACACCGAAAAATGAAATCGAATTGGCTGAAAAATTGAAGAATGAATATTTTGAATATAAAAAAAGGAGGATTAAGAAATGAATGAAATAACCACATTTGAAGAGCATCTGGACAAACAATATGGCAAAAAAGGCACTCCGTCAAGAGAAAAATTTGAGGCTGAATCTATGGCTTTCAGGTTAGGAGAGCTTCTCAAAGAAGCCCGTAAAGAAGCAAGCTTAACTCAGGAAGAACTTGCTATAAAAACTGGAACCAAAAAAAGTTATATTTCTAGAATTGAATCCGGTAAAAGTGAGATTCAGCTTTCAACATTTTATAGAATACTTAGATTAGGACTCGGGAAAGAATTAGAGATATCCATCCATTAAACCAAGCGCCCCTTAACAAGCCATCAGCCGATCATGTCGGCCATTGTGATCCAAAGTAAGCTACAAGCAAGTAACTTATGAAGAGACGAATACCAACATTAAAAGAATAAGAACCGCCACGTCGGCTGCTAGCCGCCCGTTAAGTTCAATTGGATCTTGTTGTGAAGGCAAGCGGTTCAGGATACAGCATTCTTTAGTATATTTGCATAAACGACATAATAATGGCGGAGGAAAGAAAAGATAAACTTGATTATGAGAAGAGTATCAACCATTGGATTGAGAGCTCAGACAGAGATTTTCTTACAATGACCAATCTTCTAAAGTCAAAAGATTACAGTTGGTCTTTATTCCTGGGACATTTAGTTATTGAGAAACTTCTCAAAGCCCTAGTGGTTAAAGTAACTAGTGAATTTCCTAAGCCCATTCATGACTTAGCCAGGCTAGCTAATAAAGGTAAATTAAAGTGCTCCGGCGAACAGCTTGATATGCTTGATGTTATCACTACATTCAATATAAGTGCCAGATACGAGGATTTTAAACTGGAATTCTATCGTCGATGCACAAAGGATTTTACGGAAACTTGGGTTAACAATATCAAAGAGTTAAGACAATGGATAAAACCACAACTATAAACCTGCTCATTGAATACCTAAAAGCGGTTCCAAAAGACAAGTACCAGTTGTCGAAGGCATTTCTTTTTGGTTCTTATGCTCGCGATAATCAGCATGAAGATAGTGATATTGATCTAGCGATCGTTATAAAAAATCTTGCTGATCCGTTTAAAGCTCAAATAGAACTAATGAAACTCAGGAGAAGGTTTGATCTCAGAATTGAACCTCATCCTTTCCGCGAAAGCGATTTCAACGCACAGAATCCAGTTGTATCGGAGATCTTAAAATACGGGCAAGAGATTCCTGTAGGATGAATCCAAGTGAACTTAACAAGCTTGCAGCCTGCCAGGCTGGTTTATGTTCAAAGATAACTGTTTCCCTTTTTATTGAGAGTTCAACCAATTCTAACTTTCTCCAATTGGTATCAGCCCGGCGGCTGTTGGCAACCGTTAACTTTATTGTATGGACTTCATACAAGGAAGACCCCGCTCACAGCTTGTTCTTATTGAATCTTCCCTGGAAGAAAGGATAGAACAGGATAAACCGTTCAGGATTATAGATGCCTTTGTCGATAACTGCAAACTTGAAGAGTTTGGCTTCACCCATGTCAGGCATGCAAAAGAGGGAAAGCCTCCGGATCATAATACTATTGTCAACTTCAGGAAAGACAATCCCAAGGCCATCAAGCTGGTTTTCCGTAAAATGGTTTCCATTTGTAAAAATCTTGACCTGATAGGATGCAAAGTAATCGCGACGGACGGGACCAAACTCAGGGCTCAAAACTCAAAGAAGAATAATTATAACCAGAAAAAAATAAATGATCACCTGAAGTTCATCGAAACCAGGCTTAGTGAGTACCTCGATGCCCTCGATATAGCCGATACCGCTGAATCGTTAGGACTGGATCCGGATATTAACAAGGAAAAAATCCGCGAGAAGATTGCACGGCTCAATGAACGAAAGAATCAGTACAAAAAACTCGAACAACAATTGGGTGAAAGCGGGCAGCAACAGATCTCCACCACAGATCCTGAAAGCCGGAAACTTCCCATCCGTCAGAAGATCCTTGAAGTTTTTTCAATATTCAGGCCTCAGTCTTGTCCTGTCCTGCCAAATCCCAGTGTACCGTCGCGGCAAAAGGCAGGGTGATTGAACGAAACGAAAACATTGGAGCTATATCAGGGATATCAGCAACTTTTTCGGAAAAAATATATTGTTATCGATTTTGCCTAAATAGTTTGTAATTTTACCATAATGTGAAAATGGCCTGGAGGTTTTTAGACGGACTCCAGTTGGCGCTAATAATTATTACAAAGACAAAAAATGAAAAATACATTATTATTTATATTCATCGCCCTTACAATATCTGTTTATGCTGAACATAAAATTTTATTATACTATGAACAAACCAACAATGGTTATATCGTTTACGCTGATAATGAAGAATTCTGTCCTTGTTCTGTCAAAGTTGATTTCGTTCTAAATAATCTGGAATCGAGTACTGGAAATAATAAAGTGTTCATTTTACCTGCAAAAAGTAAAAAGAACTTAATCGCTGAATTAAAAGTTATTGATAAAAAAAAGGGATATAAATTCAGCTCTAATTCTCAGACAAATTATGGAGACGATTCAAAAAATAATTATGATCAAGATTTTGAATATTATTTACCTTTTAAAAAAAATGTATCGTATCTTGTTTGGCAAGGATATAATGGTGCTTTTTCTCATCAAAACATAAATGCCTTAGATTTTACCATGCCCATTGGAACAGAGATTCATGCTGCAAGAGATGGCATCGTTGTCAAGGTTATTCAAAATAATAACAAATCCTGTAAACAAAAAGATTGTGCTCAGTATAATAATTATATTCTTATATACCACAACGACGGGACTTTTACAGAGTATACTCATATTAAGAAAAATGGCTCTCGTGTTAAAGAAGGAGATGCCGTTCAGATTGGCCAATTAATCGGTTATAGTGGAAATATTGGATGGTCCTCGGGCCCTCATTTACATTTTGCTGTTTTTCTGCAAAAACTAAATAAAAGGGAAACAATAAAAACCAGATTTTTAGTAGGAAACGGAGAGCAATCTGAACTACTTGATGCAATGAAAGAGTACAAAAAAGAATATTAATTACTACCGCCGAATGTTATCGCGCCTTTTAGTATGAAAGGAATAACAAGAACCGAATTCCAGGTAATGGTAAACTGGATCTGGTTCAGGTACTATAACCAGGGACCATTGGAGAAACTATGGAGGCAATTGTCCTACAACAATACTACTTCTTAGCAGGGGCGAATTTCAACATGCCCTTCTGCTGCCAATCCGAATAGATGTCTTTTGCAATAATAGATGCTGCCTCATCCACGTAATTTGGATCTGTGATGGAGATATCTGCGGTCCATACTGCATCTTTGGAAGCCTTGGTATACAGGCTTGACTTCAGATTTACAACTGATGTCGTAGTCCAGTATCCACCTGTTGTTACCGTGCTACCACCGTAAAATCCAGGTCCACCGTAATATCCGGGTCCGCCGTAATAGCCACCTCCGCCGTAGTAGCCGCCACCCCAGTAACCGCCACCCCAATAGCCGCCGAAACCGCCGTCGACATAGGTGGTAGGAGGAATGTAATTTTGTGTTTTATCTGTTCCGGTATAGGTAAATACCAGTATGGCATCAGCACCCACACTGTCACATTTATGCTTGATTTCATCAATGGAATATTTTACATTCGGGTTCAGAAAATCAAGTGATCCAATAGCCTTTAACCCCTGATTGTTGAAAAAAGCGTCCATTGATATTTCAAAAGGTTTTACATATTCGAGTTTGTCAAATAATGGCATTACAACAAAATTCGAGATCTGGGCATTTATTGCAGGGTTCTTCCAGCTTGTCATGGTGACAGGAGAACCGCAGGAGGTGATTATAAAGACAGTCGCTACTGCCAAAAGTGCGAAATAAATTTTTCTTGCATTCATAGGGTTTTGATTTTTAGTTTTCAGAACAAAGATAAGAAATATATGAATGAATTTACGATTCATTGAAAATTAGTGGTCCGGCTAAGTTAGTTTCAGTGCACTCTCAATGGACTCCTGCACCCGGCTTACGAGTTCATCAATCGGCACCCCCACCGGCTCTATGGGGTCAAGGACAGTGTAAGTAATCTTCTGTCCGAACTTCAATGGGAAATAACCTTGCTGCATCAACTGGAAGTGTCCGTCAATGACCAATGGGACAATTACCGCTGAAGGGGCGGCGCGAAGCAGTGTATTGATCCCTGCCGGCATAAATTTCTTCACCCTTCCTGTCTTGCTGCGTGTACCCTCAGGGAAAATACAAGCCGCATAGTTATTCTCCTCTATCAGCTTTCCAAGTTTAAAAATTTCTTTAACTGCCTGGGTTCCGCTATCCCTGTCAATTAAAGCTGATTTCCCATGCTTCAGGTTGTGTGAAATACTTGGCAGGTTTTTGGAGAGTTCAATTTTGGAGATGAATTTGGGATAGAATTTTCTGAATCCCCAGACAACCGCCGGGATATCATACATACTCTGATGATTGGAAATGATGATCACAGGCCTGTTGTCAGGGATCTTTTCAAATCCCGAGAAATGAATCCTGCAACCCATCAGGTACAGGCCGTAAACCAGGAAAAAATTTAATATATCAACAGTTCTTTTTCGTGCCCGATCGCCGAAGAAAAACAGGGCGCCAACCTGTATCGGATGAAACATCAATAACATCAGGAGGTAATAGATGTGAAAGATGGGTGTAAGAAGATAACTTAAAATTGTTTTCACGGCTCAATCTGTTTCATGCAGGAATTACCCGCTAACCATCCTGTTGAATATGCTATCTGTAAGTTATAGCCACCTGTATCGGCATCCAAATCTATCATTTCACCAGCGAAATAAAGTCCGGAAATCAACTTTGATTCCATTGTTTTATTCGAAATTTCACTGGTTGAAATACCACCAGCGGTAATGACAGCTTCTTTAAACGGGCGGTGATTTGTAATCCTGAAACGCAGATTTTTAAGCAGATGCCTGATCTGCTTTCGCTCTTTTGAGGAGACCTGGTGGCACTCTTTTTCAGGATCAAATCCTAAAAGGTCAATGAAAACAGGAACCATGGTGGCAGGTAACCAGTAACGAAAAATGTTGGCAATCCGCTTCTTCCCATGCTCATTCAGGTCGCGGAGCAACCGGTTATCGAGTTTTTGTTCATCTAGTGCAGGCTTCAGGTCAACAGTGATTTCCACTTTGTTGTTCAGATTCAATTCATCCACCACGATCCTGCTCAGCGTAAGGATAATCGGACCAGACAGACCGAAATGTGTGAACAGCATCTCTCCAAAATCTTCACCCACTTTCCTGTCGTTTACCCAGACTACAGCTCTGACATTTTTAAGGTTGAGGCCCTGAAGTCTTTGAGCAACGTTTCCTTCAGATTCCAAAGGCACAAGGGCAGGCCTTACGGGTACAATGGAGTGCCCGGCTTTTCCGGCCAATTTATACCCCTCACCATTGGAGCCGGTGGCGGGATAAGAGTTGCCACCTGTCGCAAGGATGACCTTTCTGGCTCTGAATTCCTCTCCGTTTGCCAGAATGCCAGAAATGGTATTATTCTCAACCATCAGTTGTTCGACCCTGAAGCCACACCGTATTTCTACTTTCTTTTCGTCGACCCATTTCAGCAAAGCCTTCAGCACGTCAGCAGATTTATTGCTGGAGGGAAAATATCGTCCACCTCTTTCCATGGTTGTTTCTACACCGTATTTAAGGAGTAATACCAATATTTCTTCGGAAAAGAATTGTGAAAAGGCGTTTCGCAGAAAGCGGCCATTGGGATGGACGTGTGTGATGAAATCACTAATTTCATCATTGTTTGTTATGTTACATCGCCCCTTTCCCGTGATTAACAATTTACGTCCCTCCTGGCGCATTTTCTCAAGTATCAGCACTTTGCCGCCCGACTCTGCAGCGCTTCCCGCTGCAACTATTCCAGCAGGTCCGGCTCCAACAACTATCACATCGAAATGGCTCATCTCATGCAAAGGTATATGTTACTGAAAATAAAAACGTACCTTTGCAAAAATACGGATCACCTTTGTAAATCCTAACTTCAACATCATTAATCAAATTTTTAGAATTATTAATCATGACAAAAGGTAAAGTAAAATGGTATAACGAAGCTAAAGGTTTTGGCTTCATTGAATCAGAAACTGGCGAAGATATTTTTGTTCACCGGACTGGTTTAGTAAATTCTTACGCTGGACTTCAGCCTGAGCAAGAGGTTACTTTTGAAATCAAGCAGGGCGATAAAGGCTTGGTAGCCATTAATGTACAAGCAACAGAATAACAGAGAATCTATAGAACTTATAATGCAAAAACTTTTATATGGGCAGATCGCAGGAAACATTCAATAAAAAAGAGGTAAGAAACAAAAAAGAGAAGAAGAGGAAGGAGAAGGAGAAGAAGAGGCTGGCCAGGAAAGATAACGATAAAACTGGTAGTCCTGACGACATGATTGCCTATGTCGACGAGAATGGAATGATTACTGATACACGACCTGATCCCAGTAAAAAGAGGGTTATCAAATTGGAAGACATCGAAATCGGTGTCCCAAACCGCGATTCTGAAGAAAGCTACGATCCGATCAGAAAGGGTACTGTCTCCTTTTTTAACGACTCAAAAGGGTTTGGATTTATCAAGGATTCTGAAAGTAAAGAGGGTGTTTTCGTGCATATAAACAATGTACTTGAAGACATTAAAGAGGGTAATGCCGTTACCTTTGAAGTAGAGATGGGCCATAAAGGCCCTACTGCGGTTCGGGTTAAATTGTTTAAAGAGAAGAGCCCTCCCCCTCCTACCGCTGCCACCACCGTTGTTCCTGATGTTGATGCTGATGTTGATGCTGATGTTGTTCCTGATGCTGCTACTGATGTTTCACCTGATTCTACTGCTGCAGCTGCTGATACTGTTACAGGTACTGCTTCTGACACTGAATCTCCCAACCCTGATACCCCCTCTACACCAATCGGGATATAACAATTCTATTTGTATCTTAGTGGCCAATATTAAGCCAACCACATAATCAGTAATCTTTTTATGAAACGAGTCATGTCATTTGCATGGATGATGTTATTGATATTTTCTGTGTCTTCATCCTTTGCACAATACGATAAAGTAGTCACGAAGATCATCGGGATCGGAAAAACAGACAACCGAACCATGGATCATCTCGATGTCCTGTGTAATCGGTTTGGTGGTAGGCCAATCGGATCTGATGCTTATGAAAACGCTGCTGAATGGGCTGCATATAAGTTTCGGGAGTGGGGATTGGATGTGGTGATGGATGAGGCCGGTGAGTTACCGGTTGGGTTCAACCGCGGGCCCTGGTTTGGCAGAATGCTGTCTGTCGACGGAATGAATCTGCATTTTGCAACCCCTTCCTATACTGCCGGAACCAAAGGGATGCAAACCGGGCATGTGTTGATGGAACCCAAAACGCTGAAACAATTTGACATGATGAAAGGCAGATTGAAGGGTGCATGGGTATTAATCACGGGTGAGAGTGACGGTTTCCCAATCGATTATTCCAGTACCGGAGACAGGAAACGTGACTCCATAATTGCGTTGAATGAAGAAATTTCAAAGGAAAACAGCGAGATCCGTCGTTACAATCGCGAAAAAGCAGACTCGCTGCCGGAAAAAGAGATACAGGCTTACGTGGAAGAACCTGCCCTGTTCTACAGTCAAATGCGAGAGGCCGGGATCCTGGGCATCATTCAGTCGACACCTGTTCCCATCAGAGTACTTTACGACAGGAAGAACCTGGACAGCATGACATTTGAAACACTGCCAACCATACCCGATATCAAGCTGGATGAACACCAGTATGCCATCATTGAACAGATGGCCAGGGAGAGGCAAAATTTCCTGCTGGAGTTTGATATACGAAATCATTTTAAGATGGGCCCGGTGAAATACCATAACGTGATCGGGATCATTCCAGGCACAAAATACCCTGATGAATATGTAATCATGGGGGGGCATCTGGATTCATACGATGTAGCTACAGGTGCTGTGGATGACGGTTCGGGTGCCACACCTGCAATGGAGGCTGCGCGACTGATCATGAAGGCTGGGGGGAAACCCAAACGCACAATTCTTGTCTGTTTATGGGCGGGTGAAGAGTTTGGCCTCCTGGGTTCGACAAGCTGGATAGAAAGAAACAGAGATGACCTTGACAAGATCTCCAACATGTTCAACCGTGATGGCGGTCCCACAGTTCCTACCGGAATAAGTGTTTCGGAAGCCATGTGGAAAGAGATGGAGAATATCTGCGAACCACTGAATGCAATCAATCTCGATTTTCCTTTTGTGATGGAGAAACGTAAACCCCGAAAACGCCCTGAGAAAGCCTGGGGAACCGACAGCGGCCCATTTGCCGTTGAAGGAGTCCCAACAATGACTTTCGGCACAGGAGATCCTAAAGGATACAATTTCAGTTACCGGGAGATCTGGCATACCGAGAGAGATCTCTTCAACAAAAGTATTGCCGAGTACCAGGAACATACAGCAACAGTGACAGCCATTGTTGTTTACGGAGTTGCTAACCTCGATCACTTGCTGTCACGCGAAGGATACTACCTGCCACCTGAGGAGAAAAACGGATCCTCTGAATGAATTGCAGCTGATTACATTGAAAATGAATAAAAATGTCATTCTCACCCTCCTCTTCATTTGTTTTGCAATCACATCTTTTGCAGCGAAAATAAAAGGATGTTTCATTACCAATTCTGGAGATACCATCCACGTTGTTTTCCGTATCCCTGTTGGATTGTTCGCCAGGACTCCAAACTATGAAAAGTTACAATGGAAAATAACCTGGTTCGATTCATTAAACCAAGCTCAAACCCTGCGTCCTGGTGAAGTCAGGGAGTATTGCTTTGAATACAAATCTACGCCGGTCAGGATGGTTTCCATGACAAACTCACTTCAAGCTTCCCCTTCAGGATTCAGGCACGATCAGGATATATTTTTACGACTGATCATTGACGGGAAGCTGCGATTATTCAAATTCTACGATTATAGCGGCTATGTGGAAAACAATCCGGAATCTCCTGATCCGATATTGAAGGAGACACCAGGATCGATCGAGATATTTCTTTTGCAGAAAAGTGGAGGGAAGGTTTTCCAGCCCGGGAAAAATGATTTTGGTGAATCGTTACGGGATTATCTTTCAGAGTGCCCAATGGTGGTTGAATCCATTAACAGTTCAACCTGTCGGGGTGATGACCTCTACAAACTGGTGGAGATGTTTAACGAGGTCTGCTCAAAATAAGATATCTTTTTCTCTTTTTTTCGCATCTTTGCTCAAAATATCTTCCTGTTTTGAATAGATCCTGTTGCGCTTTCCTTTTAGTCAATCTGGTATTGTTGATTTGCAGGTTCGATTTACAATCACAACCGGCCACCCGCCACTACACCTGTTTTCGAACACTCACCGGCATCACCATTGACGGCAACCTCTCCGACCCGGCCTGGCGTGATATCCCGTGGTCTGAACCTTTTACAGACATAGAGGGTGCGATCAGGCCAACACCCCCACTGGAAACACGCATGAAGATGACATGGGACGACAGTTGCCTCTATATTGGGGCCCGGCTTATCGAACCCCATCTCTTTGCAACACTTACGCAACGAGATGATCTCATTTATTATGATCCTGACTTTGAAGTGTTTGTAGATCCAGATGGGGATGCGCTAAACTACTATGAGTTTGAGATCAATGCCCTGGGTACCGAGATGGACCTGTTCATGAACAGATCCTATAAAAACGGCGGGAAGTACAATCTTAAATGGAACCTGGATGGAATTCGTTCTGCTGTCAGTCTGGAAGGGAGTCTGAACGACCCATCTGATCGTGACACTGCGTGGACGGTGGAGATCGCTATCCCATGGCGAGCCTTCCGGGGTGATACCCATATCGATCAACCCCCGCAGCCCGGAGAAAACTGGCGGATAAATTTTTCGCGTGTTCAATGGGGCTTGCAACAAGAAAACGCAACATACAATAAAGCATCAGATCCGTTAACCGGGAAGCCGCTGCAGGAAAATAACTGGGTGTGGTCACCAACCGGCGTGATTAATATGCATATTCCGGAAAAGTGGGGATATGTTGAATTTTCTGAACAGCTCCCTCCGCCACATCTCTGGGTATGGATGGGACAGGGAAACCGGTCGAACGATGAATGGGAAGCTCTGCTCATGGGATTGGATACCCTTGGCATTCGCGGACTCCTGCTGAGTGCTGACACAACCACTTTATCCCTGGTAGCATCATTGTCCGCACAATTCGGTATAGAGGTTCATTGCTGGATCTGGACGATGAACCGGGGAGATGCCGATCCGGCATGGCTAGATTACAACCGGCTTGGTCAATCGCTGGCAAACGAGAAAGCGTATGTGGATTACTATAAGTTCATGAATCCGGCTCTTCCTGATGTGCAGGAGTTCCTCCGGACAAAGTTCCGGGATCTGGCATCTGTGAAGGGTTTGAAAGGAATTCATATGGATTATATCCGGTACGTGGATGCCATTCTTCCTTCCGGGCTTCAACCGAAGTATGGGGTGATACAGGACCGGGTGTTTCCGCAGTTTGATTACGGGTATCATCCAATGATGATGGAGTTATTTAAAGAGCAATATGGAGTAGATCCTCTGGATAGCGTGGAGGCCCGATCCGATTCTCTCTGGCTGGCATTTCGATTAGACCAGTTGAACCAAACCGTAGAGATCTTACGAAACCAGGTAAAGAATCATGGTCTGGAAATCAGCGCAGCTGTATTTCCAACCCCAGAGATGTCGCGGAGCATGGTAAGGCAGGATTGGGATTCGTGGAAGCTTGATACCTACTTCCCTATGGTCTATCATAACTTCTATGAGATGCCTGTCGGGTGGATCCAAACGGTGATGGAAGAGAACAAACGACTTCTCCCGGAAACAAGAGTGATTTGCGGACTTTATCTGCCAGCACTTCAGGAGGATAATGACCTTACTGAGGCTATGGCTGCCGCTTTGGCCGGCGGAGCTGATGGAATCGCCTTCTTTAATTTCGGGAACCTGAATGAATCGCTGCGGAAACAGATAAAGGAGCTTCGCTGATGGAGCCTTCGGCTGATGGAGGCTGCGCCTGATGGAGCCTTCGGCTGATGGAACCTTCGGTTGATGGAGGCTGCGCCTGATGGACGGCCTGCGGCCATGATGAAAAAGAAATGATTAATTTTGAAAACCTGAAACCTGAAACCTGAAACTTGAAACTAAAAAAAGCATGTCTGAAGTTGATGCAATGAATTATTACGGGAACGCACCTGACCCGGCGATCGGAAACCGTGAGCAAAAACCTGCCCCATCGCCCCGTGCCGGAGCTGCCCGTGAGCGCTATTTCGAAACCAGGTCGTCGGCCTCTATGGAGTTCCCCTATTGGTATACCCGTCGCTGGGAAGAGCTGGAGGGGGAATTCCCGGTCATCAGGCGGGCAGAAGCCCTGAAAGCGGGTTTTGAGCACCTCACCCCAACCATTTATCCCGGAGAGTTGTTAACAATGGGAAAAGCCTCGTACCTGCGTGGCTCCTTCCCAATGCCCTGGTTATCCGAAGCTTTTTTTATGGCAGCAGAAGATAAATTCTACCAGGAAGCTCTGGATTCGGGGAAACTTACAGCCGATACCTTTACCACAATGGGACAAGGTGGCGGCAATGTTACCCGGAGTGTTGGGAACGTGATCTCTATTGCAGGGAAGTTCGGCCTTCGCGTCGAAGAGATGCCTGTGATGATAGAGGTAGCAAAGAGGTGGAAGAACAAATCGGTAGACGATGTGGGTCACAAATATGAGCAGATGGTCCCCGGCTACAAAGAGAAAGAGGCGATCATGCGCTCTGTTATCTGCATGTTCGACTCGGGCTATACGCTCCCGCAGGGGCGGGAGGTAATGAACTATTACTATCCGTTGCAATACGGCATCGAAGGGATCAAAAAGATCTGCGATGAAGGGATTGCTGAAGTTGCCGGGAAACCCGATATGGACCGGCTCTATTTCTATCAGGCAGTAAAGGTGATGCTCGAAGGGGTTCAGGCATGGATCCGGAATTATGCCGAAGAAGCATCAACGCTCGCCACCCTGGAGAAAGATTCACAACAGAAAAAGGAATATAAGGAGATGGCAGAACGACTTTCGTGGATCTCAGCCAATCCGCCACGTAACTTCCACGACGCCCTGCAGATGCTCTGGACCTTTCATGTTGCGGTATTGAATGAAGATACCATCTCGGGACTGTCGCCAGGCCGTGTTGGACAGGTCCTTTTTCCATGGTGGCAACGTGACATGAAATCCGGCTTACTCGACGTTGATAAGAGCATTGAGCTCCTGGAGTGTATGCGGATGAAGTTCACCGAGATCGACTGCTTTGCATCTATGGGAGTGGTTGGTGGTGTCCTCTCCGGCAACACATTCAATAACCTTTGCCTCGGCGGACTGACCAAAGAGGGTACTTCTGCTGCCAACGAACTGGAGATGCTTATCCTTGAGGCAGGAATCCGGTGTGATACCCCACAACCTACACTTTCGGTCCTGTATGATGAAAAACTTCCGGAGGAATTCCTTCTCAAAGGGGTAGAGTGTACGAAGATCGGAACAGGATACCCGGCCTGGGTGAGTAATCAGGTTGCGATGGAATTTCTGATGAAAAATTACGGTCATGAAGGGATGACCCTGGAAGAGGCTCGCGCCTGGGCAATCGGAGGGTGCCTGGAGACCTCAGCGGGGAGCTGGATGCCACTGGAACTTGACGGAACGATTCACTGGATCCCCGGCGGATCTGCCCCGGCCACCAGTGTTGGAGTCCACTTTATTTCTCTCCCAAAGATCCTGGAGGTAGCACTCTTTGACGGTATGGATATGCGAACCGGCGAACG
>CALCGJ010000252.1 GCA_937900965.1 uncultured Bacteroidota bacterium | reverse complement strand
GTAGGGAAGTAGGGAAGTAGGGAAGTAGGGAAGTAGGGAAGTAGGGAAGTAGGGAAGTGGGGAAGTGGTATGAGAGTGGAAGTAGATTTTATGGCAATTTATGGCAATTTTGCATTTTACATTTAGGATATGAGACTCTCCTTGAAGATCATCATCATTTTGTTCTTCTCACTATTTACTGTTCACTACTCACCTGTAACAGGTCACTGGTCGCTTGTCGCCGGTCACAAGCTGCAGGGTCAATCTCATCCGTCTCTCTCAACCGCTTCCAAAAAGGCTAAGAAATTTTACCTTCAGGCCAGGGAGCACTATAATCTGAGGGAATATTCACAAGCTTATGCCTTGCTGGAGAAAGCACTGGAGGCAGATCCCAGCTTTGCCGAAGCATACGCAATGCTGGGAGATATGGCTGCTGAACAAAGGAATATTGAGGAAGCGATTATCAATTACGACCGGGCGGTTCAACTTCTTCCCGACCTGGACTACAACCTCTATGTAATCCTTGGGAACCTCAAACTGCTGCTTGGGCAGTATGCAGAGGCAAAACAGGATTACGAAAAATACATCTCCTACAACAAAGGACCGTCAAACCGGCGATGGCAAACAGAGGAGAACATCCTCAAGTGTAACTTTGGTATGGAGATGATGGCATCCCCCGTACCCTTCGATCCCAAAAACCTGGGTGACAGCATCAATACGATCCACGACGAATACATCAATGCCATCTCTTCCGACAAGCAAACCCTCTATTTTACCCGACGCCTGCCTACCAGTGCCATTGTAGCTAAAGGCCCGGATGCAGTTGAGGAGGATTTTTACCTGTCATACAATTCCTCAGATACTGCCTGGTTTCATGCTTTCAACCTGGGGCCACCAATCAATACTCGTGGGAATGAAGGAGCGATCTCTATCTCTCCCGACGGACAGTTACTGTTTTTTGCCGCCTGCCAGCGCGACGATGGTTATGGAAGCTGCGATATCTACTGGTCGTGGAAGATGGGCGACCGTTGGTCTATCCCCAGAAACCTGGGATCGGTTGTAAATTCCGCAACCTGGGATTCTCAGCCCTCTTTCTCTTCTGATGGAAGGACACTCTATTTTGCCAGTAAAAGAAGTGGCGGAAAAGGTAGCAGCGACATATGGAAGACAGAACTGTTGCCAAATGGTGACTGGTCACTGCCGGTGAATCTGGGCGACCCGGTCAATACAGCCGGAGTTGAGCAGAATCCTTTTATCCACCCTGATGACCAAACCCTCTATTTTGCATCCAAAGGGCATCAGGGAATGGGAGGATTGGATCTGTTCTACACCCGAAAGAGTTTGGACGGATCCTGGGGAGAACCGGTAAATCTTGGCTATCCGATCAATACCTATGCCGACGAGATCACTCTGGTCGTGAATTCAACCGGAGATATTGCCTATATCTCTTCCGATAAATTCGGAGGAAAAGGACGGCAGGATATTTATTCCTTTCCTTTGTATGATGAAGCGCAACCAAACCCTGTCACCTACCTGAAGGGTGTTGTCTTTGACAAAGAGAGCGGAAACAGGCTGCAAGCCTACTTTGAGCTTACTAACCTGGAGCGGAACGAAGTTGTTGTTCAATCGGTCTCAGATCCGATCGATGGCTCTTTCCTGGTTTGCCTGCCCACCGACAGGGACTATGCACTCAATGTTTCGCGTGAAGGCTACCTCTTCTATTCCGACAATTTTTTCCTCACAGGCATCAGGGATCAGGCAAAGCCATTTCTGAAAAATATTCCGCTTCAGCCAATCAAAGTAGGAGAGACGGTTGTGCTGAGAAACATCTTTTTTGATACGGACAAATATGACTTAAAACCTATATCCTACATCGAACTCCAAAAACTCCTTCAACTTCTTCAGACTAATCCAGCTTTAAGGATTGAGATCAGCGGCCATACCGATATTGTCGGGTCTGAAGAGCACAACCTGGAGCTATCCAAAAACAGGGCAAAAGCAGTCTTTGATTACCTTGTAACCAATGGCATTTCTCCTGATCGGATGACCTATGCCGGGTATGGGTTCTCCAATCCGATCGATACCAATAATACGGACGAAGGCCGGGCAAATAACCGACGGACGGAGTTCAGGATAATAGGCAGGTGACATGAAAAATTTCTCCCGTTTCCTCATCAATACCCTTCTCATTGGTTTTGCTTCAGCTGCTGGTCTTCAGGCTCAATCAACAATCACTAAAGAAGATTATCAGAGAGCCGTTAGCTTCCTTTGGGATAATTTGGACAACCAGAAGGTGTTTAACCTGGGAATTACTCCTCACTGGTTTTCCGACAGTACCGGTTTCTGGTATCTGTCGACGGGCCGTGACGGAAAAACCTTCCGAAAGGTAACGTTTAACCCTCCCGGCAAAACAGAGCTGTTTGATCATGAACGGCTGGCAAAAACGCTTAGCGAAGAGCTGGGCGGAGTAGTGAGACCCGATTCTCTCCTGTTTAATTCAGTTGAATATATTTATATGGATACTCTCCGCTTCAAGGTCAAAGAGAAACTGTATCAGTTGGATCTGGATACATATATTCTGGAGATTGTACAAGAGGTGAAAGAAATGGAACGCACACCAAATGAGGCTGTATCACCCGACAGCAATTGGATCGCATACACCGATTCGTTTAATCTCTATATACGGTCGGTTGATTCATCTGTGATCAGGCAATTGAGCTTTGCGGGACGAAAGAACTATGAATATGCAAGCTATTATGGTTGGTATGACCTGATGGAGGGAGAGGGCGGAGACCGACAGGAACGCTTTGACGTAACATGGTCACCTGACTCCCGATGGATCCAGACATACATCTGTGATACAAGGAGTGCTCAGAAGATGTATCTGCTTGACTGGAGTGTGGATACCCTCTATCGGCCACGATTGCTCTCTTACTACAGGGGATCGCCCGGAGATACATCCATGATTTATATGCTCCCGGTCCTGTTCAACATAGCAACAGGAGAAGAGGTTATCCCTGATCTGCCCCGAGCTACTCATATTAATCCGGTCTCTTTCAGATGGTCGGAAGATACGAATCTGATCTATGCAAATTACGCAGAGCGGGGATATCAGAAAGAGTACCTGCTGAAGATAGATCTGACGGATGGGATTGTCACCCCACTATTTACGGACTCAAGTCAAACGAACATCGACAATTTTGCCTACTGGCTGGCTGAAAAGGCAGGAAAGGTGATTGTAGCGTCTGAACGAAGCGGCTGGAGGCAACTCTATACAGTGGATTTGGAGGATCACTCTATTCAGCCAATCGTGCAGGGTGACTATTATATTCACGACCTGCTGTACATCGACCAGGAGTCGGAAACCCTCTTTTTTACCGCTGCCGGGAAAGAGGAGGGCAGAAACCCTTACCATCAGCATCTGTACAGTGCATCTCTTGATGGAGGAGGCCTTATAATACTTACCCCGGAAGATGCCCATCACCGGATCTCTTTCTCACCGGATAAGCGTTATTTCGTTGATACCTATTCAACGGCAGCATATCCTGAACGAACAAGATTGAGAGAGACGAAAACCGGAGAACTGCTGTTGGAGATCTCAAAAGCCGATATTACTGATCTGGTTGCCATGAACTGGAGTCCGCCGGAGCTATTTACTGCCATAGGCAGGGATGGGCAAACCACGATCTACGGTGCTCTTTGGAAACCAACCAATTTTGATCCGGAAGAGAAATATCCGATCATTGATCATTCATATACCGGTCCGCATACCCAGATGTTTCCCAGGTATTTTTCCAGAGTACTGAGTATCAACAACCAGGCACTGGCAGAGCTGGGTTTTGTGGTGGTCATGGTTGACGGAATGGGTACATCCGGACGCTCCAGGTCCTTCCATGATGTATCTTACAAGAATATGGGGATGAACCTTCTGGACCATGTACTGGCCATCCGGCAACTGGCCGAACAGTACTTGTGGATCGACACTACACGTGTAGGGATCTTTGGACGTTCGGCAGGTGGTTACGATGCTGCACATGCCATGTTACAGTTTCCTGATTTCTATAAAGTGGCGGTATCCACTTCAGCAGATCACGACTTCAGGATGGAGAAGGCCTGGTGGCCGGAGATGTATATGGGATGGCCGGTTGACTCCACCTATCACCTGGTATCAAACATCACTATGGCTCCCAACCTGAAGGGAAAGCTGTTGCTGATACACGGCGGTCTTGACAACAATGTCAACGGTTCAGCTACATTTAAACTGGCTGAAGCCCTGATCAAAGCCGACAAGGATTTCGATATGCTGATTGTTCCCAGCCAGGGCCACAGCTACAAAGGCAACTATGCCGAATACGTGGTGAAGAGGCGCTGGAACTACTTTGTAGAACACCTTTTAGGCGCTTCGCCGATATGGGATTTTCAAACCAAGTAGTTTAACAGGTTCAAGGTTCAAGATTTATCAGCCGCAGGCTCCATCAGGCCGAAGGCCTCCATCAGGCCGAAGGCTCCATCAGGCGAAGCCTCCATCAGCCGCAGGCTTATTTAGAAAGGCAACGGTGGCTCCCCTAATAGATACAGGTAGTTATTGTGGTAATGCTCTACTTCCGCCCACTTCTTGTAATACGCAATAGAATCTTCTTTGGTTTGAGGTTGTTGCGGGGGAATGACGGGAATAGACCCGATCGCGGAATCCGGTGCGACGTTGTAATAGGTTATTCCATTTCCCTTTAGCACTATTTCAGCTAACGTATATATGTCTGAAAAGTGGGCAGGAACGGCTACAGGTATGTGTTTATCTATGATACCAGGTAAATCAGTCCAAAAATAGGGGATTACATCCAGTGAGTTGACTATCATCTTGATTGATCCGCTTTGCTGTTGAAGGGTAGTCATGAAATTATCCTTGAATTGCTTATTCACTATTCCCGGTGCTGCGAAGGTATAAGTTCTTACTGTAAACATATCCTTGAAGCTTGTGTCTTTCATTACCCAATATGCCATCAGAGGGGCAAGATATCCACCCTGGCTGTGTCCGGTTATAAAAAGAGTAGTTTTCGTAGTTCTTTTAATAGAGTCCAGAAATGTTTCAAGGGTTTTCTTTGTTACGAAATCTTTTGTAAGGAGAAGAGTATCTAGTCCGTTCATTGCACCTCTGGCTACCAAATCTCCGGTTTCACCGTATTTAAATTGGACTTGGGTAAAAACATCTACATCCTGGGCGCTGTCGATTTTATTGGCCATATTAGTACCCCTGATGACTATTGCATAAGTTGGATTTGGCAGGGTATTCAGCCTGGCGACATAAACCAGGTTAACCGAGTTTGCTATGTTGCTTGAAATTCCAGGACCCCAGGCACGTTGCCATAATCCTCTTGTACCTAAGGATCTGTCATTCAGCAGAATGTCAATAGAATCCCTGATGATCTTGGGTTCTAATTTCTCGGCCACATAGCTAATTGCAGATAGTGTCATCATGATACCGGGTATGTTGGGCTCCTGGAGCTCCAAAGGCGGATCTTGTGTGACAGTTGCCGGATCCTTCTTGCATCCTGACAGTATGAGGATAAGCATGGACAACATCATAATCGTATGAAGTATTATCGGTTTTTTCATTTTTTTTGTTTTTAATGAGACGCAAAGTTACAATTAATTTAGACTTATTACAAATAAAATATATCAATGGAAATAATAAGCAATTATCTTTCATCGTTAATGTTAAACGTATGGTTTACAAAACATTTATAATAATGAAAAACAAAAGACTTATCATCATAATAGCCATTGTCGCCCTCCTGTTGCTCATACCTTTAACAGCAATGCAGTTTACAGATGAAGTCAGGTGGACCCTGTTTGATTTTATTGTTGCTGCTGGCCTCTTACTGAGTGCCGGGCTGACCCTTGATTTTATTATACGAAAAGTAAAAAGAGCTAAATATCGGATTGTTCTGTCTGTGGCTCTTGTGGCAATCCTCCTCCTTATTTGGGCAGAACTTGCAGTAGGCATCTTTGGGACACCGTTTGCCGGAAGTTAACCGGAACAACAGATAACCTCTATACATGTTACAGGGCAAAGGACAAAGGGCTCAGGGCTCAGGGCACAGAGCCCAGAGCCTGGGTTCAATCATCAAGTTATCCGGCATCCGGCATCTGGCATCATGTATCCTGTATCGCGCATCGCGTATCGCGCATTTATTTGCATTTTTAAGGTTTTTATTATATATTTGGGTCGGGTAAGTATATGCCCATAGCATACTCTTCCGTTCATCCACAATATATTTTTTCATGTACTCACGAATTTTCATATCAACATCCGCCAGAAGGATCATGTTGATCCTGCTTCTGTTTGGGGGATTGATGCTTTCCGCACAGACTCCATCCTATACCCTTTATCCACCCTACAATCCAATTGCAGGAGGAGGAGGAGGTTGCTATGCATATATCACATGGCAGAAACCAATTTTTGGATCACACCAGGGTTTGTTAGGATACCGTATATACAGAGATGGCGTATTCATTGCGCAGGTAACCAATCAGGATACTACGTGGTGCTATGACTTCGCTATTCTTTCCGGCCCCAGGATCTATTCAGTTACTGCCTGGTATGATCTTGGGCCATATGGTTACCCTGGGTATACAGATGAATCCGAACCTGTTTATGCAGATGAAATGATGGTTGTTTGTGCTTGTACTTTTCCATTCGCGGAAAAATGGAACTATGGTTATATCGATCCTTGGACTTGGTCGTTTTTTCCAAATCAGGGAAATTGGGATTTGAATATTACTGAAGGAAATCCTCCGCCACAGGCTTCATTTAACGGGAACCCAGCTTCGACTAATTATGACCTTACGATGACAGCAAGTGACTGGCGGTTGAGCTCCTATGCATATAATTGTTTTTATATCACTTTGGATTATGATATCAGGCTGAATGATTCCACATCTTCCGGTACTGAGTTTTTTGAAGCGGGTATCTTTTATAACGGATACTGGCATATTGTTGATACCATTGTCAATACCGGGTCATTTGACTGGCAGAACCGGCATCATGAATTCACAGATGTCGGAAAGGATGATCTGAAGGTCAGGTTCAGGGTTTTCGGAGAAAATAGTGCGAATATCTCTTCCTGGGATGTAGATAATATTATAGTAGACATACATTGCTATCCGCCTTCGAATCTCGAAGGGATGTTTGTCGGGCAGGATGTCTTATTAACATGGAGTCCACCATTTTGCCAGGTGATTGAGGAATATTGGGTACCCGATTCACTTGAAATGCATAATGGAAATGCAGTATGGTCTGTAACGCAAGCTTTTGATTGGATTTACGGTTCTGTTTTTGATTTGACTGCATTTCCTAATACAATCCTTCACTCCATAGACTTTCACCATGTTCCTGATGGACTTACCGGAACATGGCCATATCGGATCCACGTTGTTGACTGGGAAACCAAAACCGAACATGCCACAACCGGGCTTATCTCAACCACCGGAGATGACCATTGGGAATTTGGGATTTCTCTCGATAGTGTACGTGGCCTGGGAGGGAAAATGGTGGGTGTTTTTGTTCAGCCAATGGGCAATGAACCGGGAAATGCATACCCGAAAATTTCATCAGATGATTCAGGGCCACAAACAACCTCGTTATATGGACATTTTCCGCAATTTGATGCAATGAACCAGTCACAGAATGGTGCTTACCTCGTTAATCTTCATATTCTGATACCCGATTCAACCATGAATGGTAATGATGTTGTTAATGAACCGGAAGAGGCAGCTCAGACAACTCATCAATATTACATTTATAGGAGATTTGACCCTATGGGTTCCTTCCACGAGATAGGTGGTCCGGTATATGATACCTTCTTTTTTAATACAGATCTACCGCCTGTGGGGACCACAGTATATTACTATATCATTGCATATGATCAGACTTCGTGGTGTAGTTCATGGTCTGATACAATTAGTATGTTGATTACATCCTCCTTGAGTCCTGGTGAATCAGTAACTTCCGTTTTTCCAAATCCGGCATCTGAGACTTTAAAGATTTCCAGTGAGACTATTATTGAAAGTCTTGAGATCATGAATTATTCAGGTCGATCAATACACTCAATTTTAGGAATCAACGAAGTCGAAACAAAGATTGATATTTCACACCTTAAACCAGGGATTTACCTGCTGAAAGTCTTTACTAAGAGAGGAGTAAAAGTGACAAAAGTAGTGGTGCTATGAGAGTCTCAAATCTCAGTGAAGAGATAGGGGCTAAGAGCACAGGGCTCAGGGCACAGGGCACAGAATCAAAATCCAGTTAGCCAGTTATCCAGCATCCAGCAACCAGAATCCAGCATCCAGCATCCAGCATCCAGGATCCAGCATCTAGATAGGTTTCAAAGGCTTCACACCCATAATAACAAGGTAGCTGTCATGCTTGTGCTGCATCTTCCACCAGTAGTTATACCACTGCAGGGCGTTGGAGGGATCAATTCCCGGAACGGTAGGTGTGATAGGAATACGCCCTATGGTATCCGGTTCGGTGATGTTGTAGTAGGTTATCCCCGCAATATTCAGTGCTCCCTGTGCTATTGACAACCCAACCTGGTAAATAAGGGGAACTGGCACAGGAATGTTGTTCGCTGTGATTCCTGGCAGATCTGTCCAGATCCAGGGTATCACATCGATAGGATTTACCAGCATATGGAAGGAGGCATCCGAAGGAAGAGCACTCATGAAATTGTCCCTGAAACTCTTATTTACGATGCCGGGCCCAGCAAAAGCGTAAGTTTCAATCGTAAACTTATCTTTTAATTGCTCATTGGTTACCAGCCAGTAAGTCATTAAAGGAGCCAGTCCACCTCCCTGGCTGTGTCCGGTGACATACAGTGGAATTTTAGTTGTACTGGAAATAGAAAGCAGAAACTCTTTAAGGGTTGTTCCCTTAATCGAATCCTTCGTGAGAAGGAGGGCTGTAAATCCTTCCATCATTCCTTTGGCAACCGAATCACCTGCCTCCCCATAAGGAAACTGTACCAGCGAAAAGGCAATGATATCCTCGAGCATATCCCCGATAGATTTTACACTTGTACCCCTGATTGCAATGGCGTAGGAAGTTCCCTCCTTCTCAGGTTTTTTGGCCACGAATACCAGGTTTCTGTTGCCAGGTGAGATCCCGGGTCCCCAGGCCAGTTGCCATTTTCCTGCGGTAGCAAGAGAAGAGTCGGTCAGCAGATGTTTGATAGACTCTGTTACAACATGAGTTGGGAGACCTTCATCAACATAGCTGATAGCTGAGAGAGTCATCATTTCAGCCGGGATATTGGGAAGTTCCACCCCGGGGGGAGGTAGGGGATTGTAGGTCGTTGTATTTTTTTTACATCCAATGGAGAGGAGGATGAAAAGCGATAATAGAATAATTGAAGGGAATAGGGATAGCTTTTTCATAAAAGTAGATCTTGCCAATTCAGTTTTACGATTTCCGCCCAGGCAGAGTATGCGATGTCAAAAGTGCCGGAAAAGATATGCATTACTATAACACCACAACCTTCTGAATAACAATTGTACTGCCCGCCTGTAACCGGAGAATGTAGACACCTTTTGTCAGTGATGTTGCATCAAACGGGACGGTGTGATTCCCAGGTTCATAAATGATTGCAGGTGTTGAAAAGAGCTCTTTGCCCCGCATATCAGTCAAACTCAAGGATGCCTGGAGTCTGGAAGGCATGCTGAAGTTGATCACGGATCTGGATGAGACTGGGTTTGGGACGCATTGCAGGGTGATTGTACCGGATGCAATTGGCTCCTCCGTATTCAGATAGAGGCATGGATTTAAAGGATCGGTGACTTCGATATACCTGGAGCGGATGAAACCATCTCCGTGAGGAACTGATACCCAGTATTCCCCGGAAGAGGTAATGGGGATCGATGAGGTGGTGGCACCAGTGGACCAAAGATATTCGGGATGTCCCGGCTCAGCTTCCAGGTACCAGGTGTCGCCCTGCTTGTAGCAGTCAACCAGGGGTTGGTCGAAAGCCCAGGGGAGAGTTTCGTAGTTGAATGCCCTGTAACTCGAGTAGGAGTCCTGATTTGTAATCTCCATAATCACCGATTTATCCGGTTTGACCAAAGCCATCCAGGGATATCCATCGGGAATATTGCCAAAATCAATCAGCCGGTTGCCATCCTCAAGTGTTTGGTAGCTGCCCCATGACATACTGTTAACCGCGCTGTCATAAAAGTACTCCCACTCCAGGGTGGCAATCAGGTTGGTCTCATCCAGCGAATAGTTTAATGCGCGGGCCAGGGGAGGAGTGTGCAATTTGCCATTATCAAACAATGTGATCTCACCATTGCTGATGCGCCGGATATCGTGCTGGCCTTTGAACCAAAGTGTGTCATTGGTAAAGGTAAACTGGTTTGCTTTTCCTCCCAATCGCCAGATGATTGAATCAGTCTCGTGGTTGATTTTTGTGATCTCGTTGAAATGGCGTGATGAAAGAAGAATGTTACCATCCGTATCCACCTCAATGGCATTGGAGTGGGTCCAGTCGACTTTATCAGGGCCTTTCAGCCAGGCTGTATCAACATCTTCAATGTTGAAATGATCGTGTGCGAGCCACTCCCAAACAAGATCTTTGTTCTCATCAAACTCCTGGATTGCAACACCGGTCACCTCTGCGGTTGTACTTCCCGGTAGGTTCCCATTGGGACCGAACCAATAGTATGAACTCATATCCATGACTCTCAACTCCTTGGCCATCAACATGTAATGTCCGTCAGGAAGGATCAGCAGATCGTGAGAGTCGATGGGATATCCATTGGCCGACCCAATCGAATCAATCACTGTAAAGGTGCTATCCATGAGGTAAAACTGTCCGCCATAGCGCGAAAAGTAACTCATCAACCCGTTGTCGTGGATCTTGAAATCTGAGGTAATGGAGATACCGATAGGGATTCCCGAAAAAACCCGGGAGTAGACAATCCTGCCAAACCGGTCGAGGATCAACTGTGGATTATCATAGGGATAGGGGGCCTCATTGGTTACAAGGGTGATGAAATAGTACCCATGGGTAGCCGTCGAATCAAAGATGGTTACCTCAAGAGGAGGGAGGTTTTGAGCGTTTGAACTTGATGAAATGCCACCCATTAAAATAATCAAGCAGATGGTAACCCATGTACTGAGAGCGAGTTGTCTATTCATACCTGGAATGGTTTTTATACAAAATGAGATGACAAATATACGGAAACAATAAGCACAGATCTGAGATTGGATGGTCTTAAAATTTAATCAGCTTTTCAGAATAACTTTTCTGCCCAATCCTGATCTGAAGGAGATAGATGCCGGATGCCAGATCCTGGATACCTGATGAAAGATCCAATTGGTGTGATCCAATGTGATACAATGTGTTAATTAACTGTTTCCTCTTTCCATCCGGGCTGCATATATCAATCGCAATGTATTCCTCTTCTGAGAGATTCAGCGTGAGAAGAAGTCGATTTGAGACGGGGTTGGGATAAATGGTGAATGGTTTTGCTTCCTGTTTCAGCAGATCCACCCCTAACGGCCATCGTCCAACTCCGGTACATATCACCTCCACCAGTGATGTAGGAGAGTCATTCAAAATGGAAAGAGTTGCGTAAAATGAACTTGCCATATCAGGAGTAAAGGTCACCTCCACGATCTGTTCCTGGTTGTCAATTAGGGTGAACGTTGTTGGAGAGGCATCAAAGACAGGCTTGTTGGAGGTAATGTCGGTCACAGTTAACAAACCGAAACCGGTGTTTTTAACAACTGTCTGAAGGGTAATTGTTTGATTCACAATTGTAGAATCAAAATCCAATGCAGCAGGATTTACGCTTATCTGGGAATAGATTGACTCCAACCCATTCTGGGAAAATCCAGGGACGGAGGTAATAAGAACAATAAATAGAAGTTTTATTTTCATGACAAATGGGTTTAGATTATATAAAGATACGCATTTTTCTTTCTATATTTATCGTTTGATCCTCCAGTACAGGCTGAAATGAATCAACAGGAAAGAAAATTACGACAATACTTCTCCATCTTTGTCCCACCTGCACCGGGCTTCTCCTTCCGGATTCTGGACAGACTCTTCTGGAAATACCCTGTCCATCCGAAATATTATCCCAAGGTGCTGGGGAGTTACCTGCTGAATTTTCTAAACGCCCCTTTTCGATTTTATGAGAAAAAATACATCGACCCGAAGATTCGCCTGGAAACAATTGAACACCCGCCTGTTTTCATTATCGGACACTGGCGCAGCGGCACCACCCACCTTCACAACCTGGTGACGAGAAATCCGGAAATGGCTTATGTGACTACCTTCCAGAGTCTCTTCCCGAATAACATGGTGAATAGGGTTGGACGACGGTTATTTGAGCTGTTCCTGAAGCTTGCACTACCTCCCAACCGGCTTGCTGATTCTATTGAACTGGATGCTGAATATCCTGAAGAAGAGGAATTTACACTGGGTATGAAGGTGCCGGTATCCTACTACTTTTTCTGGTTATTTCCCAAAAAAACGAAGGAATTTTACAACAGGTATATTGAATTTACCGAGTTGCCACCGGAGATGTTGGAAGAGTGGGGAGAGGAGTACTCTTTGCTGATAAAAAAAGCGATCAGGAACACCAGTGGTAACCTGTTCATATCCAAGAATCCTCCAAACACAGGCCGGATCCCACAACTCCTGAAGATCTTTCCGGATGCAAAGTTTATCTTTATCCATCGCAATCCTGCAGAGGTCTATTCCTCAACGCTGCACTTCTTAATGCAACTTCTCCCCAAGCTGGAATATCACACAATCACCGATCAGCTGGTGGAGGAGAACATGATATATGTCTACCGGGCTTTGATGAAAAAGTACCTCGATGATCGTGATAAAGTTCCTCCCGGAAATTTGTATGAGATGAGATATGAGGATCTGATGGCTGATCCGGTTAAGGAGTTAGAGCAGGTATACCTGAAATTCAACTTCCCTCAACGTGAACTGGGGCTAAAGTTGGTTGAACAACATGTGGAAGAGACCAGGGGCTTCAAGGGGAATAAATTGAATCTTTCCCCTTATCAGATGGAGCTTGTAAAGAGGGAGTTTAAATTCGCGTTCGATGCCTGGGGCTATCCTTCTCCTGGATGACCCTGCAGTATTTCTTTAGACCCTGGAAGTAAAAAAGAAAATTAGAACTAACTGTATGTATAAATCAAAGCAAGTTGAAGAGTTTGAAAAATCGGTTAGAAACAAGTTCGATATTTATAACAGCTTGTTCCTGAACCTGCCTTACAGCAAAGGGAGTAACATCGGAATGCTCATTCCAATGCTTTATCAGGTTTGTAAAAAAGGTCTTGAAGCAGGAGAAAATCCGGTGAAGATTCTTGATTCATTTTTTAGCAACTATGCTAACATTGAGACAGAGAAGGAGAAAACGGATTTCATGTTTAAGGTCATACACTTTGTTGAAAGACAGGTTGTCCTGTATGACAGTGTGGAAGATGCTGCCTTTACAAAAATGCATGAACTTAGCGACGATCTCTCCATTAACGATTTCTTCCAAATGGTAGACAGCCAGGAAATTTGGGATATAATAGCTGAGAAATTATCAACCTTCAGTGCCCGGATCGTATTGACCGCACATCCTACCCAGTTCTATACTCCTGCAGTTCTGGATATCATCAACACGCTGAGATCGCTTATTGCCGTTGACAGAATCAATGAGATAGACATGACCCTGCAACAACTGGGATTGACTTCGTTGATTAACTCTAAAAAACCCACACCCCTCGATGAGGCAAAAAATATCATCTATTTTCTTAGAAATGTATATTATCATGCAATGGGGAATCTATATGATTATATCAAAGAGAATGTAAGAAATAGTGATTTTGATAATCCCGGCATCATCAAACTTGGCTTTTGGCCGGGAGGGGACAGGGATGGAAATCCTTATGTAACAGCTGATATAACGATGGATGTGGCAGATGAACTGCGAATGACGTTGATGAAATGTTATTACCATGATGTTAAGAGTTTACAACATAAGCTCACGTTTAAAGAGGTAGAAGATACCCTCAGCGATCTTCGGGACCGTTTATACAATACAATGTTTGATCCTGAGAAATCCATGCATTTTGAAGAGATCATTAATCCACTCTATGCTGTAAGAAAATTGGTAGTAAATAATTACCATAACTTATACCTGAAAAACCTTGATAACCTGATAGGAAAAGTCAATATTTTCAAGACCCATTTTGCGACACTTGATATCAGGCAAGACCATCGTATTCACAAACAAGTAATAGAAGCGATCTTAATCAAAGAGAAAATAATCTCAGAGAGTCTTGATGAACTGGGCAAAGAGGAATTGATCCGAATCCTGCTTCATAAAAACGCACGATGTAATGCTCACAGCTTTAAGGATGAGATAGTTAAAGAGACGATTATAAATATCACACAATTAAAAACCATTCAGCGGAAAAATGGTGAAGAGGGTTGCAATCGGTACATCATAAGTAATTCTGAAGATATATTCTCCGTACTCTTTGTTTATGGTCTCTTCAGATGGTGCGGTTGGGAAGGTCAGGAGATCACATTTGATATAATCCCGCTCTTCGAAACAATGGTTGGAATGGATAGTTCTGAATTAACCATGCAGGAACTTTTTGATATTTCTGAATATCGATCCCACATTTCTCAACGTAAGGATAAACAAACGATTATGCTGGGTTTTTCTGACGGAACCAAAGATGGGGGATACCTGAAAGCGAACTGGTCAATATTCAAGACGAAAGAAAAACTGTCAGCAATTTGTGAGAAGAACAGAATCAAAGCAATCTTCTTCGACGGAAGAGGGGGACCGCCTGCCCGTGGCGGTGGTAAGTCTCACCGGTTCTATGCGGCACAAAGTCAGTTTATTGCCAATCATGAGATTCAGTTGACCATCCAGGGTCAAACAATAACCAGCAAATACGGGAATGAAGAGCAATTCATTCATAATTACGAACAGCTGCTTACAGCAGGATTATCCAGGAATATTCTGGGAACAGTGAATTTCATTACTCAGGAATCCAGACAACTAATGGATGAACTGGCAACCATTAGTTTTGAAAAATATAGTGCCCTGAAAGAGCATGAAATGTTCATCCCTTACCTTGAAAAGAAAAGTGCATTAACATATTATGATAAGGCTAATATCGGAAGTCGGCCAGGAAAAAGAGGCGCTGGTAAAAAGCTGGAACTGACAAACCTGAGGGCTATCTCTTACGTAGGTTCATGGAGTCAGTTAAAGCAAAACGTTCCGGGTTATTTTGGTATTGGTACCGCGATCCGGGTATTGGTTGATCAGGGTCGACTTGAAGAGTTAAAGAAGATGTTCAATGAAGTTTCATTCTTTAAAACTCTTGTCCTTAACAGTATGATGTCTTTGTCAAAATGTTATTTTGAGCTGACTGCCTACATCCGGGAAGATGAGGAATTCAAAGATTTCTGGGACATCCTTTATGATGAGTATAAATTATCTAAGGAGATGCTATTGCTCATTTCTGGATTCAGCTTATTGATGGAAGAGGAACCCATAGCCAGGGAATCGATCATGATCAGAGAAAAGATCGTACTTCCCCTCCTGGTAATTCAGCAGTATGCCCTGCAGAAGGTCAGCCAGGATACAGAAAATCAAGAGTTGTATGAGAAGCTGGTTACCAGGTCTTTATATGGCAATATCAATGCAAGTCGGAACTCCGTGTGAGGACAGTTGGCAGTAGGCAGTGGGCAGTTTACTTCTTTTCTTTAAAGGGTAGATGGACTAATTGCCATGATCTTAAATAAGCTACCAGGTCGTGTCGTTGTCCCGCAGTCAATTTAGGATGATCCTCGGATTCACCTCCCCACACCGGCATGGCTGTACCTGGTCTTCCCAGGGTGATGGTGGCAAGCAGGAAGCCATTGGTAGCTGCATTTAAGAATACTTGATCATTCAGAGAGGGCGCTTTCAGTCCGGTTCCCTGGATGCCGTGACATTCGGCACACAAATTGCCAAATATCTCTTTCCCAAGCTCTTTGCTCCCCAGGGTTGGACCCGGGTAAATATATTCCCAGACGGTGTCGCTGCATGAGCGCATAAAGCCGATAATATCGTATATCTCACCTGGTTGTAATCCACCCTCCTGGCTTCCGGGTCTTGTCCATCCGTGCATTGGAGTATGCGATCTGCCCGAGGAGATGGTTTGATATAGGAATTTATCATCCGCCGTCAACAGAAAATCCCGGTTCAATATCGCCGGACCGGTAGCTCCTTCGCCATGCTCCCCGTGGCAGCGGGAACAGAGGTAATGGAAGCGCTCACTCCCAGATGCCGGATGCCGGATGCCGGATCCTGACTCACCCCCCGGCCCCCTAAAGGGGGAGTAAGTCCCCTTGCGATCCCGAGTACTCGGGAGAAGCAAACGAGGATTTAGGGGTAACCGCGAAGCGGAGTAAGTCCCCTTCAGGGGATTTAGGGGTAATGAACTGATGTATTCCAGCAAGTCAGCCATCTCCTCATCGCTGAATATCGACCACGAAGGCATCGCAGTGTTCATACGTCCCCGGAATAGTGTATAATACACATATTCCAATGAGGCTGCACGGAAGAAATCCGGGTTGTTGAATCCTATAGCCAGGTCCCCTTTTGCATCGGCCCCATGACAGGTCTGGCAATGGCTGCGATAAATCATTTCTCCCTCTGTTCCTGACCCATTCCCTGATCTGACGAGTGTTGCCGTCTTACTCCAGGTCGAATTGGTAACCCGACGGGAGCGAACAAAGCTGTTGATTCCGGAGACTTCATTTGCCAAAAGTCCTGAGAAGCCAGGTGACCAGGAGGTCATAAGCTGATTGGTACGGCCATACTTCAGGATAAAGTCAATGTATTCCTGAGATGCAATAGCCAGGAATCCGGGTTTCCCAATCGCCGGAACACCCGATTTAAACTCGGTATATGCCTTTCCCTCTCCCGTGGCTCCGTGGCAGGCAGAGCAGGTCATCTCATAAAGTGAAACTCCTGCAAGTTCGGGACGTACCCCTTTCAGCTCTTTGAGCACATTTAATCCTATGTATGTATAGGGCAGGTCGGGATTGGAGAGCCCCATTACACAGGTAGCCAGCGCCTCCAGGTCGCTTTTGGGAAGGTCGTATTGCAGCATCCTGGAACCGGGTGAAACCATCTCCGGATCCACAAAATGCTGCTCAAGCCAGTTGGAGATTGTCTGGCTTCCCTTGATGTTACGGAAGTTGTATTCATGCTTTGATTTATCGCCCTGGGCGGTCAGATCGGGACCAAGCATTCCGCCAACCCCTCTCGCTTTGTGACAACCGAGACATCCCTCACGGAGGAAAATGGTGCGCCCGAGAGCCAGAACGGTACTTCCCTCCAGAATTGAGTCAGCGGAAAAAAGGGATAGATGGCATTTTCCACAGGAAGATTCGATAAAGGGTGGTTCAAGCACTGGTTGATCCCAGTCGTTACTCGGATTTTGGGCAAAGGCATTCCGTTTGTCGAGCGCCTGTCCCTGGCCGCCATGGCAGATGGTACATCCGAACCGTTTCACCGGATGATGCTCCAGGTATTCTCCCGGATGAGGCGTAAAGGGCTGGTTCAGTGAATCGAGTACCGAACCTTCAATGGCAAGGTGGCATGTTACGCAGCGGTCTGTCCGTTTCAGTTCGGGTAGTACAACCTGGTAAACCCCGGGTTCAGGGATCAGTGTGCTTCGTTCAGCGGGATCTTTAAACTCTTTACGGAGCGTCCGGCGGTACTCCCGCTGCAGTATTCTCCAGGATGGGAAGAGTCCTTCGCTGACCCACCCAACCACGAGAACAAAGATGATCAACAGTGCCGAAAACTTGGCTGTTTGGGAGAAGTAAAACCGGTAGCGATTCTCGTTTTTCATACGAAAAATTGCCAGTTTTCACCCCGGAACCAGATCCCGATAATCATGAAGATGGTCCATCCGGTCATGAATGCGGTAAAGAGAGCCATTACTGTCAGTCGCCGGGAGGAGGTAGATCGCCAGACCAGGAGTGCCCATATAAAATAGATGATTACCGAAAGGGTTCCCGGATTCAGGATCATGGTAAGGATGATGGTCAGAGAGGAGCCCTGGTGGCCGGGAATCCTGATGAAAAGGGATAGCGCGACAAGTAATATGGTGAAGCCACTTCCCACAAGCAAAGAAAGCCAGGTTATCTTCAATCCTTTCTTCCCGCTGAACCATCTCCCCTGATGGGTGTCACCGCTTGGATCAAACCAGGGGATATAGAAGAGAAAGGATAAGAAAAGAAGAGGGATGACAAATCCTCCCATAAACGCGGAGTAGGAGACAATTTCCTGTATCCCAAGCAGGTACCAGGGCGACTTGGCCGGATTCTCGGGGAGATTGGGATTGGCAAGGATCTTTAAAGGAGCGTCGACCAGCAGACCAAAAATCAGTACAAGTGCAACAATACCCAGGAAGATGGAGACTTCGGCCCAGAGAGCTGTTGGCCATGCAGGGATCTCTTCTGTCGATTTGTCGGAAGCAGTGAGGGGATAGGACAATCCGCCATCCTTCCGGATTCGCCAGAAGTGGTAACCGATCAACACGAGCAGGGTTACTGGCAGAATGATCACATGGAGGGTGAAGAAGCGGGTGAGCGTGGCTTGCCCTACCTCCTCACCACCTAGAAGGACTTTTCGGAAAAAGCCTCCGGGATCAACATAATCGGTAACCCCCAGCAGGTCTGTGAACTCACGGAACGATGCGGCGATGTTGGACCCTATTGTCACCGCCCAAAATGCCAGTTGATCCCAGGGAAGCAGATATCCGCTGAAACTCATCATCATCACAACTATCAGCATGATTACACCAATCACCCAGTTGCTTCTCCGCGATCCGTAATAAGCTCCTTTGTAGAAGGTTCTGAACAGGTGCAGAAACGTGACGAATACCATGGCATGCGCCGACCAGCGGTGGACGTTTCGGAACACCCTTCCCCCTGGCACATAAAAGATAATCTCTTTCACTGAGAAATAGGCTGCATCAACGGAAGGGGTATAGTGAATCATCACCAGCATCCCCGAGGCGAGTTGAACAGCAAAGAGTGAGACAAGTATAACACCCAGGCCCATCGTGGTTGAAGGGGCCAGGGTATCTGCAGAGATTTTTGGGGCATGAATATGCAGAAAGAAATTCTGCGAGACTTTACGCAGGCGTTCTCCGACACTTTTTTTCCCGGTGGATTGCTCCTGGATCGCCATATCAGATCGTTAGTCGGGTTTCAGGGGAGACAGTACGGTTCAGGTTCACCTGCAACGAACGGTTGGGGAGCTTTGCCACCTGGTACCAGGGAAGATTCCGGGGAGCCGGTCCGTTCTCAACCTGTCCTTCCTGGTTATAGCAGGATCCGTGGCAGGGACATAGAAACCCGGAAGTGTCCAGCTCTACCACACATCCCAGGTGGGTACAGATTGCCGACATGGCTGCAACACCATGGTGATCACGTAGAATATATAGTCTGGAAGCAGGCAGGTATGTCATCCTGTTGATTGGAAAATCACCTGGTTTGCCTATGCGAACACGTCTGTTCTCGATGACTTTACGGGGAATAATGGAGGAGATGACGAATGGGATTGCCGCGAGCCCGGCAAAACTCAGGATCGACCAGGAGAGGTGACGAAAAAACTGCTTCCGGGAATAGACTTTGGGTTCCTCTTCTTCTTCGTCCATAAGTGGAGTTTATATGCAAACATAAAGAAAATAGCGAAATAGCGAGGTAGCGAAATAGCGAAATTTCTATGAAATCGAAGGGATTTGAGGTAAAAATCTTGTAATTTTGTTGAAAAGCAAGATCATGGTCACTGAAGAAGGTTTAAGTGCGTTGGACCTTTCTTTGCCTGGCCGGTATGCGACTGATAAAGAACTTGAAGATTTACTAATCCTGGCTGAAGAGGAGATAACATATAAACCAGGCCAATCAAAGAAACCTCCGTTGTGCTTATTTTAAGAAGTATGTCTTTGTTTACTCAGTGCATAATGAGATCGTTAGAATACAGGCAATTATTCATAGTAGTAGAATACAATAGAATATGTGTTTAAAAAGGAGATGGATATTCCTCTCACTGATTTTGGTAGTGTTCCTGAATATATGGATTATAGGTTGCGATGAAAGCACGGACAAATCCAGCTCAACCTTAGCCGTTCCAGAAGATTCCATGGAATACGTTGGCCGGGAAGCCTGTAAGGATTGCCATGAGAAGGAATACGAACTATATACAGGGTCAGATCATGACATGGCGATGGACAATGCTGATAGCTCAACTGTTCTAGGGGATTTTGACGATGTTACGTTCACACATTTGGGGCTCACTTCAACGTTTTATACCCGGGATGGGAACTATTATGTCTTCACGGAGGGTCCGGTAGGGGAGATGGCTGAATTCAAAGTGGATTATGTCTTCGGAGTTAGACCGCTACAACAATACCTCGTCGCTTTTCCGGGAGGCAGGTACCAGTGCCTGCCACTTTGCTGGGATACCAGGCCAGAATCGGAAGGCGGTCAAAAGTGGTTCCATATTTATGGTGATGAAAAGATTTCGCATACTGATTTTCTTCATTGGACCAGGGTGCTGCAAAACTGGAATTACATGTGTGCCGAGTGCCACTCTACCGATCTGAAAAAGAGTTTTGACCCTGAAACAGATAGCTATCATACTACCTGGTCGGAGATTGATGTCTCCTGTGAAGCTTGTCATGGCCCCGGATCTGCTCATGTTCTCTGGGCTGAAGAGGCTGAGGAAAATCCATCAGCCAAAGAGCAGGGGGATATGGGGTTAGCCATCCAATTCAAGGATCCGGAAGGGGGAACATGGGTATTCAAACCAGGGAGCAATGTTGCAGAACGAACTGTGAAACGGGATGGACTAAAAACACTTGAAACCTGTGCCCGCTGTCATGCCAGGCGAATGACTATCAATGAAGATTATACGTTCGGCAAATCGTTCCTGGATACACACCGTCCCTCGTTGCTGGAGGATCAGCTCTATTTTCCCGATGGTCAGATCCAGGATGAGGTGTATGTGTACGCCTCCTTTCTACAAAGCAAAATGTACCACAAAGGGGTGATCTGTTCCGACTGTCATGAACCACACAGCCTGAAAGTCTATGTGCAGGGCAATGCCCTCTGTTACAGGTGTCACCTTCCCGATATTTATGGAAGTAAAAACCACCATTTTCACAAGGATAACTCCACCGGAGCATTGTGTGTGGAATGTCATATGCCCGAACGCACCTATATGCAGGTAGATCCCCGGCGGGATCACAGCATGAGAAATCCCCGGCCTGATCTTTCCAAACGGCTTGGGACACCTGATGCCTGCACTACATGTCATGACAAGTTAGACATGTTAGACAGGTTAGACTCGTCCAACCCGTCTAACTTGACCAATCTGTCCAACCCGTCCAACTTGTCCGACTGGTTCTTCAAATGGTACGGCAGAAAGGACCGTGGAGTCCATTACGGAGAGACCTTCTGGGAGGCGCGACGCAGTTATCCAGAGGCTTTGCCGCGGTTAATTGCACTGGCTACCGATACCTCGCAGCCAGCAATGATCCGCAGCACAGCCTTTTCTTATCTCCAAAACTACCAGGACCCTTCTATCTTCACGGGAATCCGGACAGGGTTGCTGGATTCTGATCCATTGATCCGGTTTGGCGCTCTGCAGGGGAGTATCACCCTGGCAGATGAGGAGAAATATACTCTTTATAGGCCATTACTCAGGGATCCTGTAAGGCTTATCCGGACTCAGGCAGCAAGGTATATTCCTTTAACTGCTGTCGCAGGAATAGATGAACAAACTAGAAAGTTATATGATCAGGTGTTAGCAGAATACATGGCTATTGAAACGACCAACGCCGACCATCCGTTTGCCTGGCTGAATATTGGGAATTACCTCCTGGAAGTCGGCCAGGTAGTTGAAGCAGAACAGGCATTCAGGAGAGCCATCAACATTGAACCGGCACTGCCGCAAAGTTATATCAACCTGGCAGATCTCTACCGGCAAACGAATCAGGATATGAAAGGAAAGGAGGTGCTGATGGAGGTTTTGGAGTATATCCCGGGAACCGCATCCGTACATTTTTCACTGGGATTGTTGCTGGTGCGGCAGGGTGAGAAAGCCAATGGAGTGGCTCATCTGAAACAAGCAGCAGAGCTTGAGCCGGGCAATGCACGGTTTGCTTATGTGTATGGTGTTGCGCTCTATTCAACCGGAAATAACAAAGAGGCCATCGCTTTTCTTGAAAAAGCCCGGAAACTTCATCCCTTTGACCGGGAGATCCTCTTCGGACTCGTCTCCTATTACGGTGAAATGGGACAGCTGGAGGAGGCAAGAGCGATAGCGGAGGAGCTGGCAGGATATTATCCAGCTGATCCCGGTTACCAGGAGGTGTTGAAAAGGCTGAAAAGCCTTCGGATCGCGAATCCATAATTTTTTTCAAGGAACATATAACCTTTTAGCCTGTTTCCGGATTAATGAGAAAAAACCATGAACAGCATTAAATTATTTGAAAGCAGAAAAATCAGGTCAGTCTGGAATGATTCTGATCAGAAGTGGTATTTCGTAGTAACAGATGTGGTCCAGGTTCTCACAGACTCTCCAAATCCTTCTGATTATATGAAAAAAATCAGAAAGCGTGATCCCTACCTTGCTAAAGGGTGGGGACAAATTGTCACCCCCCTTACATTCACAACTTCCGGTGGCCCTCAAATGTTAAACTGTGCGAATGCTGAGGGGCTACTTCGTATCATTCAATCGATCCCGTCACCCAAATGCGAGCCATTTAAGCGATGGCTTGCAAGAGTTGGTTATGAACGGTTGGAAGAAATAGATAATCCAGAGATCGCTACACAAAGGTCACGGGATATATACAAGGCAAAAGGCTACCCGGATGGATGGATTGAAAAACGGATACGGAGTATTGCTATTCGGGAAGAGTTAACAGATGAGTGGAGGAATCATGGTATTATGGAAAATATTGAATATGCAATCCTGACCTCTGAGATTTCCAAAGCAACGTTCGGACTAACTCCTTCTGAGTATAAAAAGATTAAAGGATTAAAGCGTGAAAATCTCAGGGATCATATGAACGATCTGGAGTTGATATTCTCAATGCTGGGCGAAGCGTCCACAACAGAAATCGTGAAAACCCAACATCCCGAGGGCTTTGAGGAAAATAAAGATGTTGCACATGCAGGTGGAAGAATTGCAGGTGATGCGAGGCAGGCCTTGGAAAAGAAGACGAGGAAGAAGATTGTGAACAAGCAAAATTTCCTTCCTCCAAAGAAGGATTCCTAAACTATCCAACAGATCCAAATTATCAGGAGGTATTGAAACGGCTGAAAAGCCTTCGGATCGCGAATCCGTAATAACCCACGACGATGGTGCGATACATCGACGTAAGGACGGGGCATGCCCCGTCCCTGCATCAGGGAACCAACGTCTTTCAATGCATCCGCCCCCATGGAACCGATATCCCTCTGCCATGTTAAAAAAATATAAATCTTAATCAGATTGATTAAAAATAAGAAAATTGAACTATATTAGCAGAAATTTTGCAAATAGTTGATTATTAATTAAAAACAGCAGTATGAAAAGATTAATGCTTTTGGCCATGGTCGCAACGATGTTCACCATGACCGGTTATACGCAGGCAGATTCGGATTCTGAACAATTGGTGTTCGAAGTTCTATATATTTTACCTGAAAAGGGAATGGAAGATAAGTTTGAAGCGGGGATTTCCGCTCACGATCTTAAATACCACCCCGAAGGACCTTACGGCGTAGGGATGCACAAGATCATGTACGGAGAAAAGGCCGGATGGTATGTATGGGTTATGGGACCAACTACATATGGATCTCTGGATACCCGCCCCGACAAAGAAAATGGTCATATGGAGGATTGGAAAAAGAATGTAGATCCTTATGTCGCACAATACGGTTATAGCGGCCTGTGGAATTTCAATTCGAAACTTTCCTATGGAATGGATATTTTAATGAAAAATAAATATTTCGAGCATTGGGGTGTAGACCTGAAACCCAACCAGTATTACCGCTTCAAAGGGATAATAGGAAAACTGCAGAAGGTATATGAATCACTGGGGACAACTGCCTTTATCGTCGTTGAAAACACGCTGCATCAGGCAGATGGCCCGGATGTAGCTTTGATGTGGAGCTTCAACTCGTTTGGTGACTGGCAGAAAGACCCTGGTCCGAAGGCAGAATACGAGAAATTGTATGGTGCCAATAGCTGGCAAAACATGATTGATGAATGGATGGATATCATTGTTGATTTTGACGCTGATATCAGAGTGAATATTCCAGCGAAGTAAAATAACTTACATAACCTGATTCAGAGAAGCCACAGAGATACACAGAAAATTACTGTGTGCTTTGTGGTTTTTTATTTATGATGCTGATGCCGGATACGGTAGAGTTTTTGTGTTCAGATGAGGTGAAGGATGGAAGTAACCACCCAGTCATTCTAATTTTTCCGTACCGCTTTCATCCCTGCTTTCTCATGATCAATTAATTGTCTGTCATTCCAGACCGGGATATACTCTTTGTGTATTTTATTGGGAAACACCAGTCTTGATTTTTCTGTGATTCTGACAGTGGGGTAGATATGCTCCAGCGGTATCGTGGTGTTATGAAAGGGTGGACTGACTCCACCACCCTCTACTGATATCCAGATGAAGAGATCGACAAGGTGATTTAACCTCCTGATGATCCGAAAAGGAGAACCCATCTTCAAATATTTGATCTTCAACTTATCTCTCATGGAAAGATCGAACTTTTTGGGATCCAGTTCCGTCATTACCTGGATATCGTGCCACGGGGAGAGATGGGTCATGAAGCTCTTCTTAACCAGGTTATAGCCTTTACTTTTCAGGTGACTGGCAACTGTTTCCAGGTCATCGAAAAACACGGCAATGTCGAAATCCTTATGATGCCTGTATAACTCCCCCTGGCTCAGTGCCAGACCAGCGCCTCCGGTGAAATAGGCTTCACACTCCATTCCCTCAAAAAGTTTAACCAGGTTTACCGCGTCATTCGTCTGGCGAATCTTTGTCCTGGGTGTGAACTTCCCTGTACGGCTTGTAATGACGATGGTGGAAGAAAAGAGTTTCCTGAAGTTCATTCTATGAAATTAATGCAATAACCAGACCCAATTCATGATTAAGGGCGTAAACAATAATCATTTTTACCAGAGTGCAAATATAATTATTCTCAAACAGATGATTTCATATATTTGAATTCCATGAATCCTCTCAGCAAGTATCTGAAATCGAAATACCTCAAGCCGGTTTTTTTCCTGCTTTTGATCATATTCCTCTTGAGCCTTGTTGGAAGGATCCCTTTTATCGATGATGGTTGGATTGGCGAATTGATCTATTACCTTGAAAAAGATGGTTATGTCCATTCAGAATTGATGAGAGGCATGAATAAGCAGGAGATCAGGTTCATTGCACATCATAAATTATTAAGCCTGCATGGGTTGCTGTTTATCAAGCTATTCGGTTTCTCCCTCTATACATTTAAATCGGTTTCGCTCCTCTATTTTGTCATCTTTATCATACTGTTTTATCTCTATACCCTGAGATGGACAAAGCTATCCAATAAAGGGGATCTATGGCTGGCCCTTATCCTGATCATTGGCTGGCACTATACATTCAAATTTTCCTTTATTTTCAGGCCCGAAATCATGATGATGACCTTTGGTTTTGCCGGATATATTCTACTGGAGAAATATCTGTCTACGAATAAAGGAAAGATCTGGTACCTGATCCTCGCCGGAGCCAGCTTCGGTTTGACCATGGTTATGCATCTCCAGGGGATCATCCTGGTAGCAGCCGGTTTTTTCCTGCTGTTATGGAACAAAAGGTATTTAGCTGTTTTTGGATATGGTATTGGCACGTTACTGGCGTTTTCCGTCTATTTTTATGATTTCAGCAGCCTCTCCGACTTTGAACTCTGGCGACACCAGGTATTCGATAGCCCTACGAATACCCGTCATTTAATCAAGCCGCTATGGTTGAATCCGGCTGTTAATATCATGAAGGAACATATCAGGTATTTTCTGAGTCCAAAGGTCTACTCATTTACTATCCTTTTCTTTGTAACACTGATACTTGGATATAAATACCTGTATCGCAGGCAGCCTAATCTTGTACGGTTCTGCCTGCTTGTTATCATGCTGACCAGCCTGATTGCCGTGAGCAAGTCACAACACTATATGCTGCTCAATCTTCCCTATTTCGTTCTTATTATCACACTCACCATCAAGGCATTGAAAGAGAATCAGATCTCTTCATGGTTGATTAAGTCGAAGAGAACAGAATTAGCAGTTCAGTATATATTGGTTGTCCTTTTTGGGACTTTCATTATCGTCTCATCCATTTACAATGTTGATCTTGCCATGAAAAAATTCTCTCCGGATGAGAACAGAAACCTTGTATTAAAATATACTGACGGCAAGCCAGACAGGATCAGTGTGATCGCTCCAACCTCGTTCATCTTTAATGAAATCGGAAATTTCAAACGTATCCATGGTGATGTTTGCTATAAATATCTGCAGAGATTAGACCCCACTATAAAGGGAGATGGTTTTTTCAGGAAAGCCGATTCGTTCGGGATTGACCTGATGATGATCTCAGAGAAGTACCAGGATGGACTGGGAATTTCGGGTTATTAAACCGGAGATCGTGCAGGCTGTTTTGAGGTGATTGACAAAACAGAAGAGCTCCTTGTCTTTAAATGGAGAAACTATCAGAAAACCAAAAATAACTCGAATTAAGAAACCTGGTCAGAAGTCGTAATAAACCAGGAACCAGATCCGGTTGGCATAGCCGGTTGAACCTCCCTTGTCGATCCGGCTTCCAAGCACATATTCAAACCCTAATCTTGCTCCTTCAATTGCTTCCCAGAAAACATCGATGGAAGCGCTGTAGCTGTGGTTGAATGCTTCGTCAGGCTGGTAATTTTTGTTCGCGATTGCAGCGATGCCAAAAGACACGAAGGTAGAGAGGGTAGGCAACCATTCTCTCTGATAGGATAAAAAGCCACCTACCGAAAATAGTGCTTGATATTTTCTGGTTCCGGGATTGTAGATCATATCCTGTTCTTTGCCGTCGAAGATGCTGATATAGTGTGAAATCGCTCTCCCGCAAGTCCCCTGCCATAGAAGGGCATCATCGGGAGAGAGAAAAAATTTACCTGAGACAGAGCCCCCAACACCCATGGAATTCGTAACGTCTGTACTATCTTTCATGGAGATCACTGTAGCTATCCCAGAGAGCTGAAAAATTCCCCATTTCACCTTGTAATCGATTCTTCCGGTCAGGTCAGGCAGTTTTTGTACTGAGGAAATATTGACGGAATCTACATAAGCTAAGTCGGGCAGAGAATACTCCAGGGCCAGGTATCCTTTTGCTTTGGAGGTGAGGTTCCCGGTATATCTGATCTGAGGCGTTCTTAGCGAGACTGATCCTGTTGGACCATTGATATCGACTGTTGCCGGCATGGCAGCCACGTTACTGAAGAGGGAGTATGTTTGTCCAAACAGTAAATGGTTTATCTCCCCGTATGCATGTCGAATACGAAACGTGTTATTTGGTCCGGCAAAATCGGTCTCCAGCCGGATAAAAATATCACCAACCTTTGTTTTACGCGTCACTTCAAATCCGAGTCTTGACAGGGATAAGGTATTATAATAGTTGGTATTCTTTATATTCTTGGCCCCGGAAGGGATCTCAAAGGTGTTAAATGTATTTTTAGAAGGCAGTTCAACATCATCAAACAAAGCGGAGAACCTGACTGATCCGAGGATACGGAGCTGCATTTTCTGCTTTGGCGCCAGAATATACAAACCGCGGTCATCTCCGATATCCGTCAGACTTGTCTCCCGTTTACTGCGTGCACTATCCGGCATAATGGCTTCATCGGGTTTATGGTAAGAGAGTGGGACCTTGCCTGTATCTTGCTTCGCCGTCTCCTGAGATAATCCGACGCCCGGAAGCAGCAGGACTGAGAGTACCAGCAATAGTGAATGATATTTGAGAACTCCAACCTTCATGATGCAAAGTTAGTATTATAGCAGGATGATCATTTCCGGGTGGCAGTTTGATTCAGATCCACAGGCAAAGGAATTTCCAGAATGATATTTGCTTCCCTGAGTCTCTTCTGGATCTCCAGGTTTACGTTACTCTGAACCTCAAATAGGTTATCTGATACCCAGTAATAGAGAGCGAATTCAAGCGATCTCTCAACGATGCCGTGAAAGTAGGTGTCAGGGGGCGGATCCGGTAATACCCCATCTACTTTGTTAACGGCTGCATTTATAACGTTGAGGACGGTCTCAGGGTTTGAACTAAGATGAGTATGGATAGTGATGATATATCGTTTTTTAAAGTTGGAGAGGCTCCAGTTCGTCACCTTGTTGGTGATCAGATCGGCATTCGGGATAATCAACTGAGAACCATCGTATTGCCTGATCACACTAGTCCTGATCCCCACTTTGATCACATACCCTTCCAGACCATCAGTACTGATCCTGTCGCCCACAGTAACAGGTCGTTCGAAAGCAAGGATGAGGCCAGCAATGAAATTTCCGATCAGGTTTTGCAACCCGAAACCAATTCCAAATCCAAGAGCTCCGGCAAGCAGACCCAGGTTGGAGAGATTAAACCCGATGTAGGCCAGGGCAAGCATAAAACCTGAGACGACGAGAAAATAATAGAACAGGGAGCTGATAGCATTGGGAACACCACGTGCCAGGTTGAGACGCTTTAATACCTCTTTTTGCAGGATAGTTTTCAGACCAAAAGAGATGATCCATGAAAAGATGATGATCAGGAAAAAACTGATCACATCACCAATGGAGACAAAGAGCTCTCCAAACTGATAACCAATATTCCATATTTTCTCTAACCACTCATAGATAGAGTCCCATACCTGGTATCCCTCCAGGGAGGAGGTGATCCAAAAATAGATAACCAGGATCCGTAGGATCTTCCTGAATCCGTTGTAGAGAGCTTCACTCTTCTCCCTGATGAGTTCGGAGCTCTGGCCCAAATTTGTTTGTATAAATAGAAAAACCAGTGTTTTCAGGCTTATGTATGTAGTACCAAGTATCAGGGCCAGGGTGATCGATACAATGGTCCCGAAATTCAATGAGGAGGAGAGGTTGTTGTAGCCAATGATATTTAATACCAGGGCTGCTCCCAGTATAATCAGGTAATAAGGACTTAGTCTGCAAAGGAAATTAAAAAAGAGATTTTCCGACTCTTTTTCTGGTTTAAATCCATGACGACGCAATATGAACCACAAAAAGAAGAGCCCGGTAGCCAGCGTGATGAATAACTGGATAAACCGGTAAGCAACTTCACTGAAAGGATATAAAAGTGCAAAATTGGAAAGGATAAACAGGATGACAAAGTAAAAGAGGCTCCAGCGTAACGGTTTCATCACCATGCCATGGAAAATGACCAGGAAGGGAATCAGGAAAAGGAGAGTAAAAGACTTTCCTATGAGGATAGGCATTCCGGGATGATACAACAGAATAATCAACAACAACGAAATCATCATGGCTGATGCAATGGGCCTTGATATGACAAAGTTCCCTTCGTTAAGTTCTTTCAGGTCAGGGTTCCCAAGTTTCATGTATTCTTTATGCAGCCAGCGCAATGCAAAGATCATCAGCAGAAAAAACACGATGGCTACAACTAATACATACCAGGTATTCTTCATGTAGGTTGTGCTGTCTTCCATTCTGAACTGATACAGGAGTGTTGTGTTATACTTGAGCATCGCACTGTCAGTCTCAGCCCTGATGTTCCAGATAGCCGGTTCTCTTACACTGAAAATATATTCTATCTCTTTTTCTTTCAGGTTATTAATATTTGCCAGATGTTTTTTTGCATCAAGAATAGAGATTGTAGTTTTTGCTGAAACCTGAAATGAATTTTGCAGACTATCCTGAATGATCTTTAATGTTGAATCGATCAATCCGATAATTCTGCCAACCGGGTTCGCTACATGCTCAGCATACTCAAGATCTTTCAACTCACTTTCCGTAATCTTCCATTTGCTCTTTTGTGCTTTCAGGTTTAATTCGACCTCTTCCAATTCGGATGTATAGGCATTTACCTTAGTCTCAATAGCCTCAATGTTATCAATCAGGTCAGCCCACTTCAGATTCAGGCTCTCATGAAATGTTTGTCCCTGGTTATCAAGAAGTAATGCGTCGGTAATCAATCCCAGCCTATTCACTTCCAGAACCAAAGAATCAATCCTGAGTCTATTTTTGAAAATAACAGGCTGTTGAATTACCGGTAATAGTTGCTGGTCGATCTCCATAGCGTCTTTGGCTATTGCAGGTAAGATCTCAACCAAAGGGGTATTGATCTTTTCTTGTGAGACGGTATCAGGCTGGATTTGCTCCTGCTGGGCACCGATTGTCTGAATCCAAAACAGACAAGTAATGAGGTATAGGAATCTCTTCATATAACAAAAATAGTAAATTTAATAAGGATATTCACTGGTTTATGGAGAATCATAAAACTGGAATGGATCTCCTGATTTATATTCACGAAATCTCGTGATTTCATGCTTTTATGTATAAGCAGTGAACAGGCAATAAGCTGGCTTTATCATTAAGAAAATATTGCAGATTACGAACAATCAGCCAGATATCATAAAAATACGTACGGATTTCTTTCATGGCATGTAATTTGAAATAGATACTAGTATATTTGCATACACAAAACGAACAAAAATTTTAACATATGAAAAGATTTACTACTCTTTTATTCCTCATTTCGCTGATGCCGATATTTATGCAGGCCCAGAAGGTTGAAATCTCAGGCTTCGGGGGGTATGTTTTCCCAACCAGGATGAACGGTTCGGGAGGGTATGTCAGGTTTCAAGGGAATGCTCAGTATGGAGGAATGATCAGCATAGCTACAAGCCGGGTGTTTGACTTAGACCTGATCTATACCCGGGTGGATACCAAGTCGGAGGTGAGTTACTATAACGTACCATACGAAGAGGTTCCATTGAGTATCAATTACATCCATGGTGGAATTACTAAAAACTTCAGGATAAACCCTACGATCTCTCCGTTTGTCGGGTTCAACCTTGGGGCCTGTCTGATGTCTCCGAAACGGGATTACCATGATACATGGTTTTTCTCATTGGGATTGCATGGTGGTGCCAAAATATATGTCGGCAACCGGATAGGTTTTAAAGTCCAGGCTCAGCTATTTATGCCAATCCAGGGATCTGGATTCTCTTTCATGGTTGGAACGGGTGGTGCCGGAGGTGGAGTCTCCTTATATGGCACCATGGTCCAGTTCGGCCTCAGTGGAGGACTAATCCTCCGTTTAGGCAGAATCTCCGATTAACACGTTCAAAAACGTATAACATATATCTTATAACTTACATCTTATATCTCAAAACATGAAAACAAAAGTTACATTACTGGTTGCCATTGTCTCTTTGGGACTCTTGGTCTCCTGCACAAAATACCCTCCAGGCGTAACACGTTTGCAGGAGGACCTGGTTGTCTATACCCAGGTTGACCTCCAAAAAGACTTCAACCAATTCAAAACATTCGCTATTGTCGATTCTATTGCATACATTGACAACAAGGACAGTGGCCATTTTCTGAATGCAGATGCCCAGACGGTCTTGGATCAAATCATTATGAATATGCAAAACAGGGGCTTTGTAAAAGTTGGAAAAAATGATACTCCGAACCTGGGGATTACGGTCTCAATGATTAAAACAACCTCAACCACCGTCTATTATCCTGGTTGGTGGTGGGGATATCCCGGGTACTATTATCCGGGTTATTGGGGATACCCTAGTTACAATTATTATTATCCCTACTATCCTACGTATATAACCTCTTATTCTGCCGGAACACTGATCATCGATTTAGCTGATTTTATCAATCTTACTGAGGATGAACAAATTCCAATTGCCTGGTTTGCCCATATCCGGGCACTGCTGACAGGCGGTCATACACTTGATCAGGTTAAATTATCTATCGACCAGGCATTCATACAAACACCAACCCTCAAGACAAATGCAAATTAACCCCATAAAACCAGGAATTATGAAGAAAATACCAATCATTATATGCATTGTCCTGTTTGCCTGGGGAAACTCCTCCGCACAGGAACTAAAAGCAACGGGAGGCTTCATGCCTCATTCATATTACTCCTTCAGCTGGAATACCATGTTCACCCTGGGTGATTTCAACAAATGGGTCAGTAGCCCAAGTCCGGCCGGATTTAACTTTGGCGGCAGGTATTTCATTGATAAGGGTTTTAATCTTGGATTTAATATCGGATGGCAACGGGTATCGCAGTCATACGGATATGAAACATATTATGGCGATGACGGATCAGCCATTACTGCCACCAATTACCGGTTTACCTGGATGGTGCCATTCCAGGTGGCTGCGGGCTATATGTTCCTTCCCACCAAAATGATCTCGCCATATGTGGAGATAGGTATCGGAGGCGACTATATGGAGCACCACCTGGTGGTTCAGGAGTATGATTTCTATGAAAAGCGCTGGGATTTCTCCCTCACTCCCGAGATTGGTGCACTGATCAAATTCGGATATTACCGGAGCTGGGGCGCTATCGTTGCATTTAACTACAAATGGACAACCAATAATATCCAGTTGATCGGCGACAAATCCGGCTACCTATCGATGATGGGACTCAAGCTTGGGCTCGTCTATATCCTGAACTAGCAATAATTGCCATTGATTGCGCATTGATTGCATATGGATTGCGCATTGATTGCACATGGATTGCGCATTGATTGCCATTAATTGCCATGATGAAAGTTAAACTATTTGCTCTTCTGGGAGTGCTGCTAATCCTTTTCTCAGGCATAAAGCTCTCTGCCCAGGAAGCCAATTACTGGAATATCCAGCAGGGACCGGAAGCAACGTTGATGGGAGGGGCATTTACTGCAGGAGTTAGAGACAACACGGCTATTGTATACAATCCGGGTGCTTTAGGCTTTATCGATAATTCCAGCCTTTCTGTAAGTGGTGATGCAGCCTTCTTTTATATCCTGAATATCAAAAATGGGGCAGGGGATGGGATCAACCTGAGCGAGTTCTCGGGTGATGCCATTTCCATGGTCTTTTCAGGGATCATTAGATTAGGAAAAAACAAAAAGTTCAGACTAAATTATGGTGGATTTGGAAAAGAGTACTCCCATTTACGGTTTTTAGCTGAGCATGAAGAGTTCACGATGATCCCCGACTCCGTTCCAGGGAATAACATATACTTTGGCGATTTCGACTATCGTAACCGGATCAAAGAGGACTGGTACGGGTTGGGCTGGGGAACCACAATAACATCGAATTTATCAGTTGGCCTCTCCATGATGGTTGCAAACCGTAGCCAGTTCTACGGCCGTAACACTAAAGCCGGACTGGCAACTGTTGATACCACCCAAACATCTTCAACACCGATTGCCTTCTCCTCATTCAGTGATGACCTGCAATTCTCCAATTTCTCATTTCTCTGGATTGTCGGGATCAACTATGAATTGAAAAACTGGAAGCTGGGACTGAACATCACTACTCCCCGTGTGAATCAAACCATTCTTGGAAGGGGAACCCTGGTTCGCAGCCAGATATATGCCCCACCTGAAGGGGATTCACTTGCCAGGCTGTATGCAACGGTTCAGCGGTCGGTAAAGACCCGCTACCGCTCTCCCTGGATCATCGATTTAGGAGTGGAATATGCGTTTCACAAGACCACAATCGCCGGAAGGATCTCATATTACTCCAAAGTAAAGCCATACAACATGCTCTTTTCCAAACAACCGGAGACTGCATCGGAGATCATCACCCTTCCACCCAATGATCCCGGTTTCATCAATATGCAGTCCGCTTCAAAACAAGTTGTCAATGTAGCTGTCGGACTCAGGCAGACACTGTCAAAATCATTTACCTTGCTGGCAGGATTCAGGACCGATTTCAACTATTTTGACGATAAAACCCTGGATCAGCAGGAGGCTTATTATGCCATTATGAGTTATTGGGATATGTATCACATTTCAGGCGGTGTGGTTTGGAAACACGAAAAATTGATGGTCAATATTGGTATTGACTATGGGTTTGGCTATTCACGGGGTAATGAGCAGATGATCAACCTGACGAATCCAACCCTGAAGAACTACATGCAGGGGGTGCTAGGGAATGACACCCGGGCCAGTTATCACCAGGTGAGCGGGAT
>CALCGJ010000251.1 GCA_937900965.1 uncultured Bacteroidota bacterium | reverse complement strand
ACACCACTCTACCACTCCACCTCCAGGGGGCGAGGATAGGAGTCAACCATGACTCTTATTGCGCCTGGCAGCTGGTATCCTTAGGGGTTGACGTACCGTTGATAAGCGGGGAAGTGCTACATCTCCATTTACTCGGTGGTGAACCCTTCAAGTATTGGTACGAAGCTGCTGTTCCATTTTGGCAAAGCGTTGAGTCTGATGGCTGTGTTCCATCCTCTGGAAGTGTACTGTTTTGCGGCGGAGGGCTAGCGCACACAGGCCACTGATGGTCGGCAGGAACCTGGTCTGATGAACAGGCACTTGTATTACCGCCGTTGTTGCAGGTCCATTGGTAATTTGACTGGGTCTGATTTGGCGCCGAAAAACCCGTCACGCTCGTTCCACTATCACAAACCAAACTCACAGGCGGGATGTGGAATTTGTAATAAGGATAGAGGCTGGAAACTGCAACGTTTGCACATGTGGCTTGAGGCGCTGGCGGTGGATCTACGCCAGCGTTCGGTGAGGCATTAATCTTTCCAGACTGCCAGGGTCCAATAACAATGTAGCTGTTCCCGTTATCGACATAAGGCACATTACCATCCCATTTTGAGGGTGTTTGGGGTTGGGTTTGGCTACCCTGGAGTGGAATACTGTCACTGTCAGTATACGGGGGATTCGGTGTCGGATTCTCATCGTTGCTGAATCCATAGCCCATGCTGAAGTGCACACTCTCGTCGCCTGTCCAGGATTGCGGGCTGACGGGTTGGGCAAATAGGTAGTCCCCGTTGGTATCCCGGGCTGTATGGAGCCAGAGGGCAAACTTATTCTGACTGAGATCAGGCGTTTCACCATCGGTTTGCGTGAAGTATTGGCCTTTCTGTACAGAATCTTCTGTAGGATACCACAGGCTTTCATCCTGCCAACAATCGCCTATTTTTTGCGGATTGCCGTTATATTTACATTCTTTAAGGCCGGCAACACCCCGATTAAACGCTGTCGAAATTAGAAATCCCATTCGTGCTGCCACTTTCTGATACTCACTTACCACTGTCCCTGTTTTCAGCCCATAAATTTTGGGATTGCTTATCATATTCGTGACATGATTATTCTCCATGTCCTTACTCCAGGGTGGTGTTCCAAGAGCTCCAGCACCGGCATAGATTTGGTAGCCGACTGACGGATTGCTTCCGCAGAGATCTGGAACATCAGCCGCTGGCATGGGATTCGGACTCATCTGACACATGGATTCTATATCCTTGGGACTAAAGACATAGGCCACGTAACCGGTTGATTGGCCCGTAAACTTAATTGCATTGACCATATGACTAGGAGTAATACCAGGATAGGGAATCTGCACGGTTGTGCCGGCAAACGTGTCTTGCTCTACACTTCCAAACGCGCCGCCTGAATTGAGGCTGCCTGTCCATGGTTCGCCCGTAGTCTCGATGTTGGTTGACCAGAGGTAATTCTCAACAAGATTCAAAAAATCGCAATTGAAAGACGTTGCCGTCTTAAATCCGGTAATCTCACAGTAACCTGGGTCCGGTGAATTATGGCTCCCAAGCCCCAGGTATCCACCAGGATTTTGAAGGATATACTGCCCCTGACTCCCTGGCAGGATGGTCATCAGCTGCAGGTATCGCTGATCTGCATCAGCAAATTGGGTTTCGAAACTCAACTTGACAGCGGCCATGTTCGAGAATCCCTTTTCACTTGAATCCGTATCAAAACTATTGCCCACCCCGGTAAGATAACTGGGGTCGTTTGGTTGATTTACCGACGGGTAAGCTAACGCATTGATTGGGAAACTAATAAAATCGACCTGGCTTGCGTCGATAGTTGCCGCTGTAGCGCTGCCTCCAACCTCAACAAAAACCCATGCTGGGAAGACGCCGGCAATTACCTGTGAGGGCTTCGGTGCAGTGTACTTCGTTCCATTATCCGTAAAGGTAAAAACACCTCCATTTTCCGTAGTTCCGCTGAAACCCTTGTAGGTGCCGCTACCGGTGTAGGTTTCACAAACTGACGAAGCATTACCGGTTGCGATCATAAAATAAACGCGTCCGCTCAGGGCAGTTTGGGAATTGTCGAGCACCATCTGAGTGATATCGGTGCTTAACTCCCAGCAGGGAATCTTCCCGCTCCCCTGATTGATAACACCTGACGGAAGCGAAGAAATGTCCTGCCACGTTCCATCGCTGTCCAAGTAGACGCCATTGCCGTCAGAACCACCGGCAGTTGATATCCCCAGGACAGAGACGCTGTATGTGCCGGATGTCAAACCGGTCCTGTCCAAAATATCGAACGTGACTGTATCGGCGACAGCCGGCAGCGAAAACAACAGCGAAAACAACAATGTAAATAAACCCAGAACAAAGCGCCGAGTCTCAATTATTCTTTTGGCATAGTGAATTGCCGTCATTTTCATGCGCGTTAACAACTGAAAATGAAACAAAGCGGAGACCGTCTCTCCGCTCGAAGAAATGTGCTTCTCTTTTGGCGTATTGATAATTCTCATAATCTTCATTTTCCTCCAAAAAGGGTTTACTACGTGAGTGGTGGGATGGGATAAGAATTCGCTTTTTTAAAAGTGAAACGTAGCGGAAACGATCCTATCCTGAGTTTACGAAATAGCCTCATCTAAATCAAATAAGTCGTTTGGTTGCTGATAGTTGCAGTTTTAAATTGTACCCCCTAACATTACATAACAACTGGTTACAAGATTGAATTTTGCTAATTCGTAAACTCAGGCTGGCTGAGATATGCCGCTTGTTGTCATTAGATACCCTCCTTAATGATTTGATAGAATGTACAAAGCAAGAATCGTGCATAAACTAACTTCTACCAGGTAATTATTTTTGAAAGGCTATAATAACGACAACTTAAGCCTGTTTCAGTGAGAACGTCATTTCTTGATACAGTGTCAGAATTTCCATCATCCGTCAGATTCTGTGACATGTCCTGTTCATTGCAGGTAATTTCCGGTTTCTCGGTAGGCATTTTTTTCCGACATCCGCTTTTTTTTTCGAAAACATCGTAGTTTGGCCCGGCAAGGATTATGGCCCGGACGATATTCCCTTAAACCAAGACCTTGATACTCCAAGGTTTTTTATACGTGTCATTACTGATGATCG
>CALCGJ010000250.1 GCA_937900965.1 uncultured Bacteroidota bacterium | reverse complement strand
CGGTACAGTGACAGATGAAGTTCTGCAGGGATTTGTGGATGTTCAATCTGCAACTTTCTTTTCATATGTTGATGATATGGCTGCGAGTGTACGGGCTGAAACAATTACAGGAATATTGACAGGCGTGGGGTCACGTAATATCGGATTAGCTGTGGCTGGTAAGGCTATTTCACCGGCACAGATGGAGACTTTGATTAATACGTCATTGAATACCTTTTCTGCTCAAGTTAACGCTACAATTGGACAGTTCGTACCTGAAGCTAAATATGTTTATATCGGGCCGATAGATGAAAAGACCCGGGACATCTGTTTACAATTTGCATCACTACCCCCAATGACAATGGATGAAATTAATTCAAGTTATCCTGGGGCGTTTGTTGATAGAGGTGGATTCAATTGCAGGCATCAATGGGAACGTGTACAACCGGAGAATGTCGGGCATGATGTGGATAGGGCAAATCAGTTCATTAATGACAGGGGTGACAAATTCAAACCAGTTACATTATTAGAAACCTTAAAGGAGAAAGCAGCATGAAGGATAACGGATCTGAAATACTTGACAGGGCAATCGAACAGGCAAAGGCTCCGGGTGAGGACGCTTTTGATGAATTACTCGAATTTGCAAATACACTCAAATCAAAACAACAGCCACTACCGCCAGCGTTTGATGAAATAAGAGGAAGATGTTTTTGGGAGTTAATTTAAATGCTTGACCGAGCCTTCTGGGTAACTATTGGTGATAAGATATCCACAGCGTGGAAGAAATGGACTTTTGTTGATGGGAAGGATGTCTACGGTAAGAAGTTCGGTAAGTATTCAACATCATATTCAAAAGCTAAAAAGTCAGGTGGCCTAAAACGACAGGCGACTCAATACAAGAACACCACGCTCCCGATCCTTACTTCGGATCTACGGGATGATCTAAAGGTGGTTGGTACGACGAATGACAGCGTACAAGTAGGCTGGGTAGGGTTCGGTGAACGGATAGAACATCTGGCTTCGATGGGTCGGGTCATATCAGAAGACAAACAATTAATCCCCAAACCGATTGATGACATGTTCAATGAATTCGTATCGAAGGAAATTGACAAGAAATTGGGGCCAGATGAGACGAAGATAATTCGTGTATAAAAATAATTATCCAAATTAATGTTGGATAGTTGAATTATATTTAAACCAGAAATGAGGAATCAATGAAGATTAATGACCTTACAGCGAAGATTCGCACAGTACTCGGCGACGAGGAAGTTGCCAAGATTACAACAACCTTAAAAGATATTGAGGATGGTGTTTCAAAACTTTCTTACGATTTGAAAGAGGCAAACGATGATCTGCACAGGGTTAATCACGAGTCTAAAACACGTAAGGAAACGCTCCGTGAAAAAGACGAATTAATTGAAACGCAGAAGGAAGAGATCGAGACGCTTAAAACAAAAGTGGACGATCCGGCAGTCAAGAAAGAACTGGAGAGCCTTCGAGCGAATGAAGCCACCCGTTTAAAAGCTCAACGTGTAACATGGGTAAGTGAGATTGACAAACTGAAAGACCATGCCGATTATGAAAAATTAAAAGGCAAATTCACGATTGAGGAAAAATGGGAGGATGTATCAGATGAGATTATCGGTGCAAATATGTCAAAACTAACGGAATATCAGGAGCTTGGCTTCTTTGCCGATCCGAAGGGTGCTAATCAACAGCGTGCTGGCGGAGACAGGAAAGAGACTAAAGACGAATTTGACAAGTTTAATAATTAGAGGTTATTATGGCTAATTCCACACTGCGAAAAGTTATAACCGCATTTGGTGTACAAGGTGAGGCTGCAATAGATCAACTGACGAAAGAGTCGGGGATTTTGCAGACTGCCGAAGCGATACCAGCGAATAAAAACATCTCGCACACTTATAAACGAGTAGACGCTTTGCCTGCGTTCGCTTTTTCTGCAATAGGCACAGGACAGGCCGACGTTACTGTGAATAGCAATATTTATCAGTCCGATCTAAAAGTCCTACGAGCAATCCAATCAGAACAGACAGACGTTGTAGATTCTTATCCCGGTGGAGCTGCACAGTTCTTCAGGGACGACATGCCAGCGTTTAACGAAGGCTACGGACAGGCTGCTTCCGATAATATCATATACGGTATCAACTCCACATTCGGCGATGCAGCTGGTATCAAAGGATTGTGGTACTATGTAAACGCTTATACAAACTACATCCGATGTACAGGTACATCTGGGTCAACCACTTCTATCTTCGCGGTCAAATATAGACCGGGTAAAAATGGTTGCGGTATTCTGTATAATCCACAGGTTGCAAACTCGCAAGGGTTGATGAAAACAATTGTCATGAATAACGGGCAACCGATCCTTGAGGTGACGAATACCACTACCGGAGCAAAGAAACCTGTTTATCAGGTAATCTATGAATCCTATCTTGGTTTCTTGTCAACTTCATCTTATGATGTAGCTGCAATAACACGAATACAGGACGCTGACAGTGATCGACCGACCGCCGTTCAAATGGATGAGGTTATCGATAAGGTACGTGGCAACTCTTCAAATACGGTCTTGTATATGAATAGAACCGCTTATCGTATGGTAAGGATGCTCAAGAACTCTGCGTTACAGATGGTTCCAACAGACCTTGCTTACAGCTCATTGATTGCTACTTGGAACGGTGTTCCTATTGTGATTGATGATAACATCGTTAACACTGAATCAACAGCATTAGATACATAAGGAGTATATAAAATGGCTAACTACGGAAAACAAGTAATAACACAACTGGCAACTGCCATGACGCTCCCTAACGCACTCACTAAAGACACTACGGCGATGGCTTTCGTCGGTGGGTCTACAAACGGTGCTCTGGCATTGAGCGTATATGCTGTAACTGCTTTTGCTGTCGCCACCGCGAAGACGTTCTCTATTGAATTACAGAGCTATTCTGCTGACACAGCTGCATCTGCAATACCTCCTTTTAGTACGGCTAACACCGGCCTGACTGGAACTGCTGAAAGCGATGCTCACTATTATGTGATGCACAAAACTGCTGCTGATGGCGCAATGGCTATTTCTGCGGGTTCATTGATTACTCAATGTATTATTCCCCAGGAGC
>CALCGJ010000249.1 GCA_937900965.1 uncultured Bacteroidota bacterium | reverse complement strand
GAGGTAGGGAGGTAGGGAAATTATTGAAAATGATAGAATTGTTGTGATCGCCATGTACGATCTATGGCAATTCATGGCAATTTATGTGCAATGCATGGCAATTGATTAATAAATGAATATTGAGGAATTTCGTGACTTTTGCCTGAGTCTTCCGGCTGCAACTGAGGATATAAAATGGGGGGATAACCTGGTTTTTTCTGTATGAATTGGTCAAAGTCAACCTCTCCCGCAAGAAGAGGGACGCATTAGGGCTATATTTCAGTGGGCAGTTGGCAATGGTGGCAGTGATTCTAACCGGTTGATACTTTAGTACGTGCATAGCTTGAATGTCGGAACAGATAGAGGGCGAAAGCTGTAACAACAATACTGGATAGAATCAGGGCCAGGCTGTCGGAGGAGCCTAACTCCTCCAGGCTTGTTTCGATCAGTTCCTGTTTTGCAAGGAACGAGACAGTCACTGCAACCGCATTGTTCAGGAAATGAGCAAAGATCGGGATCCAGAGCGACCCCGACCAATAGAAGAGATAGCCGAAGAGTATGCCCAGAACGACACGGGGAAGGATTCCGTAAAATTGCAGATGCATAGCTCCGAATAATAACCCTGTCAGGATGATGGCTACATGAATATTGCCCAGCCATTCTTTAAAGAGTCGCTGCAAAAGTCCCCTGAAGAGGAGCTCCTCACCGATAGCAGGAAGGATGGCTATCATTACTATGTTCAGGAGGAATCCTCCTGTTGTGTTTACATCCAGGAATGCCTCTGTCAACTCCATTGCCTGCTCTTCGGTATCCTTCATCCATTGCTCCATGCCCGCCATCCATTCGGGAAGTTGCATCGCTTCGTTCAATTCAATCAGTTGGTTGATGGCAGGGACTGAACTTACCATGATCACCGCAGTGAGCACCCAGATCTGCCAACGGGAGAAATCCTGAAGTTTCAGGTAATGAAAAGGTTTCGAGGCAAAAAGAAATGCGGCCAGGAGTGGGGGAACGATAAAGACACCCACCTCCTGAACAATCTGGAAATACTTCAGCAAGGGGATTGCTTTCGGATTGGTAAAATTAGCAAGGAGAGCCATTGTCTCCGTCAGGGAGACATCAAAAATGGGCATTGCCAGCAGTATTCCGCCTAAGAAAAAAATAAAGAGACAGGAGATGATCAGCAACACCGTGAAGAGGATCCGGGAAAAAGGTTGTAGCGCGTGAAGCCAGGGAGTGTTCATCAAGTTGCCTAATTCACTATTTTTGCCACGAATATAGACTATTTTGATCACAATCGGAAAAACCCAACTTCCCCTCCCGTCGCTCATCCTGGCGCCGATGGAGAACATCACCGACTCGCCGTTTCGGTCGGTCTGTAAGCAGTTTGGTGCCGATCTGGTTGTTTCTGAGTTCATCTCATCCGAAGGGCTTATCAGGGATGCCGTAAAGAGTCGGATCAAACTTACTTTCGGCGAAGAGGAGAGGCCGGTAGCAATTCAGATCTTCGGACACGATGTGGATTCAATGCGCAAAGCGGCTGAACTGGCCGAAGAGGCTGCCCCTGATATGATCGATCTCAACTTCGGATGCCCGGTTCGAAAAGTAGTCAGGAAAGGTGCGGGTGCTGCTCTGTTGAAAGATATTCCGAGAATGCTCGAAATAGCTGAAGCGGTAGTCAAAGCAACCCACCTTCCGGTGTCGGTTAAAACCCGGTTAGGCTGGGACGACGGAGACCAGCCTATTGTCCTCCTGGCTGAACAGCTGCAGGACCTGGGTGTTGCCGCAATTGCAATCCACGGGAGAACAGCTGTACAGCTTTACGGTGGCAGTGCCGACTGGACACTTATCGGAGAGGTAAAACAGAATCCCCGTATGAAGATGCCGGTGTTTGGCAATGGCGATATCACCAATGCCCTGGTAGCGAAAGAGCGACTGGATCAAACAGGAGTTGATGGCCTGATGATTGGCAGGGCTGCTACAGGAAATCCCTGGATCTTCCGGGAGATCAAGTCATACCTGCAAACCGGGTACATCCCACCTCAACCGGATTTGCCGGAACGTATAGCAATTTTGCAGAAACATTTTTCAAAATCGCTTACATATAAAGGAGAACGACAAACCATCCTGGAGTTCAGGAAGTTTTATAGCGGCTATTTCAAAGGGATTCCCGATATGAAGCCTTACAGGATGAGACTGGTTACGGCCATTTCGATTGAGAAGATTGAAGGGATACTTAATGAAATCCTCAATCCAATTCACCCCTAAATCCCCTAAAGGGGACTTATTCCCGCTTTGCGGGATATCCTCCCTTTCAAGGGGAGGACAGGGAGGGGTCATCCACGAAGTGGAGTAAGTCCCCTTCAGGGGATTTAGGGGTTAATATTTCCTCTCCACGATCTCCTTCAGCTTCATAAAGGTACCTGATCCCAGATCCCATAAATTCTTGTTCCTGAGCATGTTCAGGTGATCAAAAGCATCGTTTTTTTCGCGGAAGCCATTGAGGGTATCTACAGCTTCGTTATACTCCTTCAGATTGCCGTCGAACAATTCATTGATGAAGATAAATTTATCGTTGATGCTGACCAGCTCTTTCAGATGTCCGATAGGCTCGGCTTTCGGCGGAAGGCTCATCTCCCTGGCCTCCTGGAGCTTCATGTTGAAGGTTGGCTCCTCATCGGCAAACAAATCCATATCGGCTGTTTGAGTGGCCTT
>CALCGJ010000248.1 GCA_937900965.1 uncultured Bacteroidota bacterium | reverse complement strand
TCATCACCAGGTAGAAGTTACCGCTCTGAATGGTCACAGGAACTCCGAAGTTAAAGCTTACCCAGCCATAATCCATTGGCATTACATCAGCAGAATCGCCGATGGGAACTCCAGGAGTGCCACCAGGACCTGATGCATCATAGATGCTCATCTTGAATGGCGCTGTTGGCATTCCGCCAGGATAGTTAGCGGCGGTACCAACGTTGACCTTACCGGCAACAATGGTTATTGGATAGCTGATTCCGGTAAATTTGACAGCATTTTGGTTGCCGCCTAATGCCCATACCGTGAAGTTATTCTGGGTGCCGTCGTCATAAATGATTTCATACAATCCAGATGGGGCTGCCCAGCTGAGATCAACTGCTGTTTCGCCTGCATTCAGCACGGCCATAAGCGGTCCCGGAGGATAGGCGGTACGCAATAGGGATATATTCTGTGTGAAGACACCTCCCGGTGGTACTGAAGCCGTAAATGTTTTGTTGTCGAAGCCAGCCTTTTCAGCATTGATGACAACAGCTCCTGGCCATACATTTTCAAGGGTGTAGGTTCCGCCGGCAATTGTGTAGGTGAATGCCGTGCCTGCTGAAACTTTCGCACCGATAATCGGATCACCGCTGTCAAAATTATAGACATATCCTGAGATAGTGGCAGGTGGATCCAATGGGAAGTTCAGGGTAGTAGTCTGGCTTTCCAGGATGGTTGCCGGTAACGAGTTCGGGACAAAATTTGGCGCCGAACAGTCAAATGTATTGGTACCAACCGGTGCAGCCATCGCGTAAGATCCATCGGCAAGTGAAGTAGCCGAATTGATCGTACCCAGACTAACAGTTGCTCCACCAATAGGGGCAGCCGTAATGGAATTGGAAACCATACCACTCAGGATTCCCTGGGGAACGCTCATGTTCAGACGGATGTTTGGCCGGAGCGTAGAGGTGTAACTCGATGCCATCGAACAGCCGGCACCCGCCCCGGAATCTGAGTAATAGTACCTCTTGTACTGAGACACCGATGTTGCCCGGAATGAAGGTACCGGAGAGGTATACGATGTATTGTCGAAACAGATCTCGATCAAAAGGTTGGATACTCCGTCCCAGGTGAATTGCGACTGCAGTTCAAGATCCTGCCAGCCGGTGCCGGGAACGCTGTAGGTACCTGTATAGCAGGTAGTCCAGCCTGTAGTGATCCAGGAGGTGATAAGGCTCAGACTTGTGTTCTGTAAACGGCAGTTAAATCCGTTCATCACCTGTGCATTATGGGTGACAACGTCGAAACCGAGTTTAAAGATATCTCCTGCGGCTCCTCCTGCTGCGATAATTTCTGCAGCGGTGTAAAGTAACTGGGTTCTGCCATCATGATAGTAGACATAGTATGGCTGACCCTGGGTACTTGTCCCGGTGCCGATGGTTATGTTCTGCGGCGGCAGTGGTGGCGGTGGTGGAGGAGGCGCCGAAATCGTCACGTCATCCAGGCAAACACCATAACCATAATCGGCAACCCCTCTGAATTTGATCTGATACGTAGAGGTAAACGGTGCCGGAAGTACGAGAGAGCGATAGGTCCATGAAGTAATATTGGCAGTATAAATAGCCAACTGTGTCCATGGAGCAGTCGGGCCGGTCCGATAATAAACTTCAAGATTATCCTGATCGCCGGCCCAATCATCCTGAGTATGCCAGAATGTAAGTGTGGCATAAGAATAGGGCGACACGTTAAACGCAGGAGTCATCAGGTCGGATGTTGCGCTCGAACTATACAATCGAGCATTGTAAGGAGCAGAGTGGGGAGCAGGCGGGTAGCCATAGTTTCCCCCAACGGCATTAAAAATCCAGTCTGCGGAACCTGCAACTATCTGCGTGGTCCAACCTGTCGGGAGTGCCCCGGAGTTGAAATCCTCCTGCAGAAGAATGACCTGGCTCCAACCCTGAGTAACCAGTCCAAAGGTCAACAACATGGTAATCATTGTCACTTTGAACATTTTGGAAATGTTTCTCATAATGTGTGAAGATTTGGTGAATGAATATG
>CALCGJ010000247.1 GCA_937900965.1 uncultured Bacteroidota bacterium | reverse complement strand
TTCCCATTCATCACCTCGTTGGCCAGGGAGAGCCTGTTTCCTTTAGAACCGATGATGGAGCTTTCGATCACATTCTCCAGCTCCCTGACATTCCCCGGCCAGTCATAGGTTTGAAGAAGCTCCTTGTCCGACTGACTGATCTCTGTAATGGTACGCTTGTATTTTTTCGAAAATTTATCAACGAAGAACCTGGTCAACAGGGGAATATCTGATCTTCTCTTCCGGAGAGGAGGGATGGTGATAGGAAAGACATGAATACGGTAATAGAGATCTTCCCTGAAATTTTTCAGATCTACCTCCTCTTTGAGGTTCTTGTTTGTGGCAGTGATGATACGCACATTGACATGCCGGCCCTTTTCCGACCCAAGCCTGTCGAAAGTCCCCTCCTGGATAAACCGTAAAATCTTAGGCTGTAGATCCAGGGGCATATCCCCGATCTCATCAAGGAAAAGAGTGCCGTTGTCAGCTTGTTCCACCCGGCCCTTTTTGCTGCCAGTTGCACCTGTGAAGGCTCCCTTCTCATATCCGAAGAGCTCACTCTCCAGCAGATCTTTGGGTATTGCAGCACAGTTTACACTGATAAAGGGTCCGTTTTTCTGAGCGCTGATCTTGTGAATGAACTGGGCGACCAGATCTTTCCCTACGCCAGTTTCACCTTCAAGAATAATTATCGCATCGGTAGCGGCGACCTCCTTTGCCCGGTTGATGACATACCGAATCGCTTCGCTTTTGCCAATGATCTCTTCCTCTTCATATACCTTTCCCAGCTCCGACTTCAGGAAAATATTCTCTTTCTCAAGTTGTTTTTTAAGGGTTTCAATCTCTTCGTAGGCCTTTACCTGGTCGCTTATGTCCGCTCCAACACTGATAATGCCAACGGGTTTCTCATCTGTGTCAAACAGGGTGACAACAGACCAGTTTATATTCAGGATATCTCCCTCTTTCGTTTGGATTAAGCGCCGTGCTAATTCATTGGTGTTGGTTGAAAGGACCGAATCAAACTTATTGGTCGAATCCTCCATGGTTGCTTCAGGGATAAATAACGTATACTGATGTTGGATAACTTCCTCTTTTGAGTAACCGGTGAGTTCATGAAAATATTGATTCGTATAAACAACCGAACCATCTTTATCCACCTGGATAACCAGCAGACTGATCCTGTTCAGGATATCGGTCAATCTCTTGTCTTTGGCTAGCAGCTCTTTATGTAAGACCTCTTTGATCTGGATCTCTTTGGCAATGCGTCCACCAATGATGATCATAAAAAGGACCGGGAAAAAGTCGAGTGGCAACAATCCTCCATGAAAATCGGGTGAAAGGATCGATGGGAAATAGTGCAGCAGAATATCATCAATACTAAAAAGTGTCATGATGATCAATGTAATAAGGAGTACGATACCCGACTTTTTCTCTCCTGCCTTCCATTGATGATTCACAGATAAGAATCCATATAAAATAATACCAGCTTGTAGGATATGAGAAAGTATTAGCCAGTATATTGCTGCTAAGAGATCAAATGCCGACAAGACGAACAGCAGATAATCCAGTAGTATTACACCTGTCAATGACCACTGGATGGACCTTACCTTATAACCTGTATAAACACCAAAGAACCAGGGTAGTAGGCCGAAAGCCGTGATGATCAGGAAAGTCCCTGCAAAATGAACGAAGTCGGAATCCGCGGCATCAGGATAGATGGGAAAGAGGAGATAGTAGAGAGCAGAAGTGAGTCCGATAAATCCAAAAAACAGAAAGACGGGATCCCTCTTCTTCTGGAATCCAATGATCAGGCTGATGGTGGCAAAACCTAGAGAGATGCCTGTAAAGGTGTAAAGAAAAGGGAGTAGTTCCGCGCTCAAAATACAACTGATTTTTTGAAACGATAAAAATAGTGAATTTTCATATCTTTCGTATTTTTACACACAAAAGAACTTCCCCCTCTATGAGAATGGGTTCTGTCAGATCAACACTTGTTTTCCTGTCATTGCTGGCAGGTTTGTTTACCGCGTCCGGCCAGAATGATTCCCTGGTTATGAGTAACGGGAATACCCTCGTTGGAGAGATCAAGGGCATGGAAAAGGGCGTGTTGACCCTTAAAACGAAATACAGCGACAAGGATTTTAAAATCGACTGGGATGATGTGATATGGATTAAAAGTATGCGGAATTTCATTATGAACCTTCCACATGGCCGGAAACTGTATGGCAGTATCCTACCCGATTCCAAAGACTCAGGCAAGGTGATCGTTGTCGACGTAAAAGAGAGAATAATCACTTCAATACAAGATCTGGTTTACATCAAACCTGTTAAGAAAAAATTCTTTGGCAGGTTCGGTGGGATCATATCAGCCGGCTACACCCTGACCAAAGCCAACAACTCCCACCAGATCAGCGTCAATACCAATCTGAATTATACCTCCAACTCCATGTTATCGAGTGCATATTTTACCTTCATCAGCAACCTTCAGAAGAAGGATTCGGTTGAGATCAAGAACAAACGAATGGAGGGAGGACTTGCTTTCAATATATTCCTGATCAGGGGATGGGTAGCTATTGTTGGTACGGATCTTCTACAGAATGAAGAGCAGAAGATCAAACTGCGTGCTAATACCAAGCTGGGTGTAGGGAATTATGTGGCCAGAACGAACAAACTATACCTGTTGCTTGGTGGGGGTGGAGCCTGGAATTATGAAACCTATTCCGATACCGCCAATACATTGCGGAGCAACCTTGAAGCATTCGCTACTATAGACTTTAACATTTTCAACATCGGAGACCTGAATCTGACCACCAGCGTGACCGGGTTTGCCGGCCTGACTGACTGGGGCCGGCTCCGTTGTGATTTCAATTTCGACCTGAAATACGACCTCCCTCTCGATCTCTTTATCAATCTTGGGTTCACACTCAATTACGACAACCAACCAGTTGCAGGTGCTTCTGATAACGATTATGTGCTGCAGACCACCGTTGGGTGGGATTTCTAAGTCATGGACCTGCTAAAGGGAGTGAACTTATTGCCAATTCACAGATTTAATATGAAATTTATGAATAGATTCATATATTTCAAGATAATTTCTTGCTGGGAAGGCGGCTTCCGGGTGCCATGCGTGATCCGCTGGCCCGGTGTAATTGATGCAGGTGCGATTGATAAAGAAGTGAAAACACTGCAGACTGCTCCATCTCCAGGTCAATAGGAAAAGCGAATAACCTGCAACACGATTCACGATTCACGTCTTACGATTCACGATTCACGATTCACGTCTTACGTCTTACTTCTTACGTCTTACGTCTCACGAACTTCAGAGTCCCAGAAACCTGAAAGGCTCAGCCTCTTTAAAGTCTTTATCCACATTCCCGGCATACACTTCACCATTTGCTATGGGCAACATCTTTACAGGGGCGCCTGCTGAAAAATCCAGGTCGTTCAGATCAACCCAGAAAATATTTGGAGTCAATGCACTTTCAAAATAGTAGGTCTTGTTCTTCTGGTCTGCTACTGTTCTCCATCTTGTACTTGAAATATTAGGCTGGTCAGGAGTAGATATGCCAAAAGGAACTGAGCAGTTTCTGATTACCCCGAACATGCTGGCGAGTGCCTCTTTGATGTTGTCGGTCTGAGGAATGGCATCTACATAGAAAGAGGCCCTTGCGAACCTGTCAGCCGCCCTGTTCGTCCCGGGTAGAAACGTAGTTCCTCCGATCTCCTCCCAGTATTCGTTTAATGCCAGTTGTTTGTCAAAAGTGGGGGAGTTGGTCATCACCTTGTAGGAGCGGTCATGATGGATCACAAGTTTACCATCTATATATTCGAAGATGGCATTATCTCCCAACGTGTCTGAGATAGAGAGATGAAGTGTCCCAAGGCGCTCACTTCCGGGGATATAACTGGTAACAACCACAAATTCCTCTTTGGAAAGTTCTGCAACGGCTTCAGCCACGGTCTGAAAATTATCCAGCACATATTGCGTCCAGGCAGCAATGGAAAGTCCTGGTTCGCTCCCGTCATAGTCGGGATATTCTGACTCTACCAGCCATAGCAGGTTCGCCACAAGCCCTTTCTCATTCATGCCATCAGTGGTGCAGATATCATAACCCGATACGATCACACTGCCGTATTTGGAAGTCCACTTAAAAGAATTCGGACCGGCTTCGCCATTGCGCTCCATGCCCCTCGGGAAGAGCCACATGTTACTCAGGATGTCATCTTTCCAGTCCATAGACCTGGCAGTGATGATTGTGCCGTTCGGTCCCTCATAGACCACTCTGGTGCAGGCTGTTGAATCAATGTTTTGCGCAATAACTATGACAACTATCAATAAGATAGCAGAAAGGTGTTTTCTACTGTTTTTCATTTTTTAGTTTTAAGGATGACAGGGTTATGATCAGGCTTCCCATCTGATTCCTATTTCAGGCTGAACGACCCAATCACATTGTAGATCCCGGCGATCAGGAGGACTACTCCAACCCAAATGACCAGGGTAAATCCGGCAAACAGTGGATTGAACATGATAAGGAAGGAAAAGATCAGGATGAGGATTCCAGTAATGAATTTCATTACCGCATTTTTATCTCCAGAGAATCCATCAATCGCTACGTAGAATCCATAGATCGCTCCCCAGAATCCGATGATGAATGGAATGACAGTTGCTGTCAGGGCTGGGTGTGCAATCAGGATGAAACCCAGTACAATGTCAATAACTCCTTCAAATACCCTCCATCCCCAGTCCTGTACTGTTCTTTTCATTACAAAACCCTGCCAGATAACGATAAGGCCTGATAGCAGAAACCCAATCCCAATGTATAAGGCAATAGCCAGGACAGATCCGCGTGGATTTTGGAATATCAGAAGCGCTATAAAAATCATGATGATCCCTTTGATCAGGAACCAGTACCAGTTTTTGTTTTTTTGTTTTTCCATTGTGTTGATTGATTTATTGTTGAACAACTTGACTGCAATATCAGAATAATGGGTGTAAAGATAGCAGAAAATTCATACCTTTGCCGCCCGAAATAGACTTCAGGCACACGATGATAAATATTACCTTACCAGACAATTCTGTCAGACAATTCCCGGAAGGGATTTCCGGGCTTGAAATAGCGAAAAGCATCAGCGAAGGATTGGCCCGCAATGTCCTTTCAGTAGTGGTAGATGGAGAGGTGTGGGATGCCACACGCCCTATTGACAAAGATGCTGCAATCAAACTTCTTACCTGGAACGACACCGAGGGCAAAGCCACGATGTGGCACTCCTCGGCTCACCTGATGGCTGAAGCCATTGAAATACTATACCCCGGCGTTAAGTTCGGGATTGGACCCGATATTGAGAACGGATTTTACTACGACATCGACTTTGGAGAATACCCAATCTCATCCGATGACTTCCCAAAAATCGAAAAGAAGATCCAGGAGCTTGCACGTGAGAAGCAACAATTTACCCGAATTGAGAAAACCAAGAGCGAGGCCCTCGACTATTTCTCGAACAAAGGGGATGAATACAAGATTGAGCTGATCAATGATCTGGAAGACGGCGAGATTACCTTCTATGAGTCAGGTGTGTTCACCGACCTCTGCCGTGGACCCCATCTTCCCGATACAAGCGTGATCAAAGCCGTAAAACTCCTTGCTACTGCCGGCGCCTACTGGCGTGGCAATGAGAACCGCAAGCAATTGACCCGCATTTACGGCATCACCTTCCCAAAACAGAAGGAACTAGACGAATACCTGGTTATGCTGGAAGAGGCGAAGAAACGAGATCACCGGAAACTGGGGAAAGATCTTGAACTTTTTACCTTCTCCCAACGGGTAGGGCAGGGACTGCCCCTCTGGCTGCCACGTGGAGCTCAGCTCAGGGAACTTCTTGAAGCCTTTTTAAAAAGGACCCAGAAGAAGATGGGCTATGTACAGGTTATCTGTCCGCATATTGGGAATGTTGAGCTGTACAAGACATCGGGGCACTACGATAAGTACGAAAAAGATTCGTTTCGACCCATCACCACCCCGGTTCCCGGAGAGGAATTCTTTTTGAAACCGATGAACTGTCCGCACCACTGCGAGATCTATAGTCATAAGCCCCGTTCTTACAAAGATCTGCCGATCCGCATGGCCGAATTTGGAACTGTTTATCGGTATGAACAAAGTGGTGAACTACACGGACTGACCCGGGTTCGGGGATTTACCCAGGATGATGCCCATATATTCTGTACCCCCGATCAGGTGAAAGATGAATTCAAAGGCGTGATGGAAATCGTGATGCTTATCTTCAAGGCATTGAGTTTTAATGACTTCATTGTACAGATATCACTCCGCGACAAAGAAGATAAAGAGAAGTATATCGGATCCGATGAAAATTGGGATAAGGCCGAGCAGGCAATCCTGGAGGTGGCTGAAGAGAGTGGATTGGATACTGTTGTTGTGCCTGGCGAAGCTGCATTCTACGGTCCGAAGATGGACTTCATGGTGAAAGATGCGATCGGAAGGAAGTGGCAGCTTGGAACAATCCAGGTTGATTACAATCTGCCGGAACGGTTTGAGTTGGAGTACATTGGTGCAGATAACCAGAAACACAGACCAGTCATGATCCATCGTGCACCCTTTGGATCGATGGAACGTTTCGTTGCTGTATTGCTTGAACATACCGGGGGAGACTTCCCGTTGTGGCTGGCTCCCGATCAGGCTATCGTGCTGCCAATCAGTGAAAAATATCACGACTATGCAAAAAAAGTTTTAAATTTGCTGAATAATTCCGAAATTCGCGCCCTCGTTGATGAACGGAATGAAAAGACAGGGAAGAAGATACGCGATGCTGAGTTAATGAAAATCCCTTACATGCTGGTAGTTGGAGAGAGAGAAGCAACAGAAGATACCATCTCTGTGAGGAAACATGGCCATGGCGACCTCGGGCCCGAAAAGATAGAAGCATTTATCGAGCGTGTGAAACGGGAAATGGAAGAGGAACTGGGAGGACTGTAACGAAGGACGAAAGACGATTGATCAGAGAACAACAACGTAAGGACAAGGCATGCCTTGTCCATATTTGATAACGGACAAAAACTAACTAATAGGAGATAATAAGATAGCAAAAAAGCCATATCATGGACCCAGGCGGCGCTACAGCAGACCGCTAAAAAAAGAAGATCCTCACTTTATCAATGAGAGAATCAAATCGCCGGTTGTACGTGTGGTAGGCGATAATGTCAACCCGGATATCTACAACCTGAGAGAAGCTCTGGCTATTGCGGATAGCCTGGGATTAGACCTGGTGGAGATATCGCCAACTGCCAATCCGCCTGTCTGCAGAGTGATTGATTACAAAAAGTTCCTGTATGAGCTGAAGAAGAAGCAGAAGGAGATGAAAGCTAAAACAGCTAAGGTAGTTGTGAAAGAGATCAGGCTGGGACCCAACACAGATGATCACGATTTCAACTTCAAGCTGAACCACGCGATCAAGTTCTTAAAAGACGGTGCAAAAGTAAAAGTGGATGTCTTTTTTAAGGGACGTTCCATTATATATAAAGACCAGGGAGAGCTCATGCTTTTGAAATTTGCCCAGGGAGTAGTGGATTATGGAAAAATTGAACAGATGCCACGCCTCGAAGGTAAACGGATGATCATGATCATCGCCCCCAAAAAATAGTACAGCCGCGCTTTGGCGCGGCTCCTATTGTAAAGACGCTGCATGCAGCGTCTCTTGTTAACCAAAAACAACAAACGCAAATGCCCAAAATGAAATCAAAATCCGGTGCGAAGAAGAGATTTACCCTGACGGGCACCGGAAAGGTCAAGCGGAAGCATGCGTACAAAAGCCACATCCTGACAAAGAAGTCAAAAAAACGGAAGAGGAATCTTACCTATTCCACAACAGTTGACAAGGCAGATGAAGCCAATGTACGTATCATGCTCAGCGCAAAGTAAGTAACTGTACTTAGCTGCAAGGTCTCTGAGAATGGGGCGCTAAGACAAAAATCAAAAAAAATGCCAAGATCAGTAAATTCAGTCGCTGCAAAAGCGAGAAGAAAAAAGGTAATTAAACTGGCCAAGGGTCAGTTTGGAAGGAGAAAGAATGTCCACACTGTGGCCAAGAATGCTGTTGAGAAGGGCCTCTCATATGCATACCGGGATCGCAGGACAAAGAAACGGACATTCCGTAGTCTCTGGATCACAAGAATTAATGCAGGTGCCCGCGAGTATGGAATGTCCTATTCTGTACTGATTGGGAAACTGGCCGATAAAAACATTGCCATCAACAGGAAAACCCTGGCCGACCTGGCAATGAACCATCCGGAAGCCTTTAAGGCGGTACTCGAAGAAGCCGCGAAATAACTAGCGAACTAGCGAATTGGTGAGTAGTATATCATTGCAGATTTGCTTTGATATATTTGTATATTGGGATCAAGCCCACTTGCCCACTCGTTCACTTGTTCACTTGTTCACTTGTTCACTTGTTCACTTGTTCACATAGTTCTTAATAAACTGCTCCACCTGGTGTGCCTTCAATCGTTTTGCCAGGATATTTTTGTCCCTGTCAAGGATATAGATCACCGGAGTTGTCTGGATATCATACGTGTCATGGTAGTTTCCGGTCAGTGATCTTGGACCGTTTACATTGATCCATGTCATATTCTTTTTCCGGATATACTCTTTCATTTTCGCCATCGTCGTGTCTGAACAAACAGCGAAGATCTCCATGTCATATTTTTCGGAATACCTGTCATAGATCTCTTTCAGCATCGGGACCTCCTTTTCGCAATGTCCGCAATCAGGATCCCAGAAGAGAAGAATTGTGATAAATGCATCTACATTATACAATGAAGAAAGCCCGTTAGCAGTGTCCTGCATGATCATATTGGGGGCCTGTTCACCCAGGAGCAATGGACGGATCCGGCTCGCTTTTTTTAGCATCTTCTCCAGTACGGTTCCCGATACCCATACAGCTTCTCCTGTCACATAATATGTATCCACAAGTTTGACAAAGACTTCATCGAATCCCATGATCTCAGAGTTCTCATAGTGATACGTGAGAAACCATACAATGTATTTGAACATTTCGGGATCAGGACGCGCTTTCTCAACCAGGAGAACGGCCTCCTTGAAGATTGAATCGGGACTCTGAATTACCACCTGGTCAAAGTATTTCTTCAGTTTATTATGAAATACCGGTGTCCTGATCAGCCGGTTGTCAGATAGATCCATATCATCCCAGTAATGCTCTTTATAGTATCGGTATGCAAAGGAGGAATCTTCCCGTCCATTTTCCAGCTTGGGGATCTTTTTGATCACCGGCTCTTTCATAGCATTGATCAGCATGGCCAGAAAAGAGAATGGTCGCTCTTCCACAAGTTTGAGTTTGTGGTCGATGATCTCATCGTTGAGTGCAATGATTCGCTTGGTTAGTTCTAAAGAGTCTTTACTGGATTCAGATGATTTCAGCTTTTCCTGAAGCGCCTGGATCGCTGTAAATTTCTTCTGCGTGTAATGCAGGTAATCGTAAAACTCCCGGTTATCCAGGGAGCCGGATACCTTCATCTTTCCCACCGGGTCATCCTTCTCAGTCTCCATGGTGAATTTACGATCATTGTTCAGCACGAAGTCGAAATAAATATTCTCTGCAATAACCAGGATGTAGACTCCTTTTGGTTGATCGGCAGGAGCAGTAAATGTACCGCTGCCCTTACCGTCTATAATAATTGTGTCTGTGATGTAGGTGCCATTTCCATAATAATTCGCCACAAGGCATATCGTATCTTTCAGCCCGTTGATCCTGAACTTCACCTCATACCCATCCTCTCCGGCAATCAGGGAAAAAGGCAGCATGAGTAGTAACATGATTAGGGAAGACAGAGTTTTAGTCATATGTAGTAAGTTTATAAAGTCAATACTTGCCCCTAAATCCCCTGAAGGGGACTTACTCCCCCTTTAGGGGGTTGGGGGGTGATTCATACGGTACAAAAAACAGCTTGACAAAGACATATCCTAAAAGTTCATTGATGACTTCCCTGAAGCCTTTGCTTGATTTCCACCAGTTGTTACGATCGTAATAAAAGCTTCTTATAGATATTATTCCAACGTTGAACTCGTCGCCAAGTGCCGCCTGAAACATCATTTGACTTCTGCGGCTATGTGGCCCGTAACTCATCAGGTTTATAGCTTTTACTTCAGGGTAATTATGTTTGAGGTATTCTGCTAATGCACGGGCTGAATTGTAGGTTCTGTCATGTTGAATTTCATCAGTGGCAATGGCGACAAGCATTGTTGTGTCAAAACCCATCCTTTTTAACGAGTTCTCAGCAATGGCAGCGGTATTCCCAAATTCGAAAAGCAAATGGCCCCATTCAAGTGGTGTGCCGGTTGTTATAAGAAGTTTGTAATGATGGCGGTGGAATTCAGCCACAGCAGAGTCGAGGATATAGTCAGGAACTGCCCCTTCCAGCACAAGCACTTCAGCTTTCACTGGATGCACAGGAGCCAGCAGGTTATATGTCCTGGTCATAAGCAGGAATGTAGTAAGGAAGATGATCAGCAGGATTGCCAACCATCCCCAGACCGTCAACCCCCACCTCGTCCGCTTACTGATAACCCCGTAACTCTTGATAGCTTTTCCCATATGTTTGATCGTTTTTCACTGCAGGATCCTTGATTCTAAATCCTGGATACTGATTCCTGGATCCTGTTATAAAACTTCGTAATTCGTACTTCTAACTTCCAGTTCGTACTTCGTACTTCTAACTTCCCACTTCCTCTTTCCGGTGTTCCTTTCTCAGTAAATCGTTTATCGTCTTCACCGGATTGAACGTGATGATAGGAGCTTCAACAAATACGGTAATCCATTTTGACATTGCTCCATTCCACAGGCCGGGCAGTTCCTGGGCTTTCAGGTTCCGGCCTTCACTCGACTTGAGGGAGATGAATCCGGCCTCTTCATCAACAAACTCATCCAGGTTAAAAAGTTCTCCCCTGAAGTCCCGGATAGAACAAACAAGGTCAACAGGGTTGAAGTGCGTTGCCTGGTCAACAATGTCTTTCTGATCAGGCTTCTTCAGATCTATCTGTGAAGATTCAACGATCTGCAGGGATTCTTTCCCATCACTGTTCATTACCCAGAAAGGGCCTCCACCGGGTTCTCCCTCATTTCTAACCATCCCGCAAACCCGAACCGGCCGGTTCAGGAGCTCCATCAGTTTCGTTTGCTGCTGCTTCAGGGCGAGTGAGGAAAAACCGTCGGAGAGCTTCATCCACATATGGTTACGCATAAACTTAACCATCTCTGCGATCTGTTCTTCAGAAAGGTCATGATTATCGGCATCGGTGAGAAACGTATTGATATGGTCGCGAAGGTATAGCAGATATCCGCCGATAAGCTTTTTATACATATACGTAGTAGGCTTGAGTCGGTCGGGTACGATATTGTCGATATTTTTGACAAAGATGATATCAGCGTCTAAACGGCTCAGGTTTTTCAAGAGGGCTCCGTGTCCGGCCGGACGAAACAGGATGGTCCCATCTGTATTCCGGAAAGGCTGATTTTCCTCATCCACAGCAATGGTATCAGTGGAGGGAAGCTGCTCAGAAAAATCAACTGTGAATGTAACCCCGAATTGCTTCTCATACGCCTCCTTTACCTGGTTGAATCGTGCCATGAACTTTTCTTTGTGTTCAGGCGAGATGGTAAAGTGGATCCGGGCTGTCGCGTCACTGTTTCTGGCATAGTTGGCTGCCTCCACCAGGTGCTCCTCGGCAGAGGTACGGGCCCCGTCAGGATAGTCATGAAAAAGAATCAATCCTTTGGGCAGGTTGGCATAATTTAATCCCTTCTCATCCAGGATAAAGCTGACAAGCAGATCCAGTCGCCATGATTCAATCAGGCTTGTTGCATCCAGCCCGCGCCTGGCGAGTATCTCCTGAAGGCTGGTAAAGAAGGCAATCTCAGGCAAATGAGAAACCAGGTAGGAGACAGAATTAAAATCGTGATCTTTCAGAAAGGCCTCACGCTGGCTGTGATCATCAGTGAATGAGTTCGTAAATTCAAACAGGTGCTTGAACATCCGGGTGGCCGCTCCTGAGGCCGGAACGAACTTCACAACAGAGAGATCCTTCAGGTGCTGGGAATAATAATTGATAAAATAGGAGAGTTCATCTTCGCAGAAAGAGAAAATCCCATCCCCTGAGGTAGCCGGCCTGACAAGGTTGATAAACGGAAACCCGCTTCTGAAGTTCCCGATCTGCCTGTCAATAGCAGAAAGATCTATCCCTTTGGCTTCTACCTGTTTAAGATCCTTTTCGGTGAACATAGCCTGATTTTTTGTACTTTTACACCACAAATATATTTCAAAAATGAGAAAGATAACCGCAACACTCCTTTTCTTTTTATTCTATCTGGTAGTAACGTCGCAAGTAGCACCCGATAAATATTTCGTGGAATTTACAAATAAAGGCAATTCGCCTTACTCAATCGACAGGCCCTGGGAGTTTCTCTCGCAGCGGGCACTTGACAGAAGGGCTGTTGCAGGAATCCCGATCGAGGAGAATGATCTGCCTGTTAGTCCCTCTTATGTTGAGGAGGTCAGCCTGATTGGAGTCGACGTGATTACACGCTCCAAATGGTTTAACGGAATAACGATCTATACTCTTGACCCGTTCAAGGTTGCTGAGATCGAACAACTGCCGTTTGTAACCAACGTGTTGAAAAGTAGCGGAATGGTTATAAAACCTGCTCCGGTCGAGGATAAATTTGCACTGGAACAGATGTCGGTGTTGCCTCTTATTTCACCCCCTGGTGTTCCTTTGAAGATCTCTGATTCAACTGATTACGGCATATCTTATGACCAGGTGCACATGGTTCGCACCGATATGCTGCACGACCTTGGGTTCCGTGGCGAAGGCATGGTGATTGCCATACTGGATGCGGGATTTAATCTGGTTGACCAACTGGCTCCTTTTGATAGTCTCTGGGCCAACAACCAGATTCTGGGTACCCGCGACTTTGTCAATCCGGGTGGGAATGTCTACATTGGGCATACACATGGTAAAAGCGTCCTCTCTATTATGGGAGGATATGTCCCCGGACAGCTGATTGGAACAGCTCCCAAAGCTGATTACTGGTTGCTGAGGTCGGAAGATGGCGGTACCGAATATCTTATTGAAGAGTATAATTGGGTATGTGCGGCTGAATTTGCCGATAGTGTAGGTGCTGATGTCATCAATTCATCCCTGGGATATACAGTTTTTGATGATTCTACTCAAAGTCATACATGCACTGATATGACTGGCAACACAACTCCTGTTACCCGTGGTGCAAACATTGCTTTCAGCAAAGGGATCCTGGTTGTCAACAGTGCCGGAAATGAAGGGAACAATCCAAACTGGAACTGTGTAAGCGCTCCTTCCGACGGAACCGACGTCCTTTCAATAGCTGCGGTGGATTCGTTAGGCAACTATGCCTCCTTCAGTTCAACAGGTGTGGTTGACGGCTTGTACGTCAAACCCAATGTTGCAGCAATGGGACAGCTTACCGTTATTTCCGGCAATGACGGAACGGTGACCCGGGGCAGTGGAACCTCCTTCTCCTCTCCGGTAATGGCAGGTTCGGCTGCTTGTTTGTGGCAGGCTTTTCCGGGTTTTTCAAATGCAACACTGAAAATGGCTATTGAAGAATCGGCTTCTCAGTTTACCAGTCCTGATAAATACTTAGGTTATGGGATTCCGAATCTCTACACGGCATATGAACGACTTACCGGAGTTGATCCTGTATACAGTGAAGGATCGCTGGTGGTATACCCAAACCCATCTTATGGAAAGGAGTCGATCCATGTTAAGGTTCATGTTCTTGTGGCACAAACCTTACAGGTTCAGATAGTTGATATTACCGGAAAACAACTCTATACCCGAAATGACATCCGGTGCATGGTTGGTGAAAATACGATCAGCCTCAACTCCCTTCCATCCATGAGGCCAGGAATCTATATCCTGAAACTCCAAAGCCTGGATGGCCCGGCCTTTTTTGAAACAAAAATTATCCAGAGACTGCAACTATAATTGTAAGGAAGAGGCATGCCTCGTCCCTACTTCGAACCTCGACCCTCGACCCTGTCACCTCGTCCCTCGACCCTGTCACCTCGACCCTCGGACGAGGCATGCCTCGTCCCTACCACATCTTTTCCATTCCGGAGAAGAAGAAGCTACACTCAATTTCAGCATTCTCATCCGAATCTGATCCGTGAACGGCGTTCTTGCCAAGGTCGGTTCCATATAGTTTGCGAATGGTTCCTTCGGCTGCTTCTGCCGGGTTTGTAGCTCCAATCAACGTACGATAATCCTGAACAGCATTCTCTTTTTTCAGGATGGCTGCTACAATAGGCCCTGAAGCCATGTAACTGGTAAGTTCTTTAAAAAAAGGACGATCTTTATGTACTTCATAAAAGGCTTCAGCTTCCCGTTTGCAAAGATGAACCATCTTAAGGGAGATCACCCGGTAACCCTCTTTCAGGATCCTGTCAAGGATCTTTCCTGCATATCCCTGCTCAACGGCAAGGGGCTTTATCATCGTAAATGTCTTATAACCAGTCATAATTAAATTGATTTTCAGCAAAATTACGGATAATTTTAATTTATCTTAATTTTGCACTCTACTTACGAACCTAAATCACTTGGAAAATACAGATTTCCCGAAAGTAAAAGAGCTGCTGGCTTCCCAACAGAATATTTTACTGACAACTCATACGAATCCCGACGGGGATGCCATTGGATCATCCCTTGCTTTGTACAGGTATCTTACCATGAAGGGGCACTCTGTCGCTGTAATGGTTCCTGATCCTTTTCCATCGTTCCTGGCCTGGCTGGCCAACACTGAGAAGATTCTTGTCTTTACCCGGCAAAAAGAACAGACTCTCCGGGCAATTTCCGATGCTACTGTCATTTTCTCCCTGGATTATAACGATTTAAGCAGACTTCAGGATGCCTTTATCCCGGTTAAAGAGGCATCTGCTACAAAGATCCTTTTGGATCACCACCTCTACCCTGCGAACCATTACGATTTGGCCATGTCAGTCACCAACACCTCCTCGACTGCTGAACTGATCTTCGACTTCATCCGTGCAATGGGAGATGAAAAACTGATTGACACTGAGATAGCCGAAGCATTATATACTGGAATTATTACCGATACCGGATCTTTTAGCTACTCATGTAACCATGTGGAGACCTACGAAGTGACGGCGGCCCTTTTCAGGTGTGGTATTGATGGAGCACGTATCCACAGGTTAATTTACGATACCTATTCAGAGCACCGGTTGCGTTTGCTGGGATTTTCCTTAAGCGACAAACTGGTAGTGATACCGGAGTTTCATACGGCCTACATCTATCTCTCTGCTGAAGATCTGGATCGGTTTAAATACCAGATAGGAGATACCGAAGGGGTTGTAAACTATGCACTTTCTATTGAAGGGATTAACCTGGCAGCTCTCTTCTCCGAGCGTGACAATACAATCCGGATCTCATTCAGGTCAAAAGGCAACTTCTCAGTAGAACGACTCGCCCGCGACCATTTCGATGGGGGAGGGCATGTAAATGCTTCAGGAGCAACAAGTTATCTTACTATGGAAGAGACTGTTAAAAAATTTCAACAACTGCTTCCTTCCTACAGGGATGCCTTATCAGGGGTCCGTTAATGATACAAGTCAAAATAGCAAAAGAACTCCTGTTCATTGGATTTCTTGTTTTCATGACTGTCTTCAGCTCATGCAGAGAGTCACCCCGTAGAGTATCAGGTACTTCGCACATTCGTCTCACCGATACAAAGCTGATTGACTACAACCGCGGAATTGTCAAAAGTGAAGAGCAGGAAATTGAAAACTTCCTGAACAGGTACCGCTGGGATATGAAGAAAAGTACCACCGGGTTGCGCTACCTCATATACCAAATGGGTAATGGCATACAAGCCAAAGAAGGTATGCTTGTACGCTTCCAATATTCAGTGAAGTTGCTCAACGGAAAATTAGCCTACTCTTCAGATTCTTTGGGGCCTAAGTCATTTATTCTGGGGCATGGTGGAGTTGAGACAGGCCTGGAGGAGGGCATGCTATTACTTCGCCAAGGAGATCGGGCTAAGTTTATTATCCCATCTTACCTGGCGTTTGGTCTCCTTGGCGACCAGCAGAAGATACCTCCAGGGGCTACCTTGGTGTATGATGTGGATATTCTTGATTTAGAAACGATTAAATAAACTAAAATGAACTACAACCCCAACATGGAAAGGCTGTTGAGCCTGCTTTTTATCATTCCTCTTATTTTTGGATGGGGATGCCAATCTGATCAGGATGGATTCAGTACCACTCCCGAAGGTTTGACATATATGTTTCATCAGCAGAACAAGGCAGGGATAGGCGTTCTGGTTGGAGACATAGTTACAGCCGATGTAATATTCAGAACAGCAGACACAGTCTTCTTTGTCAGTTCCAGGGATCTCACTGTACCCTATCAGTTTGAGATTCTCGAACCCAAATTCCCGGGGGATTTGTACGATGCATTTCTGTTAATGGCTGTGGGAGATAGCGCTACCTTTATCATCGATGGAGACTCCCTCTTTCTTCTGGATTTTGAAATTCAGGAGTATCCTGATTTTATTGATCTTACTACAGATGTCTTCATGGATGCTAAATTACATGATGTTATGCCCCGGGAAGTATTTGAACAGGAAAAAGAGACCTATAAGGAACGGGTTGACAGATTGAAGGCCGATCTTAAGGAGCGGGAAGAGAGTGATATCCGTTCTTATATTGAGCAAAACAATATTCGTGTAAACCCAACGGAGTCAGGGCTTTATTATATTGAATTTGAGAGGGGTGATGGCCCTGCTGTAGAGCCGGGAAAATCTGTAAAAGTAGATTATACTGCAATGTTCATAAATGGTGAAATCTTTGAGACAACGAAACAAGATATCGCTGTGAAAAATGATATATTTGACTCCTTAATGAGGTATCAGCCCTTTCAGTATCTACATGGCGATTCTATTACTTTCGCGGGCTGGAATGAAGGGTTGTCATATATGAAACAGGGTGGACATGGCCTGCTGGTTGTTCCGTCCGATTTAGCATACGGGGAAGAAGGAGTTGAGGGATACATCCCGCCTTTTACCCCTTTGATTTATGAGGTTGAAATTTTAGAAGTAAAATAAATATAAACAAGTATTGAAATTGAATAGATTATGAAAAAAGTGTTGATTAACCCATTTGCCATCTTGGTGATGGTTGCGATAACCTCGTTTGGTTGTACCTCAAAATTCTCAGGTTTTGATAAGACAGATTCGGGATTATATTATAAACTTTACAGTGTCAGCGAAGATACGGTGAAAGCAAAGACCGGTGATTTTGTTTCACTTGATATGAAATATATCACTGAAAGTGATTCGATATTGTTTGACAGTAAAACCGGAATGGAAGGACAACCGATCCGGTTTCAGTTACCCCCCTCAGATTTCGCTGGTGATCTCTACGAAGGGATACGCATGCTCTCGCCTGGCGATAGTGCTGAGTTCCTGATCAATGCTGACTCTCTTTTTACGATTACATTTAAAATGCCGAAACGGCCCGAATTTATTGACACCAACTCATACCTGAGGTTTTATGTCACTCTTCATTCAGCAGAGTCAATGGAATCACTGGCATCGAAAGAGGAAGGAATATTGAATGAATATATCGCAACTAACGGGATTACTGCGCAGCCTCTTGAGACAGGACTGTATTTCATTGAAACTGTTCCTGGCAACGGTAGAGCGATCGAAACGGGGGATCAGGTTACCTTCCACTTCAACCTCGCGCTTGCCAACGGTTCTCAGGTATTTTCCTCGTATGACCGTGGAGAGCCAATGCAGCTCACCTGTGGAAAACCATTTGATACGCCCGGGTTCGACCAGGGGGTTAGTTTGATGAAGAAAGGGGGCAAAGCGAAGTTTATTGTCCCCAGTGGGATTGCTTTTGGAGCAGCTGGAAGAGGAGCTGTCATTCCACCCTTCTCTACACTCGTATATGATGTAGAGGTGCTCGACGTTATGACTGCCAGTGAAGTAGCAAAGATGACGGCAAACAAGAAAAAAGAAGAAGAGATGAAAGCAGGATTAGCAAAACAACAGGAGGCCAGTAAACTAAACGCCTACCTGAAGGCGAAAAATATCACTGTAAAACCTACCCCCAGTGGTTTGTATTATATTGAAACAGAAAAGGGAACCGGAGCAAGAGCCGAAGCTGGTAAAAAGGTGAAAGTTCATTACACAGGTACCTTGCTTGATGGAACGAAGTTTGATTCCTCCCTTGACCGGGAAGAACCTTTCTCTTTTACACTGGGGCAAGGTCAGGTGATCCAGGGCTGGGACGAAGGTATTGCCCTGATGAATGTCGGCGGAAAAGCTTCCTTTATTATTCCGTCGTCCATTGGCTACAAGGATCGCAGTATGGGACTGATAACACCATTCAGCACACTTCTGTTTGACGTGGAATTAATCGAAGTAGAATAAAAAAAAGGCCTGCCGGTGAAGAAGACCGCCATTTTTATACTCATATCGCTTACACTGCTGCCTGCCTCTTTATTGGCTATTAAGGCCGACTTCCAGTTTACAAAGGTATGTGTAGGAACACAGACCATGTTGGTCAGCACATCTACACCTTACGACAGCATTTTTCGGGTGTTGTGGGACCTGGATGGAAACGGGAAATTCGGTGATGCCTTTGGCGATACGGTGAAAATAAACTTTTCTTCTGCTGGTGCCTATAATATTGGCGTCCAGGTTATTGCCTTTAACGGTGATCAGGATGCTGTTTATAAATCGGTACCGGTTGTCTCCCTGCAGGTTGGCTTCTCTTATAATTTTTCCTGCCGGAATCTGCCTGTCTATTTTTTCGATGAATCAATTATCATTGAAGATGTTGCTTTTCAATATATCTGGAGTTTCGGAGACGGGACACCGGGTAGTTTTCAACCCAATCCTACACACAATTACACTCTGGCAGGAAATTATTCAGTGGGCCTTACAGTTATCACAGCTTCAGGATGCATTGATTCCACCAGAACAACCATTGCGATCCAAAATCCTCCCGTTATAGATGTCTCGTTTTCGGGTGATACTGTTTTTCCCTTGGGCGACAGCGTTGTAGCCTTTATCGTTGGAACATATGACAGTGTCTTCTGGAGCACAGGTGAACGAACCAATTCGATCATTATCCGCGAATCAGGGTATTATTTCGTTCAGGGTTTTCTCGACGGATGCTATGGTGAAAAATATTTTTCGGTTAGTGCTGTAGAGGACCACTCTGTTAGAATCATGACAGTGATTACCCCTAACGGGGATGGGTTCAATGATAGGTGGGAAATATTAAACCTGGCTGAGATAGAACCGTGTCAGGCAGATATTTTCGACCGATGGGGACAGAAGGTGTTTTCAGCCTCCCCATACAACAATGAATGGGATGGGACTTACAACGGGAAGCCTCTTTCAAACGATACATACTACTACTTCCTGCGCTGTTTGGATGGAAATCTGCAGAAAGGTACAATCAATATTGTAAAATAGAAGGAGACACAAATCACACAGGTGATTTCTGATATGAACAGGATGCTTAAAAAAGGACTATCGACCTTGCTTTTACTGGTTATCCTCTCCGGAGCTGCTCTTTCCCAGCAGTTTCCGATCATGGACCAGTACCTGGTCACCCCTTCAAGCATCTCTCCTGCATTTGCCGGGAAGGAGTCGCCATTTGAAGTCTTCGCTACCAGTAGAATAGAATGGACCAATATAAGTGGTCACCCAATAATCGGAGCAATTAATCTGTCCGGAGAACTCCCGAAAAATATGGGTATTGGCGGGAATATCCTGTATAACGTTGCCGGCCCGCTTGAAAATCTTACAGTTAATCTCAATTACGCGTATCACCTGACACTGGCTATGGACCATTCCCTTAGTTTCGGTATCAATGGTACCTATTATCAGAATGTGCTGGATTTGACCAACGCAGTACTGGCAGATCCAAATGATCCGGTGCTTGCTGGCAGAAGTTCCATATCGGAATCCTATTTCAACATGGGGCTGGGCCTCCTTTACTCATGGAAAACCCTTGAAGCTTGTGTTACATTACCATTGCTATTCAATAACAGATCATTCTACAACAGTGACAAGGTTTATTCTCATGTCCTCACATTGGACAGGAATTTTCTGGTATACCTGGGATACCATTTGCAGACAAAAGGTGATTGGGGAGCCAGGTTTTCGTTCCTCTACCGTCAAACTCAATATACCCCCTGGTCGTTCGATGTGGCTGCAAGGGCTGTTTATAAGGAGATGGCATGGTTTGGGCTCCTGTACAGAAAAAACAATATCATTGGGGTTACAGGGGGTTTGAGAATAGGTAAAGGCCTGATGTTCAACTATACATATGAGTATTCGCCCTCAGCGATGATGGGTAAATCTAGCGGAACTCATGAAATTACATTGGGTTATAGAATGATTTCGAAGAGTGTGAAACCCACTATGAAGGATTATATCAAATGAAGCAGATAGCTCGAACATATTATCCCTCTCCCTATGCAGTCATTGTTATGCTGGTTGTACTTCTCTTTGTTGTATTATCTGCAGATGTTACTGCCCAACCATTTCCAACTAAAAAAGGGGGCATTTCATTCAGGGTGGATAACAATCCCAGTCTGACAAAACTGCACCAGGTTGATTCACTCTTCTCCCTCTACGGTCAAAAATTCAGCATGGCAATAACCTCCTGGATTTTCCCAATTGCTCCCGACTATGTGGATACCTTAATCAGTTATAATGCAAAAGGGTATGAGGTGATGGATAATTCCCCCACGCACCAGACACAGTTCTTCAACCTGTTGAACCCTACAGATACTACCCTTTTCGTTGGGAAACCAGGAGTTCACCACGTAAATGCCGATAGAGTTTGCCTGGCTTACAGTGCTGTGGATACATCACAATCGCACAACGAGGGGCTCATAAACGTATTTGGAAACATGGTTATCAGTCAGGATCCCGGTGAATTCGGGAACCTGACAGGAAATCCATACTTCTTTGCTTTCTATATCAATACGAATAACAGCGTTTGTTTGTGGTATAACCTCTCTGCTGTAATACCTACTGATCCGGATACTGTCTATCTGAAGTCCTTGTGGGAAGAACCGGTCAATTTTGGGAACATGGTTAACCTGCAATACCACAAGCTTACCCAGGTTAATGTACTCATGCAGCCAGAGGCGATACAGTTGCTTGGGGAGCGTTCCCTTGCGCTGTTTGATCAACACAATATTCCTCGCCCGGTCAGCTGGATCCACCCTGTTGGCCAGATGCCAATGCTCGATGGTTACCAGGTCAAAGCTAACCTGGGAAATATGCTGCAATACAAGGCAGGCTCCAATTATATCAATGAGGCATACCTTTGTTATAATGAATATAATCCGTATGGGATCAGTCAGTTTGGGATGCAAAATGACAAGATCTCAATCTCCAACCATACCTTCGCATATAATAAGGAACGCATTGCCAATGCTGTTGCAAAGCATTATGTAAATATAGACGTCTCCACTCTGGGAGGTACTCTGGGTGGCTGGAACAATTACCTTGTACGCCTCGATAGCCTCCTCAACTGGTGCACCGTGAATGATATTCAGATCGGAACCTATTCGCAATGGAAAACCTGGCTGTATGACAGCGTACCTAACAGGGTAATCAACATATTCCCTAATCTGGCAGTTGATCTGGATGGGAATAACTACCCGGATGGCTTTGATCAGGAGAGTTCGATTACAAGTCAATTTGATACTACCGATGGGGTAACTTTCAGCGGGGGGCGAAGTTTTGTTCTTACTGAACAGGGAACTTTCTGCAAGGTCACACAACTTGCCGGACTCGAAAAGGGAAAGAACTTCTTTACTGTCTACACAAAAAACGTTGGGCCCGACTCTTCAAAAGTAAAGGCTACATTCAGTTTCCCGGAGACAGGCCTCGTGCAGGAACTGAATTTTACTGTTGATACATCAAAATGGTCCAAACATTCTGGATTTGTTACCGTTCCGGGATCAGTGTCCGTGATGAATATCGTGATTACACGAACTGATACTATGCCCGATACGCTGAAAATCAGTGGTATGGGATTCCGTTCAGCGGGATTTCTAACCACATCTGCATATCCGACCCGGACGGTTTATCAAAACGAACAGTTTAGCCAGATTGATCTTTACCAGCTGGTAATAGATACCATTTATAATCCTGCAACGATCACCTGGTCAGTAGAAGGTGCTGACGTTATGAGTTTCAGGGATCTCACATCTCAATATATGCTTCCATTAAAACCACAGTCGTTCTGGATAGGTTCAGATTCGGCATGGCTGATGGCTTTGAGTCCGGATGGTTTGAGAGACAGTTGCCGGTTGAGTTTTTCATCTTTACCTCTGGATGGAGTTTGCCCCGGGTTACCCATTACGATAACCCTCCTTGATACCCTGGACAATGACTTTATCCAATGGACATCAGTACCTGATGACACAACCTTGTCAAATCCAAACATATACAACCCAACCGCCAACCCACCTATAACTACTCTCTATAAAGTGACGGTGATCAATCCCCAGGGTCCTGTCTACAAAGACAGTCTGTTGGTTGTGAGGTATCCTGTCCCTTCACCGTATCTCCCTCCCGACACTAACATCTGTGAAGGAGATTCGGTGACACTGACCGTATCCGGAGGTCTTTATTACCTTTGGAATACCGGGGATACAACTGCTTCAATACGTGTAGCCCCTCAGATTTCAACCCTTTACACTGTTGTTGCATCCAACTCTTTCGGATGCTCCGATTCTGCTTCAACAGAAGTGTTTGTACGTCCTGCACCCGAGGTACGCATCTGGGGATTATGGCCTGCTTATTGCGTTTATGACTATGCCTCTACCGTTTTCGGTTCTCCTGCGGGTGGCATATTTGCCGGACCCGGACTAAATGGTGATACATTTTACCCCGATAGCGCCAATATTGGATTAAATGTGATCACCTATGTCTATAGCGATATTTATGGTTGTTCCAATTCTGATACAACACGCGTACATATCTATGCAAAACCTACGGTCTGGCCACAACCTGAAGATACCATTGTATGTGCTGATAAATCGATCCTGCTCCGCGCAGGACCCGGAAATACCTCTTACCTATGGTCCAATGGTGTAAACACCGAGTCGGTTGTTGTAGATACCAATGGTATCGGACTGGGAGATTATATGATCTGGGTCTACGCTACCAAAGATGGTTGTGTTACCCTTGACACTGCCTATATCAACTTCATCGATTGTCACATCGGGATAGATGAACTGTCCCCAAATGAAGCATATCGTATCTATCCCAATCCTGCCGGGGAGTTTGTTACTGTTGAGAGTTTGAAAACTGAGGATGAGCGTTTCTCAATTGAAGTCCTTAACATGAGAGGGGAGAGTCTGATACGCACATCAGGTCATGAACACAAAGCCAGGGTACTACTGAACGGAATCCCTTCAGGTCTTTATCTGCTGCAGGTTAACGGAGAAGCAGCTGTATACCGCTTCCGGCTGATCCGGCATTAATCAATGGTATTCGAATTCCAGGTTTTCGATGACTTTTAGAAGGTCATTTGGGCGGTAGGGTTTTGCCAGAAAATCATTCATCCCAACTGCGAGACATTTCTCCTTATCTGCCATCATGATGTGAGCCGTAACCGCAACTATCTGTACCGGGGTGAAGGAATCAGCTTCCTGTTTGCTCATCGCCTGCACTTTTTCCCGCTCTATTTCACGAATCTGGCGGGCCGCCTCCATCCCGTCCATAACAGGCATTGCAATATCCATAAGGATTAGGTCGTAATGTTTATTTCGGAATTTATCCAGGGCGATCTTCCCGTTCTCGGCCAGATCTACTTCATGGCCCACTCGCTTCATAGTGGTCATTGCAAACTTCTGGTTCAGCAAATTGTCTTCAACAAGGAGCACATCCAGTTTCCTGGTTTTTTCCTGGTGAACTTTAGTCTCTTCTTTCTCCTTATTAAGCAGTCCTTTATCCCTGGTCTCAACCAGGAGGGTAAACCAAAATACTGATCCTTCCCCTGGCTTGCTGGACACACCCATTTTTCCCTTCATCAAGTGAGTGAGGTTACGGGAGATGGAAAGTCCCAGTCCGGTACCCTCAAACCGGCGAACCAAAGGATTCTCGAGCTGTGCGAATTCAGAAAACAGGGTTTTCATATCCTCCTCTGAGATCCCAATGCCGGTATCACTAACTTCAAACTTAAGAATCCGCTGGGAAGGGTTAAGGTTATCCAAGTTGATCCACTCTGGAATATACGCTTTCTGATTCTTAAAATCATTGGAAAGGGGGTCTATCAGTTCAACAGCAATCTGGACCTCCCCTTCACTGGTAAATTTAATAGCATTGTTAGCCAGGTTGATCAGAATCTGTTTAAGTCTGACGGCATCACCGATTACAACAGGGGGTATAGTTAAGTCAATTCTCGAACTTAGATCAATTCCTTTGCCTCTGGCTTTTAGAGAGAGTAATTTGATTACCCGTTGAACCTCATCGTGAAGGGAGTAGGGCTTCCTCTCCAGTGTTAATTCTCCTGCCTCTATTTTAGACAGGTCCAGAATGTCGTTGATGATGATCAGAAGGTTTTGGCTTGCAATGTTTATAATTTCCAGGAACTCCTCTTGCTCAACGGAGAGGTTCGTCTCCTTCAGGATGCCATAAATTCCAATAATACTGTTCATTGGGGTCCGGATCTCATGACTCATATTGGCCAGAAACATGGTCTTCTTCCGGGTTGCATCTTCTGAATCCCTCTTCGCCAGGATCACTTCGCCTTCAAGCTCCTGGATCCGCTTTTGCAGTTCTGTAACCCGGATATTCAATTCCTCCTTCGTTTCATCTTCAATCATACTCAATGCTTAGACAGTTGGTTCTTCATGATGGTGTAAAGCTCATTCTTATTAATAGGTTTGGGGATGTAATCGTCAAACCCTGATTCCAGCAACTTCTCACGATCGCCGGTCATAGCATAAGCCGTCTGGGCAACAAACGGGATATTCTTGTATGCCGAATGTTTTTTTCGGATGGTCTGCATCAGCTTCACACCATCCCATGGGGGAGGGAGGTTGATGTCGAAAAGCATAATATCGAATTTCTCACCTTTGGCTACCTTGTCATCAACAATCTTTAATGTGGCCTCTCCGTTTACTGCTGTTGTAACCTTCCCGAGTGACTTTGTCATCTGAACCAGCACCATAGAGTTCATCAGATCATCCTCCACGATAAAAATATCCAGATCCTGCAGTACTTTTGTCTTTCGTGGAGTAACCTCACCATCACCAGCTGCTTCTATTGCCTCCGTTTCAACTTCTTCCTCTACTACTTTTTCTACCGCCGCTTTCAGGAAAACAGTCACCGTAGTTCCCTCGCCTTTTTTCGAATCAATCTCAAGGTCTCCGTCCATCATCTCCATGAACCGCTTGGCAATGGGTAATCCCAGGCGGGTTCCCTGTAACTCTTTGTTGTAACCTGGAGCATCAGGCCTGAAGGCGTTAAAAATCTCTTTGAGGTATGTAGGATCGATCCCACTACCCGAATCTTTTACCCGGACAGTAATTTGATTTGTCTTGGTATTATAACCGGATGAGATGTTGACAAATCCCTTCTCAGTGTATTTGATGGCATTGTCAACGATCCCTCCAAGTACTTTTGTCAGCACCTTGTCATCGGCCAGTGCATCAGGGATATCTTTGTTGATGATGTTGAACTTGATCTTTTGGTCATTGGCTTTGAAAACATACAATTGGCCCACATTTGAGATGACAGTGGGTACTGAGCAGGGGTTGATCACGATATCCATATCGTGAGATTCGATGCGGCTGATATCGATGATGTTGTTCAACAGGTTAATCAGCCTGTCCCCACTCTCTGAGATCCCGCGGGCATATTCAAACAACTCCTTGTTTTCAATCAAAGAGGTTTCAGTTTCCAGTAAACTGGAGAAACCGACAATGTTATTCAGAGGGGTCCGGATCTCTGAACTCAGGTTTGAAAGAAAGGTGTTCTTCTGAAAGTTCTCCTCTTCGGCTCTCTTCAGAGCTTTTTTCAAGGTGAGTTCAGCACCTGCTTTTAGTTGTTCCGGATCTTCCTCACCTTTTTTTTTTGTTTCGAGTTCCTCAAACTGTTCATGAAGGGAACTCAATTCCCGGTTTAGCAGTTGTAATTCAGAATCTTTATCATTGATCTGTTTGCGAATGGCTATCCCCTTTTTGTTATTAATGAACAGGACAACAACCGTTGAGATTAAGAGGAGGGCAATAATTGTAATGATGATAATGTCTAGTGGTGAGCTCATAGTTATACTTTATATGCAACAAAAAGCTTTTCTTTAGGATTAAGAGCGAATTTTTTCACAGTTTCCTGGGGTGAATCATGGAAGGGCGAATATTGAACGACTTTGAATCCATTACGTTCCAGAAATTTTGGATAATCCTGTCCATAGATCCTGACATGGTCATGTTGACCATAGATCTTTTCACGGTCTTCAGGTGTAGATATGGATGGATCATACTCTGTTTCCCCGAGTTTATCAGAAATTGGGACCTGGAGAATGGCCCAGCCATTCGGTTTAAGAATACGGTGAATCTCTTCCAGAGCTTTCTGGTCATCATGGACATGCTCCAACACATGGTTACAGATGACCACATCAAACGACTCTGACTCAAATTGCAGAGAGGTTACATCTATCAGCTTTACTTTCCTGTCGTAATAGTAGCCTTCGAAATACTTCACCCCTGAATGGTAGTCAGTATTGGGTAGCGACATCAGAAGGGAGCGGATACATCCTTCAGGAGCAATATGCAATATCTTTAAACGGGCAGAGAAGATATTGGTTTTCTCTTTCAGGTAAAGATAGATCAGCCTGTCCCGGTCAACCGAGAAACACCTGGGACAAAGCAGGTTATCCCGGAAACCGCCTCCGATAATCATTTTCTCAGTCAGTACGGGTAAATCGGTTCCTCCAGGCAAAAATTTTTTGAAAGAGTTTCCGCAGTAGGGGCAATGATAGTCTGTCCCTTTGTATTTGAGTGACAAATATCTTTGCCACGCACCCCTAAGCTTTTCACCAAGCCAGTAGGGGATTAATTCTTTACCAGGGATCTTCATGCCAGACTATTTTCTGTTGATTTCGTAGTAAATGTGACTAGAATTAAGGGTAAAGTTACTTGATTAGTTGAATTTTCTTCGAAATATACTCATTCCCGGCTGTCATTCTGAATATATATACTCCATCGGAGTATCTGCTGATGTCAACCTCCTGTTCGTACTCCCCGGGAGAGAGTTGCTTATCGACAATCATCCCTGTAAGCTTGCCCATAAGATCATGCAAGCCAATTTTAGTATACATATTGCCTGATACGGTATACCGTATCAAAAGATGGTTGGGCTGGTCAGCTGATGTAATGGTGAACTGGATTGAAGGTTTATTGATCAGTTCAGGAACACCGATCAGGTTGGGGTCATGGCATTCAAATGCCCCGATATCATTTACCCCGGCAAACGGCCTGTTTCGGTTGAGTAAATCAAAACCAAGGTTCAGCTGAGGAAAAGGTATAGCTGTATTTACCTCAATTGCCGTTAGTACCAGATCAAAATCATCAGCGCTCATATTTACAAACTGTGTTGGATCCAGTGATGTGAAAGTTGAGTTATTCTGGATAGAGATATTATTGCCCTGTGAGACACCTCTTCCATAATTCATAACGATGTTGTTGGCAAACAGGTTTCCTGCAGTGGTCAGACTACGGAAATCGATGCCGAAGTCTTTTGGTGAAATGATCGTGTTGTATGCAATCAGGAAATTTGTCCCCGGTATTGTAGCCTGATCACCCACATAGATTCCATTCATATACGGAAACTCCTGTAGGTATCCTCTCCCAGGATTGACAATCAGGTTGTTGTAGATCTTGTTTCCCCCAAGTCCATGGATCTCGATTCCGGTGCCTTTTCCGTACATGACCTTGTTGTTGAAGCAATCGCATGTGCTGCCTCCCCCTAGGATGATGCCACTCATCTGATTCAACTCTTCAGCCTCACTATCGTTATAGACCACATTGCCGTAAATTGCACAGCCTGAATCAGCACAGGAGACCTGAATGCCATCCCATCCTGTCCGCAACAAAATATTGTTGTAAACCTTTAGCCCACGGATTAGGTGAGGTAGAAGGGTAGTATCTTTCCCATTACATTCAATAGTCTCTCCAGAATAGAATGAGTTCCCGATGTAAAATCCCTCATTTCCTATATCATGGAAGTAATTATCATGAATGGAGATATTTCTCATCATATATTTATCCCTGGTTGATGTGAAGGAGCAATCAGGATCGGTTTTACAAAACAGGCCTGGCCATGTAGTGTTGGAAATCTCGAGTCCTTCAACTTCTATGTCGGTGCTCAGCCCTTCAATACTCATTCCCCCTCCGTCAATTTCACTTATTGTGATGCCATATTCGAAAGCACCAACCCCTTTACCTGACAGTTTGATATGAGAACAGGAGTCGATTTTGATCCCATAGTAAAAATTATTGATCGCAACAATCCCGATAGTGTTCATGATAACGATTGGCTCTTCAGCCGTTCCATGGAGATACCGGATCCAGAGCCAGCTTCTTGAGCCGGGAAGCAGGCAGATAGTGTCGCCAGGGCCTATTCCGGAGGCATTGTCATGACCATCAACAAACCCTGTTGATGCAGGAATTAGTAACCCGCAGCCCGGTGATTGACCTTTGGCCTGTTGCGACAACAAAAGGGATAAGCCTATTATTGGAATCAGAGTAATAATTTGTGTTATCGTACTTCGCATCTGGTTGATTTTAACATAACCTTGATTTCACATAATAACCCTATTGTTGTTATCCCCTTTTCGCACGTTCCCAGTTCACCGATTGCTGTTTTTTAATGTATCGGAAAAATCCGAGATAGACCGCCAGGTTCATAATGAAAAAGTAGAAGGGGATATAGAGTAGCTTGATTTTGATATTTTTATCCTCCAGGAGCCATCCGGTAAGGGCAGCCACGTAAAACACAACCTGTGCCCAGAAGAGCCAGGGATAGATATTTCCGAAGTTAAAGAAGCCGGTGTGCATCGCCAGGAAAAAGTTGCAAATAAGGATAATGAGCAATCCGATAGGAGCGAGGGTCCAGCGCAACACCCGGTGCGAGATGTACTGGAATGAGAGAAGTCCGTATCGGAACGGATTCAACAACTCTTTAAGTCGTACAATAGACTGTATTCCCCCGGCGGAGATCCGGATCTTCCGTTTCAACTCTTCCCTGACATTTGACGATGGGTTTTCCAATGCATACGCCTCCGGGTCATACTGGATTTTGTATCCTTGCTCCGCGATCCTCAGTGATATTATAAAATCGTCCAGCAGCGTATCAGGTTCTATCGGTTCGTGTAACTCGGTACGAACGGCAAACAGCTCTCCCGCAGCTCCCACCACGGTATTCAGTTCGGCATCCCACTTTTTAAGCATACTTTCATATTTCCAGTAGATGCCTTCTGTAGCTGCTGTAGAGTCTGTGATTGCGACTCGCTTTTCGCCGGAAACACAGCCTACCTTTGGATCCCTGAAAAGATTGACGATCCTCCGGATCGACTCCTTTCCAAGCATAGTATTTCCATCGGAGTAGATAACAATCGGTGTTTTTACAAACTGCATCCCACGGTTCATTGCAGCGATCTTCCCGGCACGTTCGGGTTTATGATAAACCTCAACCCCTTCATACTTTTTCAACAGGTCTGGCGTGCCGTCGTCTGATCCGTCAGTTACCCATACCTGATGAACTTTATCTTTTGGATAATCCAGAGAGTATGAGTTGTTTATCTTCTGTTCGAGGAAATCCTTTTCATTGTAAGCAGCAACAAACAGTGTTACTTCCGGTTCGTAGTCGGTGTGGGGTTCCGGAAGCTTTTTAACGAATATCTTCTTCACCTTTACCATGAAAAAAAGCAGGATGCCATATCCGATATAGGCATAGAAGATGATGAAGAGAAAAATCCAGAATATGATCTCTAAGGTCAGCATGATAATTGAATTAAGTTACTCTTTCCACTCCCACATTTTTGTCTCCTTGTTGTACATTTTTTTCACAACGGCCGGATTTCCGGCTACCACTGAATAGGCCGGTACGTTACGTCTTACAACACTCCCCGCTGCCACCACGGCGTGTTTTTTGATGGTAACACCTGGAAGTACCACACAATTTGCACCAACCCACACTTCATCTTCGACAACAATGTTGGTTGTGGTTACACCCTGCTGGGAGATCGGAAGTGATATGTCTTCGTATTTATGGTTTAATCCCGACATGACGACATTCTGAGCCAACCTGACATCATTCCCGATCCTTACCGGTCCTATCAGGGTACATCCAAGGCCAATGCGTGTCCGGTCACCGATATAGATATCTCCGACTCCATTATTTATAGTTGCGAAGTCTTCGATGGTAGACTCATCCCCGATGTAAAACTTGTTAAACGGCAAAATATCAATCCGGGTTCGCTTGCAAATCAACGTATGCTTTCCCTTGTGATGGATGATTGGATTAAGGAACCACTTCACCCACAAACGTGGCCTTGCCTGATTCCGTGGCATCAATGCCCATGAGGCCAGTTTTTTCAACCTGGGACTGGTTTTTATTCGTTCAGTAAATGACATATACGTGGTTTAGGATGGTCTGACTAATTTAATTTTTTCGAATATTTCGTGGATGTTATTCTTCCAGCTGTGAAGTCTGCCTAACTTGATCCTCTTTTCGTGAAGTTCCGGTGTGTCTTCTTTTACTGCCTTTTCAATCAGCTCGCAATACTCCTCCGGGGTACTTCCCAGGTAACAATAATCGGCAAACATCTCCATCGCTTCCGTTTTGGTAGCTAAAACAGGTTTCCCCATAGCCAGGTATTCATCGATTTTTCGCGGGTAATTACCTTTTGTGACTGCATTGTAGATCTGGGGGTTGGTGGCAATATCAAAGGCATTAATGTAAACGGGCAGCTCCGACTCCTTTTTGGACCCAAGAAAAAACACATTGGGCATCTCGTGGAGTTTGCTTTTCTGAAAAGCTTCACCTTCCCATCCTACAAGGACAAGTGCCCATTCGGGATGATGTTCTGCAATATACTCAAGTAACTTCAGATCGATCCTGAGTGTTCTGAGGGCACCTACGTATCCAATAATGACCTTGAACTTCTCCCTGATCTCTTTCATATCTTCAGGGATTTCATAGGATTTATCCGCATCAAACAGCACCGAATCGCAACCCTGACCCACATAGTATGAATTGGGATTGTTTTTTCGTGCATAGGCAGCCAGGAACTCAGAGTTCGCAACCACAAGGTCCGCTTTTTTCATTATGATCGCTTCCCTTCTCGGACCATGATGGCGATAAAAATCCGTATCAATCATAAAATCCCTGATATAGTAGATAAACAAAACGGGATTGAGGATCTCTTTCAGTTTGTAGCTGCGGTAAAAATCATTGTCGGTCATAACGACAAAATCCTTGAATCCAAGTTTCGACACAGCCTCTTTAACCTTTTTTGCAAATCTCTTTGCGTTTATCGCATTTATAAGGTCAAAAAGCCACCGGAGTTTTATCCTGCCAACAGATTCCATCACAACATCGGGAGTATATACCCACAGGTTAGGGGAGACCAGGTCAATCAGTGCATATTGATTGGCTTTGGCTTCCTTGTATTTTTTTACAGCCATGGTTTTGTGTCTCAAGAGCAGGGCAAGTCTGTCAACAGGATAATTGACATATAAAACCCGATGGGTCTTTGACAGCTCTTTGGCCATGTTTACTGCATTTCCACCCATTGACATATACCATGATTGAAGTCCTGTGATCACGATGTCACAATCAGGACTGATCGCTCTTTGTTTGTTGTTTTCTGTATCCATAGCTAATGTATATATTTTTCCGACAAAGTTTTCCCAGGTATGCTCGGCAGCAAGGGCTTTCCTTTTGGTAATGCATTCAGGCGAATCTCCCAGCAGCAGTTTTTCAATGCATAGAACCCACTCCTCATTGGTGGATGCCAGGCACGAATGATCTTTGAAATAATCCATGAAGGCAGTCTTTGTAGCAACAACAGGTTTCCCCATAGCCAGGTACTCATCAATTTTCAACGGATAGTTTACATCTGTAATCGGATTGTGGAGTTGAGGATTGATGGCAACATCAAATGACTTTACATATCCGGGAAGTTCTGCAGGATCTTTTCTGCCCAGGAAATGGATATTGGGTAACTGATGAAGATTACTTCCCCTGAAGCCCTCATCTTCAGGTCCAACCAGGACAATGCTCCATTCGGGATGTGCTTTTGCCACAAATTCTAGGATTCCAGGATCCAGCCTGATTGTGGTCAGGGCACCGGTATATCCGATGATCGGCCGTTGAATGTCTTTCACATCTTCCGGGATAGGTAGTGTGCCATCCGGATCACTGTACATCGATACATCGCATCCTTGTCCGATTGTGTGTGAATTGGGATTATGCTGCCTCGCATAATTACCAAAGAAACTTGAATTCGTTACAGTGAGATCCGACTTTGCAATCAATTTAGGCTCATACTTTGTCCCATGCTTACCGTGATAGGGGACAAGGGTTACTGCATCCCGCAGCAGGTAAATATAAAGACTGGGTTTCAGCATCTCCTTCAGGGAGTAACCGGTCAGCATCGAATTGTCGTTCAGGATGATGCAGTCATGAAAACCAAGTTCTTTAACGGCTTTCTTGATCCTTGAGGCAAACAATCTCTCGTTCAGGTAATTTAAAAAATAAAAGAGTTGATGAACCGGTATCCAGTTGATAGACTCACTTACCATTTTGGGGTACAATACCCACATGGTTGGGGAAACCTGAACAAGATCAGGTTCCTTCCCTTGCAGGATCCTTTTTCGTTTCTGAATCAAAGGGTTGTTTTTCTGCTTAAGATATGTAGTGCGTGTTTCCGGCAGATTTACAAACAGGACCCGGTTTTTTCGGGAGATCTCCAACGCGGTGTATTTCCGTGTTGTAGCGATAGGAAGATCCCAGGCAGGTAGTCCTATAATTATAAAATCCCTATTTTCCATATCGGTATTGGTTACATTTTATTTGCATTTCCCTCAACAATTTCTTTGTAGATTTCCATGTAATCTTTTGCCATTTTGGCCCACGAGAAGCGTGTCGCCTGCACCAATCCTTTTTCCGACAAACTTTTACTGAAATCAGGCTCTGAAATGACCTTATGTATGCCACGTGTCAGATCAAAGGGATTTGTCGGATCTACCAGAAGAGCAGCATCGCCAGCAACTTCTGGCATGGAAAATACATTGGATGTAATAACCGGTGTACCACATGCCATTGCTTCCAGTATCGGGATCCCGAAACTCTCTCTGAAAGAGGGGTATAGGAATAAATCTGCCATCGTGTAAATCCCCGGCAGATCTGTGTTTTTGATATAATCGAGCCGATGGATATACTTCATGATATCAGGATCATGGATCTCCTGCAAAATTCGCTCCAGATCCTCCTTCGGGTAATCAGCAATCACCATCGAGATCTGGCTTTTCGACTCCCGGATATATTTGGCGAATGCTGTTACAACTCCTCTGGTATTTTTCTTCGGATCTGTATTTCCAAGAAAGAAAATGAAATTCTCCGGTAGTTTATAAGTCATCCGGATTTCCTCCAGGGTAGTTTTATCAGTAACCGGCTTGAAAATTAAGCTCACCCCATTATAGACCACTGAAACCTGTTCATCCTTTAAATGGAAGAAATGGATAATCCTGTTTTTCTCCGATCTGGAGACAGTGATGACCCGTTTAGCCCTTTTTACGACGCCCGGGACAACATAACGTCTGTACATATTCCCGAATTTCTGGTAGGCAGTAAAACCTTTTCTGAAAAGGCTGACATTTTCAAGGTAAAAAATATCATGGAGGGTAACAATCATAGGAACCGGATTGTACAAAGGAGCCGTGTTGCTTGTGCAATGGAGAAGATCACATTTGTATTTTTTCACTGCCTTGGGTAATGCATGCTGTTCCCATGTTGGGTATGGACCTCCACCAAGTTCAACGATCTTCATGTTTTCTGTCGATTGAAGGCAAACATCCTCGTCCGGTTTAACGAAGACAACATATTCATTTTCCAGATCCAACTTCTGAATATTCTTCACAAGTTCTAAGGCCACGAAGTCCATTCCGTGTTTTTTTGCCCTGAAAAGCCGTTGTCCCTCTATTGCTACCCTCATAAGATTGTTGAATATACGATCATTTGATATTGAATTTTATTTTGTGTTTGGAACTTGAAATTTGGAATTTGTTTCTCCGGTTGTATGTTCTGTATGTATAAACTTTTTATTAGCTCCTCTGGTAGTAGCTAAAGAGGTGAACATCAGGAATATTCCTTTTGGTATAGAGAGTACGGCTCCCAGCGTCTTTCTATTGTAGAACTTTCGTGGGATAGCAAAAAGAAATGTGATTATCAGCATGGCTAGGAGACCGGCCCAGATGATTGTAAAGACTAGTGGGTTCACGAAAATTGAAATAATGGTAAAGATCGGTAGCAATCCAATCAACAGGATCCGTGGAGGCAACAGCATCTGCTTGGCTTTGTCGAGGTAGTCGATGTTTCCATGGGAAAAGAAGTTTTTCAGCGCATCTCCAAAAAAGCCCGCATAATGGATTTGAGCTGAGAGCCATCTGCGCCTCTGTTTCACAAAGACCTCCTCCTTCTGTACCTTCTCATCATATACAAATGCTTTATCCAGGTATTCAATCCTGACCCCCTGTTTCAGCATTTTCAGTTCAATCTCTTTGTCGAAGCCTCCTACTGCTTTAACGGTTGACATTAGTTCTTTTAAAAATGTATAGTCAAACGCCATTCCCGAACCAATCAGGCTGGAAGAGAGACCCATACACCGGTGTCCTTTCCGGAAAATGGAGTTGTTGACCTCTTCACTTACGGCGTCAAGGACAGCGAAGTTGGTATTGGTATTTTTGGCAACCCTATGACCTTGAATTGCCATGAACCCGACATTGTATGAGGCATTGATCAGATTCAGGAAATCAGGGGCCATCATATTGTCAGCATCCAGAACAACAGTGATATTATAATAATTATCAGGTAGCTGTAGCATTGCTTTATTCAGCGCTTTGGATTTAGTGCTCTGATCGAACTGAACCTCAATTACCTTGATTGGTAAGCTCTTCAATTCATCAATAGTTTCGGGTTTGAAAGAGTCGGCTATCACGATCACATCGAATAGATCCTGCGGGTAATCCTGTCTCAGAGCATCTTTAGCCACATCCACAATTACCTCATCCTCTTTATAGCCAGGGATCATTACTGCGATACGGTTCTGTATGTTTGTACTGGGTGACTTTGGACGGTAAGGGAATAAGGAGGCAATTGTGAAGATAAAAATGTAGATGGTCCCGAATGCGAGATAGAGAAAGATTATCCCCTGGAGGATAAGCAAAATCAAGAAGATGATATCAGTCACCATAAAGAATCAAATTTTAATCAAGCTACAATGATGGGTTATCATGTATATCCTTATTGAACGCATTGTTCAGATGCCATCCGATAGCCCGAAGATAGGCAAAAACAAATTTAATTCTGAGTTTTAACAGCAAAACCAGGATATTTTTCGGGATCGCCACGAGTATCTGATACAGGATTCCAATGTAAAAATCTTTTCCATCGATATTTCTACGCATAAATACTATCCTGTTGCGGTTCAGGTAGTAGGTTTTCAATAAACTCAGTTTCCCGGTGGAAACAGACTCTTTGTGAAATACCAGGGAATTGTGTACATACCATATCTGGTATCCGGCTTTTATAATACGGAAACTCCAGTCAGCCTCCTCATAATAGAGAAAGAAGATGTAGGACATCAGTCCTATCTCCTTGATCACCCGCATGGGAACCATCATCCCAGCACCATGCGCATAGGCAGTCTCGTAATCGGTATCATACTGCCCTTTATCTTTTTCCCGGAAACCGACAGCTGCATTCCTGACTGTATACCGGTTGATCGGATAAAAGCCGGCATATTGAATAACATCCGGATCGTAATAGAATCGGATCTTAGGACTTACTGCCCCGATCTGTGGGTTATTCTCAAGTTTCTCAACAAGGGGTTCAAGGAAATGCGGGTCAACAATTGTATCATTATTCAACAATATCACGTATTCTCCTTTTGCCCGCATGATCCCCTGGTTGTTTCCGCCTGCAAAACCCCAGTTGATATTGCTTTCGTAGAGGATAACGTTTGGGAACCGCTCTTTGATAATAGCCGGGTTATCGTTGGGGGATTTATTATCGACGATGATAACCTCGAAATTCGGGTAGGTTATTTTATGTAGTGATTCGATGAAATCGCATGTTACTTCAGGATGATCGTAATTGACCGACACAATGGAGACAAGTGGATACCTGGAAAGTTTTTTTCTTACTAACATGTCGGATGTTCATGGATAAATTTATGGAAAGCTGTCCGGATTTGCCACCCCACTGCCCGGCAATAGGCACGGAAAAGATCAACTTTTCCCTTGAGCAGGAAAAATGCCATGTTTTTCGGGATGGCCAGAACCAATTGGAACAGGATAGGAATGATAGACTTAACGCCTAGTACATTTCTTCGCATATACAGGAGACGGCTTCTATTCAGGTAGTATGTTTTGAGGGGACTCTGTTTTCCGGTGGCCGCTGATTCCATGTGGTAAATCATCGAGTTATGCACGTAATAAATTTTGTATCCTGCTTTCCGGATCCTGAATCCCCAATCCAGCTCTTCATAATAAAGAAAAAAGACGAGAGACATCAATCCCACTTCTTCCACAACCTCCCGGGAAACCATCATGGCAGCACCATGCGCATAAGCAGAAATCCTGTCCTGATCGTGCTGTCCGGTATCTTTCTCCATATATCCATAGGCCCGACTTCGTATGGTAAACGAGTTGATCGGTGTCAGTCCTGCATATTGCAAAGTGTCGGGCAGGTAATAATAACGGATCTTGGGACTAACTGCTCCTATTCCAGGATCCGATTCCATCTTATTGACCAGCGGCTCAAGGAATCCGGGAGTAACAATCGTATCATTGTTGATCAGAAGGATATATTTTCCTTTTGACATGCAGATACCCAGGTTGTTGGCGCCGGCAAATCCCAGATTCTCACCTGTCTCAATATAGGTTGCCTGAGGATACTTCTCATGAATGATCTTAGGATTGTCGTCAGGAGAGCCATTGTCAATAACAATTACCTCGATGTTAGGATAAGTAATGAGGTACAATGACTCAAGCATCTGACAGGTTATCTCAGCACAATTATAATTAACAGTTATTATTGAAACAAGTGGAAGTTTTTCTGTCACTTTATGATGTTCATTCACGTTAAGGAATTGAAACTTCTGTATTCTCTATTGTTATACAAAGTAAATTTACAATAATTTACAATAATTACTAGACATTTTATCCTTAGATTTTACTAAATTTGGTTTTTCAACGAGTACGATTTTCTTACCGGATATGGAAGACCAATTCATTGTCAAGTCGGGAGCCTACCGGATAAACAACCCGTTGGTCCTTTCACTTCTATTTATCAGTTTGATTGGGGCAGGTTTTTTTATTGCCGATCAGGGCTTGCTTGCTGTTGCAGCATTACTGGTTCTTCCGTTTGCTGTTTTTTTCCTGATCAAAGTTTTTGAAAACCCTGTTGTAGGTTTTTTCGCCGTTTACGTAGTGAATTTTATCGCTTTAGGTCTTGCCCGCTATGTCTTGCAGGCTCCTTTCGGGTTGCTGGTGGATGGATTCCTGGTTCTGACATTTATCGCTGTATTTTTCAAGTTCTTCTATGAGAAGTTTGATTGGTCCCGCCTGAATAACCAGGTTCTTAATGTGGCGCTGATCTGGCTTGGCTACTCTTTGTTTGAACTTGTCAACCCAGCGGTTGTAAGTCGGCTGGCATGGATTTATTCCGTAAGAAGTGTCAGCATGTATATGGTGATGACGGTTATCCTGATGCTCATTCTGATGGATAAGTATAAGTACTTTATGTACTTCCTTTACTTCTGGATGTTTTTTGAAGTGCTTGGATCTTTTAAAGGGTTTATCCAGCTTTATGTTGGGCTGGATCCCTATGAGGTTAGATGGCTTGATGTAGTGGGCCGATCCACACACATTCTCTTTGGAAAGCTCAGGGTGTTCTCTTTCTTCACTGATGCAGGACAATTTGGCGCTTCGCAGGGCCATACCGCAATGGTTGCAAGTATCATCGCTCTAACGGTAAAAGATAACCGAAAACGGATTTTCTTTATTGTCGTTGCATTTTTCTGTTTCTGGGGTATGTTTATCTCAGGTACCCGGGGTATCTGGGGTGTGGTGGGTGGTGCAGGTATTTTCTGGCTCCTATTAAACAGGAACTTCAAACTATTTTTTGTTGGCGTGCTTGTCGGCCTATCTGTGTTCGTATTTTTCCGATACACCTATATAGGGCAAGGTATTTACTTCATTCAACGGATGCGGGGTGCCTTTGATCCAAACAACCCCTCTCTTCTGGTACGATTGGAGAACCAGGCCAAGCTTCGTCCGTACCTCATTCAACGACCGTTTGGTGGAGGGATAGGAAATGCGGGGGCGAAAGCTCAACGGTTTGCACCCAATACATTTCTGTCAAATACAGCCACTGATAGCTGGTATGTTGAAATCTGGGCAGAGCAGGGGATGGTGGGATTGGCTTTACACCTCTCATTGATGGCTTTTATCCTGATTAAGGGTTCTTATATCATTATGCACAGGATAAGGGATCCAGAGTTGCGTGGGCAAATGGTAGCTATCATCAGTGGAATCTTCGGCATTATGCTTTCCAGTTATGGAAACGGAGTTTTTGGTCAGATGCCAACCGGTTTGCTTATGTATAGCTCAATGGTATTTATTTTCCTGTCACCAAAATACGATAAGGAGATTGCTGAAAAGAGAGCGGCAGGGATTCCGATTATGGCCTAAACCCTTTTACCTTCTCAATATTATCTGATAATTTGTTTAACTGCTTCAAATGCTTCTGCATACCTGCAGGTACATTGGCTTCCCCTGAATTCAGCAAGTGATCTCATTCCCGTGAGGATCTTATTCGCATATCTACCTACTACCTGGGATTCATGGGCTATCAGGGATTTCTCTTTAATGTGGTAATAATCAGATATATCTACATAATAATTGACCTCAGAAAAGATCTTCCCAACCCTGGGGTAAGGAACCTGCTCGAAAAGGAAGATGCTGTCGACATAACGTCCTGCAGCAAAAACAGCCTTCAGTGTATTGATATGATCCTGGTGTGAATCCCCGTTCCAGTGAGAATAGATCGTATCAATGTTAAGCTTCTTGATTAACCGCTCGATGGCAAAAATACTCTCCCTGTCAAACGGAACAAGCTGATCCAGAAAATCCAGGATGATCAGATCTGCCCCGATAATCTTTGCGGCAGTTTCAGCCTCTTTTTTTCTAAGTTCCTTGGTGTCAACGATCTCATGATTGATGTTCATGCTGTCACTACATGTCATATGCGCTATGGTGACTTTATCGCCGTTATCCAGATGCTTTGCTAATGTTCCCGCACAACCGAATTCAACATCATCCGGATGCGCACCAATGGCTAATACATTTTTCATAGTCTAGAAATTAAAAGATTAATTCATCTTTGCCGAAAATATATTCCAGGATGGTGTGGTAATTATTCACTTTAGGTTCAAAAAATTCAACCTCAATACACTGATCTTTAAAGAGCTCAAGATCAAGGTATTCCTTGCCAAAAGAACCTGATATATAGCGTGTGGCATTGACTTTTTTCAAAATTTCAACAAGCAGATCTGATTTTGCACCGTCTACACCCAGTGAGGAGGCATAAACCATTGGTACGGTTATATTCAATTTTTCACGGCAAAACTCCAACCCCTTCATATTTATTTCAATCAACTTTTCGCCTTCATATATCCCGGAAAAATCGTGTTTGTAATGGGACTGCAGCTTAGCAAGTAATTTCCGTTTCCACATATTTTCCGGGGCTACTAGAACCTCACCGATATCTTTGTGTGTGGCCTTCGGTTCTACAATAACCGTAAAAAAACTCTTATTCTGATTTTCATCTGTGAACCAGTTTCTGTTCACCCAGTAGTTTTTTCGGTAGTGTACATTATCCAGGATTACAAACAGATCTGCTGCTTTCATTTTCTGGAAAAAGCCAAGATACGGAAAGTGCTCTGGTTGGTGGATAGTTACTATCATTGTCCCGTTTATTTGATGATATTCTCGTCCCTGTCCTTATAAACCTTTTTGGTAGGAGCAAAATATACATTTATTCGTTTTAATTCTTTCTTTGTCTTTTCAAAGACCATTTGAAAGAGGCCTTTCTGGTGGTCGAGTGACCGGGTTGTGGTCCAGATCCGGGATCTTGAGGAGTTGATGAATTGGATCTTGCCATATTTTTTTAACGCAAATGCCATGGAACCGTCTTCTCCGCGATGGATTTTAGTGTACCATCCAATTTCTCTTCCCTCTTTCATCGGGATACCAAAACTACCCCCACCCACACTTAGTTCGGGTCGGTTGATCCGCCTGAGACTCAATGAGGCATCACGGATAAACTCATAGATTGCAAGGGTGATTCTGTTTTTCTTCCCTGGAATATAAGAGTCGATGCTGTATACTGCTGAAACTCCCGGAGTGTCGAGTGTTTTGGCAAACTCCTCTGCCCAGGTCGGGGGATACATACAATCGGCATCTGTACATAAGAAATATTTCCCACGGCCTAAATCCATAGCTGCTTGCCGGGCAAATCCAATTCCCTGTTTCGTCTGAAGCACGGAGAGTGCTCCGCATCTATCCAGAAGATACTGAGTTTTATCTGTAGAGTTATTGTTTGAGACAACAATGCGAATAGGCCAGGGGGTCTCCTGTTCTGCCAGTGTAGCAAGGCAGGGAAGAATGTTATCCTGTTCATTGTAGGCAATGACACCGATCGTGACATAGGCATCTTCAGCCTTCTTAGTGGCGAGGCCTTTTTTGATTCTTTCGAAAACCTCGTCCGGGATATCTTCGATATCAGTAAATGGAATGAGGTTTCTTTTTACCCATGCAGGGACAGTAAGTGATGGAATCATACTATAAAGTTATATCTCGTTTACGAACATATTTCAGATATAAATTCTTGTAAAAAAGGAATCCTTCCTTGAAAATTGGAGCATATCTAACGGAAATCTGTTTGTTAAGAAAGTACATCCCCAGTGTCAGGCCAACCAACTCGAAGCCAATTGTAACGATAGATACACAAATCAGGAGGAAGATCATACTCAGCTCAGGGAAGATGGCATGTAACACAAAAACTGCAATGATGTCCCCTATGATGTTGGCACCAGTCATGGAGATGGTTTTGTAGAAATTCAAATCCGGTTTGTTCAGGGCATCCAGGGAGATGCCGGTGAAACGGTCAATCGAAAGGAGAAATGTGAAAATTATGAACATTTGCATTATTATCCCAAGTTCACCTGATAGGGCCAGGTATTCCTTACCCCCCATAAGGTAGACAAACTCTTTGGCAAAAAGCGCAAAGACAATACCAATTGGAATGATCAGGAGAGTCATTGCCCCGGAGTATTGATAAAATATTTTCTTGAACCGTACGATGTCATTATCAATACTGGCTTTTGAAAGCAGTGGAAAGGCTGTGGCCGAGAAGCTTCGGACGATGATCTCGATTAACTCCGTATATTTAATAGGAATCGCGTACAAAGCCACACCTGTTGTTCCCAGGAATGGACTCAACCCAATGATGAATGCGTCAGCACTTTTTAAGAGACTGCTACCTATAGAGGTTCCCATGGAGTATTTACCAAACTGAAGCAACGCAATATTAGAGTATCTTTTCGCATGAAACATATATTTCCATCCGTCCCAGTTGTGGAAAGTTGAAATCATCGAGGTAAGGAGGTTGGTTAAGATGTACCAGATAACAATCCACTCCACGCTCATCCTCCATAAGAAGTAATTCAATAACAGGTACACCAGGAAACTGGCAACACTTACGAATCGGAGCAGCAGGATTTTTCCGAACTCTTCATCTGCCTGTAAAATGGAAAGCGCATTTCCCCAGGGGAGGTTGGAAAGGGCCAGCACCGGGTACCACATAAAAAACAGGTAAAACCCGGAATTCTTGATTTGCTCCGGAAACAGGAAAAGGATAGGATAAACAATGATGGCAGCAATCAGGATACTCGTAAGGCCGATCAGCCAGCTTGAGCCGATATAGTTTTTTCGTTCCTCAAAAGAGACGCCGGAAAGAAAACGGGTAAGAGCTACCCGTGTTATCCCGAATCTCAGGAGGTCGACCAGTGTCGCGGCTGTGATAAACAGTACCCACTCACCGAAAGCATTAGTCTCCACACTTCTGACAAGGACAAAGAAGGTAGCAAATCCGAGACCTGCGGTAAGGGTGTTCCCCATAAGGGAAAGGAAATTCTTATCCTGGATTACTTTCCTAATCGTTGCAATCATTCTTGTAGGTGCCTTTTGGTACCGGATGATCAGACTTTACTTCTTTCTCTGAACCGGAAAAGAAGAATCCTGGTTATCATACGTCGAAACTCTGATCTGGGTTTCGGAACTTCTCCGAAAACAGAATCGAGGAAATAGAGCTCTACTCCGTTGAGAATGATTTGAGGCTCCTGGCTGCATAAGGGTTTGAATGCATCCAGCAATACTATATCTGCCTCTTTCCAGGAGCGATTTGCCCTGACAACAAGCAATGAAAGATCGAACATCCTGACAAACTCAGAAGGAAATGGGTGGTTAATCAAAGATGGGATCTCGGCGAAAATGAAATCATATTCAGCCTGTTTGTAAGCATCAAAGCCGGGGATTAGTGATTCCAGATCGTGAGTCTCAAAGAAGGTGTTTCGGATCTCATACTGGATCTCATTATCGGATATCCCAGGTTGTGAAGGATCATCAAAATAGGGTGATGTGCTTTCAGGGTCTGCATAGTAATAGTTCAGAAATAGTACCTTCTGTCCGAACGTTTGGAGTTTATTGACCAGTTCACGACCAATTGTTGTTTTACCCTCGGCATCCAGCATGCTGAAGAAAAGGACCATGATAGGTCTCTTTTCCTCCTCCTTCTTTTCCTTGACAGCCAGCGTAACATTCTGAGCCAGCATTTCTATCAGACGGGGAACAATGAACTCCATATCTGCCGACTCCAGTTTCCGTGATATCCTCGGATATATGCCGGCTACTTTCAGCCCGATTATTTTTTCAGCCCGATCTATTGTCTTGATCGTTGTATCGAAATACTCCATCAATATGAGAATAGCAAGGATAAGGATGAATCCGATAAACCCGGCGATAATGACCATGAACATGGCTCTGGATTTCAGCGGTTTCAGGGGGAAATACGGAGGGTCAACCACTTTGATATTGGTTGACATTTCGTCGTCCTGTTGTCGTAATTTTGCCAGGTTCAGGTCCTTAAGCAACTGCAGGAATTCGCTTTCGGTCACACCGATCAACCGTTCAATTCGTTTCATTTCAGCACCCAATGGAGCAAAGATCTCGTAATAGCGCTGGAATTGTTTCCTTCTTTCAGTCAATACCCGGAAGGCTGCTTTGCTCTCTTCGTACGCGATTACGTTATCCAGCCATGCGTTCAGCAAAGTCAACACCGGAAGACCTTCAACACTGTTCTCTATAACATACAGGGCATCGATTTGCTTCCGGATCGCTTTCTTGAGATATTCAGTATGGTTTTTCAGGTTTTCCAGGTTTTGCAGGGTGGCTGAATCGTTGCCGAGGTCGATCTCGATGTTAACGATCTGCATGGAAGCAGTGGCAAGTTCATTCCGGAGTTCGATGATCGCATTGGTATTGAGGGTCAGTCTGGCGTGAGCTTCAAGTTTTTTCTCGATGATCTTGATGGCAGCATCTGCAGAAGCATATGCGATTTGGGCATTTGAGTATTCCTGATCAAGTTCCTCCTTCATCCCTGCTATGGCTTTGGTCTGCTCATAGTAGTTGATGACCTTGTTTTTTGTATTGAAAACCAGGAGATCGTATTCAGCTTTCTTAAGCCTGTCCAACGCCAAATCCAACTGCCGCTTGAAATAGGCAACAACAGCATCAGTCTGGTGTTGGCGGAGTTCTTTATAACTCCGGATGAATACCTGAGTCAGGATGACGAGGGTTTGCTGGCAGACTCCGGGATCGGGGTTGACATACTGGATAGTTACCAGGTCACTGTTCTGGATACGGGTGACCGAGACTGCACCGAGTGCTTCAATACTGTAAAAAGCATTGCTCGAATTCCAGAGCTGGTATATGTAATTGTAATCGTTTGAATTTCCATAATTCATTACTTCTCTTACACAACGCTCATACGGTGTTGTGGTATCCCATAACTCCTTGTGAACCACAGGTTCTGAACTAAGCCATCGTTTTGTGACCAGCGGAGTTGTGTCATTATCCCTGGAATAATCATCATCGGTGGAAGATAAATCCCCGGTTTGCCTGGCAGGGGCAGGGTAGGGATAGTCTTCGGTCGTTGCGGGGGTGAAGTTATCGTTGACCCTGATACGTTGTCCTGTAGCAAGTTCGTATGAGACGAGATCATTCAGATTCATCAGGTCCTCGATACTTACCCGGTACTGTTTTGCAATGGCATACATAGTTTCACCGCGCCGGACGATATGGTAATCCTGGGATGTCTGGCTTCGGGTGGTATTTTGATAACCGGCATCCCTAACGGTGGGAGAGGCAGTGGGAGAATCACTTGTGTCATCACCGAGAGAAGAGGTTTTTTGCGGAGGGCGGTAATATTGTTGCTGTTTCTGGTTTCGTTTGTATTTTCTGACAATCTGAATGACATCCGGGGGAGTTTCAGCCATCAACTCTTCGAAATTCTCCTGCTGGATGTATTTGGGATCATAATGATCAAGCATCAGGTGTTGAACCAGCAACCGAACCGAGACCTCTTCCATGGTTCGCCTTGATTTGATCAGGTTAATGAGGTTATCATAGGCTGTGTTACTGGCAAAAAGGTCGACCGAGGTCTCCTGCTGTACAGAGTATCCGGAGGTAATACCTGTATAAATAGTAGTCTCAGACTGATAATTCCTGGCCTGTTTCCTGGTGAAAAGATAGACAATCGCCGCAAGGAATAATGGAACAATGATAATCAGAACGATATACCTCTGCAGTAATTTTATTAGGTGAATCAGCTTCACTATTCGATGTTGTTAATAACGTTAAATTTTATGCCAACAATCTCCTGTAAAATCATGTATGCACTGTAAAATTCCATGCGGGCCTGCTCAAAGTCTGTAACAGCTCTTCGGTTCATCTCATTCAGTCTTGCCAGTTCATAAATGCCGATCTGACCGTTAAGAAACTCTTTCTCAGCCAGGGCCATCTGGAGCGACATATAAATCTGGTTGTCATTGGCAATCTTGAGGATCTTCTGATTGATGATCAATCGATTGTATTGCACTATGATGTCCCTTCTGAGCAACCTTATCTGATAGTCTCTTTCAGAGAATGCCTGTTCCATGAATTTGGTGGCGTGTTTGACCCGGTTCCGATGATCCATAAGGTCATCAAGCGGCATTCGCATACTGACCCCCAATGCATAGTTGGAGTTATCCTGGTCAGAGAGCACAGAGTTGATATCACCAAGGTTTGTCCTGTTGTTGGTCAGATTATTCTGGTAACTTGCAGCCATCCCTGCATCCAGATAAAAGTTCGTAAAGATATCCCTGCGGGCTGATTTGATCCCATATCTCCGCAGGTAAATTTCAGCTTCGGCCATCTTGACCTCGGGTGAGTGTACGATGGCAGAGTCGATCAGATCATCCAGTGGCGGGATTCTCAATGTAATATCATCAACAATAGGATTAAATACAAACAGGGTATCCCTTGTTTGACCATAGGTCAGTGCCACTACTGTTGTAAAAACAAGTAATAGACCGATGATTCTAATCCTGATGCTCTTTAACATATGGTACGTCTAAACATTTTCTTTTTGAAGCAGTGCTCCAAAGGTTTTCAGGATAATCCCAATATCACCCCAGAAAGAATTGTTTTCTGCGTAAAAGTTATCAATCGTAAACCGTTCTTCTTCTGACATCATTCCTCCTTTTCCCCGCTTCTTAACCTGCCATAGTCCGGTCAGGCCGGCTGATGCATTAAATCTCCTGCTCCATTTCTTTTTGGTTAGAGCTTCTGCTTCATTCAGCGGCAATGGACGGTTTCCAACAATCGACATATCCCCTTTCAGTACATTGATTAATTGTGGCAGCTCATCAATGCTGGTCCGTCGAATAAACCTCCCCACTTTGGTGATCCTGGGATCATCAACAATCTTGAGAAAGGCTTTACGCGCACTCTTGCGTTTGTTTGCCAAACGTTCACAAATCTCTTCTCCATCGTAATAAACCATTGGAGAGCAATGCTCTCCCTCAGCAAGTTTGGCACATTCAGAACAGGTTTCTTCCACTGTCTCAGTAATGTATTGGTTCAGATGAGCTACCTCCTTGAGCCGTTGATCAGAATTATGGTACATGGAACGGAACTTGAAAAAGTTGAATATCCTGTAATTTGCTCCCACCCGTTTTGAGAAGTAGTAGACCTTTCCCCTGGACTCAAGACGAATAGACAGCATTGTAAGAAGAATTACCGGGGAAAGCAGAACCAGGGCAAAAAGGGCTACCGCAATGTCGAAAATTCTTTTCAACGGGGGGGTTTTATAAGCAACCAGGTTCTGATCAATCAGAGCGTCAAGAGGTTTAGGTTTAAATTCTGCTTTGAATTTATGCAGAAAGTGTATCCGCTGAGAAATTCTTTCTGCGGTAAACCGACAATGGTAGTAGTCATCCACTCCTGCATCCATCGCCTCTTCGCTGATATTTCCATCTAAACAGACGGTAAGGAGAATGAAAGGGGTCTTTGTGTAGATTTTATGTAGTTTCAGCTTCCTGTAGAAAGCAATTCCTTTCATGCCGGGAATCTTGGTTTCGCAAAGAATCGCATCAATCTCTTTCGTTTCCATATACGTGGTTGCCAGTTCGGCATCCTTGTCGAAATCGAACAACCTGAAGTTATTATCTGTCAGCCAATAGATCGCAGCCAGCCCATTGGGCATAACGGTCATATCAAAAAGACCACTTACCTGCAACATGCTGACAGTGACCTGATCGTTTCCTATGTATAGTATGCGTAAAGGTTTTACCGGAGCCTCCTCCATATTTGTTTAACCAATTCGTTGTTGTGAGTATAATTGTTTTGTTTCCAGACGACGTTGAATGCGGGCAAGAAGTTCCCGAGGATTAAATGGTTTCAGTACGTAGTCATCAGCACCCATTTCAAAGCATTTGATCTTATCTGCACTCTCCTCTTTTCCCGACAGCATAATAAGTGGAATCTCTTCAAAGAATCCACTTTCACGAAGACGTCTGACAAATTCGATCCCATTCAGAACAGGCATTTCAAGGTCGCAGATAATCACATCAGGCATATTCCCGGATTGCAGGTAGAAAAGGGCATCCATTCCATTCGTCATGGTTACCACATCAAATTCTTTGTTAAAGGTATTTTCGATGATGAACCGGATGCTCTTCTCATCATCAATGGCAAGGATCTTCTTTTTCATGAAAGCCCTATTTTTGTAAGCAAATATATCGGTTTTTATAGGAATTGAAGAAAATAGATATTAACAAAGGTCAAAAGTTACTGACCAATTTCGGGATTTTAGGGGGATGTCATTTTGAGTCAAGATGTTGCTGGATCTGGGCTAGCTCGTCACGAAGTCGCGCAGCCTCCATAAAATCAAGCTCTTTGACAGCAACCTCCATGGATTTCCTTGTCGTTGTTAATAACTTTTGAAGTTTCTCTTTGGAAAGGTACGGAATCAGAGGATCCGCAGCTGCTCCAACTGATTCCTGACCATGATAGGCCCTGGCAGAGCTACTTTTGGAATCAGCAACTGCAGTCTGGCCAAGAATGTCCTGTGTGCTTTTGATGATTTGAGTCGGAGTAATATTATGCTTTACATTGTATTCAATTTGCTTCACCCTGCGGCGGTTCGTCTCTTCCATCATCCGACGCATTGAATCGGTCGTTTTATCTGCATACAGGATCACCCTGCTGTTGAGGTTGCGGGCAGCGCGGCCAGCTGTTTGGGTAAGTGAACGTTCCGACCTGAGGAAGCCCTCTTTGTCGGCATCCAGGATAGCAACAAGTGAAACTTCAGGCAGGTCAAGTCCTTCACGAAGCAGGTTGACACCAACCAGGACATCGAATACCCCCATGCGCAGATCACGCATGATTTGAACCCGGGCCAGCGTATCAACATCAGAATGGATATACCGTGAGTTTACATTCAGGCGGGTCAGGTATTTTGTCAGCTCCTCAGCCATTCGTTTTGTCAGTGTAGTCACAAGTACCCGTTCATGTATCCGGACCCGTTTGTCTATCTCTTCCAGCAAGTCATCAATCTGGTTCTGGCTTGGCCTCACTTCAACCAGTGGGTCAAGAAGCCCGGTAGGCCTGATGACCTGTTCAACCACCACTCCCTGAGATCGCTGCAGTTCATAATCAGCAGGAGTTGCGCTGACAAACATTATTTGTGTAGTCATCCTCTCGAACTCATCGAACTTCAACGGGCGGTTATCCATAGCAGAAGGAAGTCTGAACCCATACTCCACGAGGGTTTGCTTCCTGGATCGGTCTCCTCCGTACATCGCCCTGATCTGGGGCATGGTGACATGACTCTCGTCAATGACCATCAGGAAATCGTCAGGGAAATAATCGAGCAGGCAAAAGGGGCGGGATCCTGCTGTCCGGCCGTCAAAATATCGGGAATAGTTCTCAATTCCGGAACAGTATCCAAGCTCCCGCATCATTTCAATGTCGTATGAGACACGTTCTTCAAGTCGTTTCGCCTCAAACTCCTTCCCATTTTCACGAAAATAGGCGCATTGTTTGATCAGGTCGTCTTGAATGTCGAGGAGTGCACCTCTCATTTTATCAGGGGAGGTGACAAAAATATTTGCCGGATATATATTTAAAAATGGGTATTGATCAATTTTCCGACCTGATGCCGGATCAAAAGATTCCAGGCTCTCAATTTCATCGTCCCAGAAGATGATCCGGTAACCAATATCAAGATAGGCCGGAAAGATGTCGACAGTATCCCCACGAACCCTGAATCTGCCTCGTGTGAAATCGGTTTCTGTCCTGGCATAAAGACTGTTAACAAGTGAGAGAAGGAATGTATTCCGACTGAGGTGATCTCCTTGTTTCAGATGAATCACGTTGCTGGCAAAATCATCCGGATTTCCAATTCCATAGATGCATGAGACAGATGAGACAACAATTACATCCCTGCGTCCTGATAGCAGGGAAGAGGATGTGCTCAGTCGAAGCTTTTCAATTTCGTCGTTGATTGAAAGGTCTTTTTCAATGTAGGTATTTGTTACCGGAATATATGCCTCTGGCTGATAATAGTCGTAATAGGAGACAAAGAACTCTACTGCGTTATCCGGGAAAAACTGTTTGAACTCCCCATAAAGCTGGGCTGCCAGTGTTTTGTTGTGACTTAGTACTAGAGTTGGACGTTTGACCTGCTGGATGACGTTTGCAACGGTATACGTTTTTCCTGAACCGGTTACCCCCAGAAGTACCTGGCAATCATCTCCCCGTTGAAGACCTTCCACCAGCTGTTTTATCGCTTCCGGTTGATCACCGGTGGGCTTATAGTCACTTGTGAGATTGAACTCCATCCTGCTAATTCGCTACCATGATTAAACCTGAAATCGGTAAGTGGTCTGAAAAACGGACATCCAGTTTTTTATAAGAAAACGCTTTGAAGTAGCTGTCATACAGGATGAAATCAATTCTGTAATTTGGAAGTGCTCCGTCATATGTACTCCCGAAAAAATCCTCACCGCCTTCCCTGTAAGCATCCGAAAGTGATTGAGTGAGCTGACGGTATGTATAGGAAAAAGGAGAATCATTCATGTCACCGCAAACAATCACAGGATAGGGAGATTGCCGAATGGCCTCCAGGAGTTTGTCTGTCTCCGCCGCACGAATATTGAAAGCGAGCTTCAGCTTTCTTAGAATACTGAATAGTCCGGCTTTCAGATTTACATTTTCTGTCTCTGTTTTCCTGATTTTGTAGTAAAAGTCTATATCTTTTTGCCCAAGTCTCAGGGAGGCAAGATGGACATTAAATAACCGAATGGTATCATGTTCCAGAGTGATATCAGTATAGATAGCGAAACATTTTTGAGACAGCAGTTGCAGGTATCCCGAATGAATTATCGGGAACTTTGAGAATGTAGCAATGCCATTAATACCGCTATGTCTCTCCTTTTCGTAATAATCTTTCTCATAGCGGTATGGCAACTCCCACAAACGAGCCATACTGCGTATTACAGGTGATGACTCCGCTTCATGGATCCGAAATTCTTGCAGACATATCAGGTCTGAATTTTCTCCACTCAGGTATTCGGTAATTTCCGGTCTTATCTTTCCCCTGATTTCCGTCTCTCCGCCGAATCCGTGTACATTCCACGTAATGATGTTGATGTTTTGGCCGGGCAAGAGAACAGGCCTCTCTCTAGGGAAAGCAATGATGGTATTTAACTGTTGCCAGCCAATCAGGATAGCTACGAGTGAAATCAGAGCATATCTCTTAAATAAAAACAACCATAGGACAACAAAACAGATGTTGGCAATTAAAAGCCAGGGATAAAGGAGTCCGAAGAGAGCGAATATCCAGGAGTCGCGGGGATCGATATATTGCGCTCCATAGGAGCAGAAGATGAATGCAACTGCCAGTGTATTGAAAATCAGCAGGATATTTACAAGAATTCGGGATGATGTATTGCGGTACTTACCCATTCGTCAGGTCAATGTTTACCGGATGACTTGAACAGAAACTCCTTTTCTTCCCTGGTCAGACTGTCGTAACCACCTTTGGAGATTTTATCAAGGATCATGTCGATCTGTTTTTGTTGTTGAGCTTTCTGCTGGTTGAACTCCTCATCAGTTACCGGCCTTTTGGGAATTCCGGTACCACTGGCTCTTTTTTTCCGTACAAGGAACATATTGGCGAACCAGGAAGAAAGGGAACTCTTGCGACTGTAGGAGGTGATTGATGAAGGGCGGAGGGACTTTATGTAAAGGAATCCAAGCAAGGCCCCTCCAATATGGGCAATCTGTCCCCCAGCGTTTCCTCCGGGGATTGTAAAGAAATCCAGAACAAAGAGACCGATGGCAATATAGACGATTTTAACCCTTCCGAAAAAAATAAGGTATAGAGTATAGTTTGGCACATAAAATGCAATAGCGGTAACAACAGCCATAACGGATGCCGAAGCTCCCAGAGCATATGAATTCACTATCATCGGCTCAAATACAGGGAATATGTTGTAAGCAAATATGTAGGCAAATGCACCGCCTAGTCCGCCTAGAAGATAGACCCAGAGTAACTGCTTTTCAGTCAGATATTCCAGGAAAATACGCCCAAACCAGAAGAGCCACAGCATGTTGAAAAGGATATGCCAGAAACTGACATGTAAAAACATGTATGTCAGGAGAGTCCAGGGCCGATACAGGAGCATTGGGATGGAGGCAGGCACAGCAAGGTAGTTGACAACTTCCTCAAAAGCTGAAAATGAATCGGGTTTGTCAAACAGAAAGGCCAGTACCCGGATCAGTTGGATCAGGAGCCATACCGCGATATTGGCGATAACCAAAAAGGAGAGTATCGATTTCTTTTTGAAAAAGTTCCGGATATCAGTTAACGGATTGTAGGGTTGTTGATTCATATTCATGTCAACGGTCTGTTAATTAGAGAATTGTTTTTTTCTTCCAGTAGAGTATCAGGAAAAAGCCGAAGATCATTCCTCCAAGGTGAGCAAAATGCGCAACGTTATCACTTGGGTTATTGGATATCCCGGAGAATACTTCGAATGCACCGTATAGAATAACGATCCACTTCGCTTTGATTGGGAATAAGAAGTAAACATAAACCAGCATATTCGGGAACATCATCCCAAAGGCCAGCAAGATTCCATAAACAGCGCCAGAGGCTCCGATAGTGGGAACATTCATTTGAAGTTGAATGAGTTGATCCATGTAATCAACTGATTGTGATGCATATGAAGAGTTGGATGGATTTAATGTCCATTCACCGATAAACCCTCTTATGGTATCATGGTATTCGTAGTAATTTGGAAAATGGTGTTTGATAAATCCGATGAAAGCCTCAACAGTAGGTTGATCGGCATATACAAGTGCTTCCTGCTGAATGGAAGAGAAGCCCCACCAGTTGACAAATGTCTGAATAAGTGCTGCTCCGATTCCGGTAATCATGTAATAGATAAGGAACCGCTTTGAGCCCCAGACATTCTCAAGAAGATACCCGAACATCCAGAGAGCGAACATGTTCCAAAGGATGTGTCCGAACGAGGCATGCAGGAACATGTAGGTTACATACTGGTATGGCTGAAAGTATTCCGACTGGAAATAATGGAGACCAAGGAATCTGACCAGGTTGATGCCAAAAGCACTCTCGAAAGACAGGGTAGCCAGGTAAAATAAACCATTGATAATCAGCAGGTTTTTTACAACTGGAGGGAGAAGTTTAAATCCGGCAGGAGAGTATTGATTGGAGCTCATTTAGTTACGGTTGTATGCTTAAATTTGTTGGCTAGTTCTTCAAAACTTAACAGTAACATGGTCGGTTTTCCATCTGGTGAAATATCAGGTACTGCGCAGCTCATCAACTGCCGGATGAGTGATGATACCTCCTGTGGGTTCAATTGCTTCCCTTGTTTGAGTGACAATCTGCGAGCCATGGTTCTGGCTAACTTATTCTCCTCCTTCTTTCTGAATCCATCGGTTTCGTTTTTGTAGGATTCCAGGATGACCTCAATAAGTGGCTGGATTTCCGAAGATTCAACGCCAATCGGAGCCGTATGGACAACAAAAGAGTTTTTGCCAAATCCTGAAATTTCAAAACCTGCCTGAAGAAGAAGGTCTGAAATATCCTTTACGATCTCTGCGTCATCATGAGAGACCTGGAGAGTTTGAGGGATAAGCAGTTTTTGGGCTCCTCCCTCCTTATTCTTTGTTTGCCGCAGGAACTCCTCATAAAGAATGCGTTCATGTGCGGATTGTTGGTCAATAACAACAATACCATTTGGGAGATGTGTGACAATATACCTGTTTTCTATCTGTAGAGATTGGTAGGCAGGTGTGGCAGGTTCCGGCATTCCCACCTGACCCGGATGAATCTCTTTCAGTGGATCAAAGAGCTTCTGCCATTGAGCTCCTCCATCTCCGCCACCTGTTTTGTAATTGATCTCCATCTGCGGTTTTGTCTGCTTTTCGAAAGGGTTGTAATCGGGATTGACCTTGATAACCGGAGGCCTGAAAGGGTGGTCGTCCGGGATCGGAGGGAGATCCATTGATTTCTCTATTTCAAAATCGAGCGCAGGTGTAAGGTTGTATTTACCGATGGATTGCTTAATAGCGGCGTTGAGGATTGCATAGATGCTTTTGGCATCCTGGAAATTGATCTCTGTTTTAGTAGGATGAATGTTTACATCAATGGAGGGAGGGTCCACCTCCATATAAATAAAATAGGTTGGAAATGCATCTTTTGATATCAGCTCCTGAAACGCATTTTCAACAGCATGGTTCAAGTATGGATTCTTGATGAATCGTCCGTTAGCAAAAAAATATTGTTCTCCCCTGGTTTTCTTTGCAAATTCAGGCTTGCCGATGAATCCCGACAAGTTAACCAAATTGGATTCCTGTTGAAGCGGAATTAGTCGTTGGTTATAATTGCTCCCCAGAAGGGCAACCAATCGCTGTTTCAGATTTGATGGAGAGAGTTGAATCAGTATTCTATCCTGATTATACAACCGGAAACTGATATCGTGATGAACCAGGGCAACCCGGTTAAACTCTTCCATGATATATTTGGTTTCCAGGGTATTGCTTTTGAGAAAGTTTCTTCGGGCCGGGACATTGTAAAAGAGGTTTTTGACTGTCACTGTGGTCCCGTCACTACAACTTGTCGCTGTCTGGGAGATGAACTCTGAGCCATGTATCTGGATGGATGTTCCTATCTCTTCTTCTGTCTGCTTTGATTTGAGTTCAACCTGTGCAATAGAGGCAATTGAGGCAAGCGCCTCACCTCTGAAACCGAGGGTCCTTATAGCAAGAAGGTCGTTTGTAGTTTTAATTTTGGAGGTGGCATGCCTCTCAAAACACATTCTTGCATCGTGTTCTGACATCCCACATCCGTTATCCATGACCTGGATCAATGTCTTCCCGGCATCTTTGATAATCAGTTTGATCTCGGTGGCACCGGAGTCAACGGCATTCTCCAACAATTCTTTCACCGCAGAGGCAGGTCGTTGTACAACCTCCCCGGCAGCGATCTGGTTTGCAACTGATTCCGGCAATAATTTTATGATGTCTCCCACGGCACAAAAATACCAAATTTTTACCTGTAAAAAATGGCGACCTCTCTATATTTCTATAGATAATCGCCATTGAAATCATGTTCAATGATGAATTTATTTTTATTGTTCCTCAGCTTCTCATCCCTCTCCAGGAGAGGGAAGAGAGAAGATTTTCTCCTAAAACCTGGACCGGTCAATGACCGGATACCTCATGTGAGCCAGGTAGTAGACTCCATAGAATACTGCACTAAAAAAGAATGTTCCGAGAAGATCGTTCACGAAGAACGAAATCCCTTGAGATCCATCGTTAAAGAATACCAATCCTGCTGCGTAACTCTCCATCAGTCCCAGGAAATTATGGGGATAGAATGGGAATGCCAGCCATGCCGCGAAGTTAGTTATCAGGAAAAAGATAACTGTTGAGGCGAAAGAGGCCAACACAACATTACGTACAGAGATGTGCTTTCGGATGGTGGCTCCGATGACTACCGTAATAACAAAACTCAGGTAAACAGCCGGCATGAGGGCAGAAAACCCCAGAACGAGATCGCTGAGAAACAAAGCAGCGATTGGTATGGCGAAAGCAAACTGCTTTCTCTCGAAATAGGTTCCCGCAAACAATGCCATGGCTGCCACAGGAGTAAAGTTAGGCCAGTGTGGTAGCAATCGCATGAGCGCTGCAGCAACAATAATTGAGAAGACAATAAAAAACCTTGGAGTAGTAAAGGTTCTATAATTCATTAATATGTTATAATTTGTGTTTCACAAAAATAACAAATCATTTTAATAAAAGTCAAGCGAAACACAAAATTGTTTTCATATTTTTGAACTTTCAATAAAAATATTTATTATGTGTTTGAAAAAGAGATGTTTAATTTTGTCGTATATATTTGCGGCTATACTATTAACTCAATCTTGTACTATGAAGCAGAGCGTGGATACCCTTGTTACCAATGCCAGGATCTATACAATAGATTCAGCAAGTCAGGTTTGCGAAGCCATGGTGATAGACGAGGGAAAGGTTGTTGCAACAGGCTTCGAGGATGATTTACTGGCTGTTTATACATCCGCAAACCGCCTGGATGCAGGTGGGCATACAATATTCCCCGGTTTTATTGATGCACACTGCCATTTTTATGGGTTGGCGCTTGGACTCCGTTGGATTGACCTGGTTGGGTGCACCTCTTTTGAAGAGGTCCTGGAACGAACCTCATTGGCTGATACACTGGATGATGACGGTTGGATATCAGGACGGGGATGGGATCAGAATCTCTGGCAGATCAAGGAGTTTCCGGATAAAAAAAGGTTGGATGAACGCTGGCCGGATCGGCCTGTAGTCCTTATAAGGATAGACGGGCATTCAGTCCTTGCTAACCAGGAGGCCTTAGAAAGGGCAGGAATCACCCCGAATCATGGCTTCTCAAAAGGGGAGGTAGAGATCGTAAATGGAGAACTGACAGGAATTCTCAGCGAAAATGCTGCAGATCATATCCGGAGCATCATTCCCAAACCAGATACGGAAGCAACATTGGATCTTCTCAAGGAAGCTGAAAATCTCTGTTTTTCTTACGGGCTGACAGGAGTGTCAGATGCAGGCCTTGATAATACTATGTTAAACATGATGGATTCAGCTCTCCGGGAAGGGTGGTTGAAGATCCACATCTATGCGATGGCCGAACCCACTTTTGAGAATATTGAGTTAATCATTACCAAAGGCCCATACCGTCACGACCGGTTTCATATATGTTCGGTAAAACTCTATGCTGATGGAAGTTTGGGAAGCCGTACTGCGCTTTTGAAACAACCTTATAGTGACGACCCGTCAAAATCCGGTATTCAGGTCTCTTCTCCTGATTCGCTCAGGGAGATTTGCGAACTTGCCTACGCAAATAACTTCCAGGTTAACGTTCATTGTATCGGGGATAAGGCTGTGCGTGAGGTACTGGATATTTACGGTGAATTTCTTAAGGGAAAGAACGACCTTCGCTGGCGGATTGAACATGCCCAGGTGGTCGATCCTGCTGATCTTGTGCTCTTCCATAAGTACTCAGTCATTCCAAGTGTTCAGGCAACACATGCTACATCAGATATGTATTGGGCTGATGATCGACTTGGTCCGGTAAGGATCAAATGGGCTTATGCATATCAGGATCTGCTGAAACAAAATGGTTGGCTGCCGAACGGAACAGACTTTCCCATTGAACGGGTGGATCCTTTACTTACGTTCTATGCAGCGGTTGCCCGGAAGGATCTTTCCGGGTATCCCCCAGGCGGTTTTCAAATCGAAAATGCGCTAACCCGGGAGGAGGCACTCAGGTCAATGACAATATGGGCAGCAAAAGCAAATTTTGAGGATGAAGAGTATGGCAGCCTGGAACCCGGTAAGTGGGCTGATTTTGTGATGCTTGACAAGGATATCATGGAGATCCCTATGGAAGAGGTTCCGGAAGTAAATGTTTTGCAGACCTGGTCGAGAGGGAAGACAGTCTATTTAAAATAGCGAAATAGTGAAATAGTGAAATAGCGAAATTGTAAAAAAAAAACTGACCACTCCCCAGGAAATGATCAGTTTTCAACATGATAAAATAATAAAGTGCTATTTTGTCGAGAGTTTGGTCACCGTCTTTTTCTCGTACACATACACATACTTTGCATCTTCGCGCTCAAGCCAGGTTTCTGCTCCTTTGCGTGCATCGTATTTTTTATAGGTCATGGTGGACAGATCAAAGGCTGCAATGTCATCCTTGTCTGTTTTCATCAAGACAATGTCACCAATCTGACCCGACATAGTTGAACTTTTGTAAATGGCATTCTTAATAAACGAGCCGTCCTTTGCCTTGAATGTTGACAAACCTTTCTCGCCAACCACAACAACGATATCATCATCATAAGGCAGGATTAATTCTGCCAGTCCGACACCACCTTTGGAAACAGGTACTTCGTAATTATCTTCCCCATTTTTAATATTGATTGAGTATAATGACTTCCCGCTGCAAACAATATGGTTTCCACCCACTGTGATTCCGTTGGTGATGCCTTTTTTGAATTTTTCACTTTCCCATAGGAGTGAACCATCACTTGCATTAAAGGCCTGCACACCATTCGGTTTTACATTCCTGTACCCGACAACACTGTAATAAATTGTATAATACTGTGTTTCAATCTTTTGGGTGTATTGTATCTCAACCATTCCGCCAATTTGCAGTAAAACAACATCATCCACCACTGTCATTCCAGGGATAGCTCTGGCACCTTTTACTTCTTTTGATGTCCACAATAACTTACCGGTATGGTAGTCATATTTTTTTACAAACTGGTGTCTCTTGTCAGTCATATCCAGTATGTAAATATCATCTCCAACAACAACCGGATCGGCAACAGTACCATAAACACCCCAGCGTGTAACATTAGGGGGTGGTTTTACAATTCCTTCGGGTGTATAGTCAAATGCTGCCGACCAAAGAGTGGCACCGGTATTGTAATCGTAAACCTGGATACCAGCCAGCCGAAGAATGACTTTGTCACCGTCCAGTTCAAGATCGTAGATAAAATCTTTGGTGATTATTTTTCTGTCGGCTCTTCCGATGTAGGTGTTTTCCCAGATTACCTCCCCATTCTTCATGTTGATCCTGACAATTTGATTTTTTAAACCTGTAAAAAAAGCAACAATGCCATTTGGGACAAAATTTACCATAGTCATTGTTTGGTCATCTTTGTTGTATATATACTTTCCCACAACACCTTGAAATTTAGTTGTCGACCAGACCTCTTCGCCGGTAAGTGCCTTTATGTAAACCAGTTCCTTTTTAAGGGAGATTGCAAAGCCATCATCCTCTTCAATATAAACGATCATCTCTTCGGTAATGTTTTGGTATTTGTCTGTTGACCATAAGAGTTTACCATTCGTCAGATCGATACACGCAATTTGGTCCTTCCCTATTTTTCTGTCGAACAGGAAAATAACATTGGATTTCCAGAAGGGCACAAGTTCATCAATCTTTTTCAGGTTTGGTGCAATCTCCTGGAAGGTTTTATTCCAATAAATGCTTCCGTCTTTGTTGCTGAAAACAGCCATTTGCTTCGCATCAGCGACATAACTGTAATCATTCACTTCAAGCCCGGTACCTGAAAAGGTAATCTTGATTCCCATGTCTTTTGACCAGACAGTGGACATCTCTTCCTGGCTGAACCCCGGAAAACCGAAGCTTATAGCCAACACTATGATTAGTATTTTCTTCATGATATTAGTTTTATGGTTATGAATTAAAATTTGAATTTATGGTTGAAACTATAGTCCTTATTCTTTGGTAGTTTGAAGCTAAATCGGAAAGTTTTCACTGCATCTTTAAGTTTATTCTGGGATGGGATGTCATCACCCTCTCTGCTAATTACAAATACTGTGGTCACTTTTCCCCTGTCGCCCAACGTAACTTTAAAAATGTATTCCCCCTTCAAATTGTTAGCTACCCCAAAAAGATAGAGTTCGCCTTCGGGGCCTGTCATTGACAGATCAAATTCTTTCTTGGCAAGGGTCTCGACCTCCTCCCTTGATTCAATGAGAGGTTTTTTCTGTGCAAATATAGTAGTTGTTAAGGAGATTGATATTAAAATAATAATGAGTCTCATTTAATTATTCTTTAGGTTTATAATTCCATTGGATTAAGTGGTTACCCATAGTCATAAGTACCGATTCGTTATCGGGCAAAAAAACAAAGGACGAACGGGAATCAGATGCAATCATACCTCCTTCATTTTTTTCAAAAAGCCGATAACTTTGCTGAAAACGATAAAGCATTTTACCGCTTTCTAAATCGTAAATATGAAGTTCCAGGAACTGGTTCGATTTGGAAATGATGCCGAAAAGTTTTCCGTCATGACTTAACTTGAAGTCAGGCTCATAAAAAGCGATGGATGTAAATCCCCTGCGTTTTGGTTCATGGGTGATCATATCAATCACATTCACATACATTTGACGTACAGCAGAATTGTTCTGTATTTTTGTATGCGGGATGTGTAAACAGAATAAGAGCTGACCATCTTCACTAAAATTCAATTTATAAATGATGTCATACAACTCATTGATGGTGTACAGCTTTTTGAATGTCGATGCGTCAAAAACGGAAATCTGCTGTTTGTATTTAAGAGCATTTTTCGTCGTTTTTTTATCACGTTGTAACAGAGGAATTTTCCTGGCATCAGTTTCGTAGAGACGGTGTGAAACTGCTATTAACTTACCATCAGGACTTATTGCGATACTATTGCCGGCTTCAGATACCGTAAAAGATTTTTCTTTGTTTTGTGTAGTAATGTTCCAGAATCCTACTTCATCTCCTGACAATGCCAGTATATACTTCTCATCGGGGGTGATTTTTACTGAATGGACCGCTTCAAATCTTTTTACACTCTTTCCGGTTTTTACATCAACAATTTCAAAATTGACCTCCCTGTCTCTATTTGGTGCAAAATCAATATAATATAGTTGGTTCAATAAAATATATGTCCCTTTTGCAGAGTAGTTTATCGAAGATCCTGCGTACCAGTTTCCTACATTGAGAGTCTCCGATACGTTTTGATTTTTCCAGTCAAAAAGATACAAAGGGAAGCTCTGAATACTGGAAATAGCAAGGGTTTCTGTATCGGGAGAGAGTGCCAAACCGGAGACAATGTTCTGTGCCTCACCAATTTTAATCCGGTTGTAATCATAATTGGTTCCCTGAGGAAAAAGTGTCGTATGAACGACAAATACGAAAAATAATGGTAATAAGTGTTTCATTGCTGTAATTGTTAAAACTTAAAGCCGATCAGTACCCTGAATGTATTGATGCCGATATTGTGGACAGGTCTCTCTTTGTCAAAATCATTGTAGTTTATAGTCCCTATCGTGTAATGCAGACCTAAAACGATTATCCTGTAGCGAAGATTCATCATTAACTCTTGTCCGGTGATTTGGTAGCCCCAATCGCTGTTATGCCAGCTGACATTGAAGTTTAGTTTGTAACTCAGGTCAATCATCAATTTGTCTACAGGATTTATTGTGATTAAAGGGCCGAACTTCTGACCAAAGAAGAAATACCAGAACTCTGTCTCTTTTTTATCCGAATTCGCAGGCAGATTCGGCTTGGATGTAGCAAACCAGGCATCGATAAAACATGCATCAATCCCAAACCTCAGGTGGTTGTTGGCAATAGCCGGACCAATATAGATCAGGTATCCGAGCCCAAGGTTCCCACCGATCCGGGCTGCAGGAAAAACCGATATATCGGGGTCAAAAGGAGCCACATCAACTAAGGTTTTGTCTGTTGCAAAGGTTCCTATGGGAAATACCGGGCCAATTTTCAGGTAAAACCCGCTGCGGATAGCGTTGCGTTTAGAATAATTGGCAGTATGTTGATTACTTTGTGTTTGTTCCTGTGCCTGAGAGAAAATCAACCCACCGGATAGCACCAAAAGATAGGTTAGAACAACTGTTTTTCGGTTCATATGGATTCTTTTAAACTTTATCGGGTAAAGTTAATGATTTTCGAAGTAATCAAACAGGTCCATTTGCTTTCGCATAATGCCGGCAATCATCTTTTTCTCCTCACCCGACAGGGAGTATACGTTTTTGGTATAGCCTGAAAGAGATTGAGTGTATTGGTTCAATAATTTCCCGAAGTCATCTGTAAAGGGCATATCAAGCTCCTTGTATAGCTTTTTCAAATTTGCAACCGGATCCAGCAAAAGATCTTCATAACGGATCTCTGTACACCGATCTCCGGGCAACCGTGTGAACTCATGCTTGATTGTGCTCATCATGTGGAGCAGAAACTCCGAGATCTCTTCTAAATCAGGACTGTAGTCATTCCGGTTCAGGATGTTTTGCTTTTGCACCACCTTCCATAAGTGTTGTGTCGAAGGAACAACTGCATAAGGATGCCTGACGATATGAATGAACCTTGCATCTGGAAATAATTTTGCAAGCAGTGGGATCCTCAATGAGTTAAATGGATTCTTAGATACGATCTGATTTCCGGTTAAAAAATAGAGTTTCCTGTAAAAATGCTTCAAACTATCTTCCCACTCTTGCAAGGATTCTCCATGTGGGAGAAATGGGGCTTTCTTTAGGAAGTATCCGCTTTTTTCAGGAAAAATGAGGCGCTCCAATGGAGACCGGGTGGTTAGCCGGTAAACTGCATACTCATCTTCCTGGGGCTCATCCATACCTATCTTCACGTTATCCATTGGCCTGGTAGAACCCATTAACGATGTAAGGATAGGTTTATAGAAGCGATAGGAGACCAGGAAGTTATCGGGGAGGGCTACCTGGAATAACGTCGGAGCTGTAAGCTGCGGATTCAATGCCATCAGCTGGTGCAGCAGGGTAGATCCTGTACGCCAGTGGCCTACAATGAAGATCGGATTTGTTGGAATCTGTGTCTTCCTGATTGAAGCTCCAAACCTATAAGATTCTATTCGGGAAAAAAGGGAAGACCAGCAGGCACTTTGCAGTAAAAAAAGTACCCTGGCGCTATTTTGAAATGTCCAGGTAACATGATTTCGGGAGAGAAGCCGAACCAGAGGCCTAAATCGAATCCCTGCCGTGAGGTAAGAATCTTTCAAGAAGCTGCTTTTTCATGTGCGACAAATTCCGCTATACTATTGATTGACTGAATGATGTTACGTGCTAAGTTCTGATCGTTTAAGCGGACTCCGTATTCCCTCTGAAGTGCCATGATGATCTCAATTCCGTCGACCGAATCAAGGGTCATAGCATTTTTACCACCAAAAAGAGGTTCGTTATCATCTACATCCATTGGGTCTACATCCGTTATATTGAGAGTTGACATGATCAGGGTTTTAATCTCCATTTTTAACTCTTCACCTGGTTCAATAGCCATTGTAGTCTTTATTTAATGCTCTGTTTTAATTTTTTAAAAAACTCCTCCTCAACCTGCGCTCTTTCCATGATCATTTCGCTCAGCTCTTTCATCTTTTCGGGACCCAGATCCCGGTTTTTACCTATCCTTGCTGCAAAAAGGGATATCTCTCTCCATCCGTCGCCAATAATCATCAATTCCGAGGAGAGATCCTTCAACCCGGGCTTGTTAACAATTTCAGCTGCTTGCTGGAGAAAGGTGGCATACATAAACCTGAATCCTGCACCACCTGTTCCCTGGTCTTCCAGCAAAATATTGATCTTCATCACTTCATGAGAGAGATGCTCAGTATCTCTTGCAAACTTTGGCCAGTCAACCACCCGTTTGGCAAAAAGCCTGATTCCTTTGATACCAACGAAAGGAACCGGGATTTTGAGCATGTTAAAACAGGCTTTCTGTATCCCTTTAAGGATTGGCTTCTTCAAATCCACTTCATTGGGTACATCCTGCGGAAAGAAAAGAAATCCTTTTGGAGACATGTTCCCACCAGCAAACCGGCCTCTGCGAAGTGACTCTTCGTTAAGTCTTTCCGGCTTTGGGAAGTAACTGTCGCTGATGATGTATTCCGCTCCCTCTTTCCCGATCACTACCATGAAATGGACATTTACATGCGCCCTTTCCCAGCTGGGGACGTAATCCATATAGTAAAAGTCAACCTGTGAAGCAACAGGGATTCCCCTGGTCAACAGCTCATCCAGTTTCGCAATCCCATCTTGCTCCCGTTTGAATGAGTAGGTTTGAAACTCTACTCCAAGCCGTTTACGAATATTCTTTCGTATATCACCCGGTCGGTTTCTGACGATAAAAGTGGGGAACGTAAAGGATTTATGCTTATGGAAATAGCCGAAAAAGATACCGCTGGCGATACCGAATACCATAGGTTCAGAAATCGTGAGTCCTGCATGATTCAGAAGAGAAGTGACTGTGCCGGATTCACAGTGGGCACCCATTTTATGGCTGAAAGGGATCGACGTCATGGTTTTGTAGCTTCAGCGTTCTGCAGTTCAGTTCCGGGGTCAGCTTTTAATAGCTGTTCAATTGTGACGTTAAAGACAGCAGCATACCGGTTGAGTATATCTTCGGGGAGCTGTTCAAAGTGACCAGGGAGCATGTGTTTCTTGATTTTTCTCAACGGGATATGGGTTCTTGCCGATAACTCATTGATGGTCAGGTCCTCAAATATCATAAAAAATTTCACCGGGCTAATTTCCCGCCTGTTGATTTGCTCCCTGAGAGATATGACCAGGTTATTCCGTTTGGTGAAGTAATCGTCGATGTAATTTTTCGTGATGTAAGAACCGGTTTGCATTGGACCATAATGTCCGTCTTCTTTCTCAACATACAGGATCATCTGCTGTTCCGGACAATCGACAAAGCCCTCTTTCTCTTTCATACCCTCTTTTTCGTTAGTTCCGTTTTGCAATAATCAGCATGCTGATCAGCATTGCAAAGATAAAAAACAAAAGTAACCAAAGGGCTCTGGGAAGGATATCTAGCACGGTGCCATCACGGATAAACAGCTCCAGATAATTATCGATACCCCAACGGATAGGGGAGAAAGAACCAATGATCCGAATCGCCTTTGGCATCATGTGTATTGGAAGAAAGGTACCACTGATGATACCAAGAATTACGACCATAACAGACCCGAAAAGGGCTGCCTGGCTATGGGTTCGTGAGACTGACCCAACCAACAATCCAAACCCGACTGCACCGAGGGCTGCAGTAATGGTTGCAATTGTCAATGCAAGGAAATCAGACCCCATCTCCAACATCGGAAAACCAAGCATAAGGTGCAACAGATAGTATCCGATCAGCATCATCAACAGAAACTGCACTATGCAAACCAGCAGGTATAGAAGGACTTTTGCTCCAAGAATTGTCCACAGTGGGACAGGTAAAGTCCTGAGCCGAAAACTGGCACCTTCGTTTTTTTCACTGATCACACTGCCGGATAATGGAATAACAATAAAAAACATGGCAAAAAGAACAAATCCTGGGATGTTGTTCTGGACAGGTGTGGGTTTGATCGTTGAACGTTCTTTAACAGCCTGCTGATGGTAAACAGGTGGTGCCATCTTTAGAAAATTTTCAGAAGAAAGTACCGGTGTGCCCGGTTGACTGGCTGCCATTAGCTGTTGCATGATGACTTTTCCACCGGCCCCTTTGAGGATGAAGTTGGCAGCAGTGACCAGGGTGGTTTTATATATTTCATGAAGGGTTGGATCGATAACAAGAGTGATGGCTGTATCTCCCTGTGCAACAATTATCCCAAGAGGAATCTGACCTGTTCTGATTGCTTCATACAGAACCTCTCTGCTAGCTGCCTCATCAGCGATCCTGAACATCCCTGAAGCCTCAAAATCAATGATTACCTGCTTTCCAAGAACAGATCCCGGAGGACTGGAGATGAGAATGGTACTTTTTTCCACCTGGCTTTTTAAGGCATTCTCCTGAGCCATTGTCACGACAAGAATCAACAGGACAGGCATCAGAAAAAGAATCCCAAGACCGGGGAGGTCCCTAACCAGAATAAGCCACTCTTTCCAAAATCCTGCCTGAAGTTTTCGCATGGGGCAAAGTTAGCTATTCTGTTGTGCTTCTATAATGGAGATAGGTGCAATTGTTGAATGTAAACATCGAAGATAAAGTCCGGATTGGATCAACAATGCTTCAAATTCCTCACGGGTTCGTTCTTTCCCACCGGGCATGGAGGTGAGCATCTGAATGTCAATCATCTTGGCAATCGAGGGCTTATTCCCGGGAGGTACAATCATCTCTATGATGATAACCTTCCCATTAACGGGTAATACTTTCCGGATGTTTGACAGGATAGTGATGCAATGTGTGTCGTTCCAGTTGTGCAGAATATGTTTGAGGAGGTATCCATCAGCTCCCCGGGGAACAGATTCCATGAAATTTCCTTCAGTCCTGGTCACCCTATCATACACACCATATGCTTTCAGCGTATCTTCCGAATTTTTGAGAGCTACGGGTAGATCGAACAAAATACCCTTGATAGAAGGGTAGGTGAGGAGGATACTTGCCAACAGAAATCCCTCTCCGCCACCAATATCTGCCAGGGTTGTGATGGTTGAGAAATCGTAAGCCTGAAGAAGAGGAGCCATCCCCAGGGAGGAAAGATCTGTCATTGACTGATCAAATACCGCATAACTGTCGGCATCACCGGAGAGGTATTCATAGATATTCTTACCGTACCTCCTGTTGAACCCATCATTACCGGTTTTGACTGTCTCGAGAAGGTCGCCGGTAATTTGCCAGTTCAATGGACCCAGATGATGCATTAGCATATGACGCAATGATCCATCTCCATCCATTAAAGGTGCTGATAATCTGGTATTTGAGAAACTCCGATCACTGCTCTCACGAAATATGCCATTGGAGGCCAGGACCCTTAGCACTCGATAGAGGCTTTTTTCATCAGTACCTGACTCCCGGGCAAGATCAGTCACCTTTTTTGTCCCATGCTTGACCAGTGATGCAATGTTGAGTTCTGCAGCTACAAAGAGGGATGGGAGCAGGTAAAAATATTGGAATTTCTCATATAAGACCACATTTCCGGGAAACATTCTCTCATGCATTGCAAGTAATGCGGATCTGATCCCCTGGATGGCATTGACAATCCATCGTGGTGGTAAAGAGGGTTGTTGTGACTTATGTTTCATTCGTTGATGTCGCTTCAGCAGGAGGTGTAAATTTCCACCGGTTATGCGACCAGAGGTAAAACCGGGGATCCTCTTTTATGTTATCCTCCAGCGCCTTAAAATAGCGGTTGGTAAGATCCGGAACCATATTAACTTCCCCGGGCTTGTTAAGGGGACGGAATTCCACTTCATAAAAGCCGCGTTTCACTTTTCGGTTATGTACATAGAGAACAACCCCTTTTGTCTTTCTGTGAAGGCTGTCAAGACCACGAAAAGCGGCGGTTGGCTGGTTTAAAAAGTTCACCCAGGGAACCTTCGCATTTTTTGAAGGGCGCTGGTCGGCAGCGAAATAGAGGCAAAGCGGTGTTGGGTCCTCGTTGTTAAGCAAATATTTGTAAGCATCGTGGTATTTGTGCAGCAGGAGTCCGTATTTTCCCCTTGAATGAAGGATCAGGTCATCAACAAACTTGTTGGATTGCTCTTTGTAAATGGCAACACATGTGAAATTGATTTTGAGTACGAGGTAAGAGACCCACTCCCAGTTGCCGTAGTGTCCGGGTGCAAGTATAACGTTGACCCCTTCACTGGCATATTTATCCAGGATCTCGATGTTGGTCAGTTTGTACCTGGCGTCAAAGTCGCTGATTTTCATATGGAAATTTGCAACAGCTTCCACCAGGTAATCGGCCAGGTGTTTATAAAACTCCTGTTTAATATACTTTAGTTCGGCTTCCGATTTATCCGGGAAGGCATTCCGTAGGTTTTTATAAACCACCTCTTTTCTATATCCCAGGATAAAATACATGATCAGGTAAACAAACGTAGATATCCCGTAAAAGAGCCGGAAAGGCGTAATAGTCAGGATCCAGATCATCAGTCGTAACGAGAATCGCATGCGGTGAAATTCTTTGGGACAAAGGTAACACTTCAAATAAAACTACGGAGTACGATTTGCGAACTACGAATTATGGTTCTGCCCACTGCCCACTGCCCATTGCCAACTACCAACTGCCAACTGCTCACTGCCCACTGCGAACTCCCCACTAATCTATCGCCTGCAAAATCATGCAGCTGGGACCACCTGTGCCTTTGACAAACTCTGAAAGATCGAGGGGATAGACCGTGAATCCATGATGCTGAAGGGCCTTGATCGCCGCCGTATTGGATTGATCTGCTATAACCTGCCTTTCGCCAAGGGGGATCACATTCCCACTGATAAAACCGGTATGTGGCACCTCGATACGTTGAAACCCCTTGAACATCCATTCCGGAAGGAGACCATTAACGCACAGGATTGTATCTGGTGTTAAGAGGGTCATAGCTCCTCCGAGGTGGAGGAAAAGTGAAGGAACTAAGGTTGTCCTGATTTCATATCCATGTGAACTCAACAGGAGGCTAAGTTGTTGTAATCCAGCTGAATTTGTCCTGGAGGATTGTCCGATAAATGCAACGTCGTTTGCCAGAATGACGTCTCCGCCTTCAACGGTCCCTGGTGCTTCGATAACTCCGATACATGGGATTCCAATCCTTTCCAGAGATTCTGCCATCCAAATTTCTTCGCTTTCCCTGGAGGGGAGTCCCATTCTGACGCGGATGAACCCTTTAGGTGTACAAACCGCAGTATCCTTAGTGAAAACTGAGTTGGGATGACCTTGTAACTCCTGAAGGTTAACTGCTTTCGTTCCAGCTTGTTCTATTGTTTGGACCAGCAATTGATGCTGATTAACAGTCCTTTTTTCGTCTGGAACCTCAGAAATATGATGGCTATGCAGATCAGCGACCCCAAAATAGGACGGGCCTGGTGTGCAGGTGATCAGGGTCGGAGCTTGAGGTTCAAGGTTCAAAGTACTGGTTGCTGGTTTCTGGTTTGAGCCGCAATAAATTGCGGCTGTACATTCGCGTATCGTTTATCGCAAATCGCATATCCCTTATCAGGTATCCGGCATCCTGGATCCTGGATCCTGGATCCTGGATCCTGGATCCTGGAACTAGGATCTAGGATCAAGCACATTCATCCCCAGCTGTTTAGCCAGTTCTTCAGCTTTCGAAAGAGCCTCTTCCCTGGTTGAGCTTTTCATCACCTCGACCCTGGATTGGGGCGTCCCAGCTTCAAGGACTACACGGTAATCTTCATGTGTGGTATACATTGCCCTGTTACTCAGGCTGAAGGTCCGGTAGGAACTTTTGGTCAGAACAACCCGAATCCCATGAAACCGATCTGTCTCAATCCAGGTACCAGACTTAAAGAGACCAAAAATCAGGTAGCATGGGCGGACCCTCCGTCTATCCGTATCAACCTCACAGCCACTCCCCGAAAATCCGGTAAAAGCACCTAGCAGGATCAGGATGGATGCAGTCCAGTAAAATGGAACAAGGATGAATCCAATGATAACCAGGATGATTCCTGCAAAGGATCCACCTGGCCCAAAAGCTTTGTCAAGTTGATGAACGGAACGCATTGAACAAAGGTAATCGATTTTATACATGCAGAACCCAACACGAGAACTGTTAACAGCCCGCTGCCCGCCTTTCATGGAAGAACAAGTTAAAGTGTTAATTCTCAGAGTAATACTCGAAAGCATCCACAATATCCAGGTAAACTCCGTCAAATCCCGCATCGATGATCCGTTTCATGTAGGAATTGTCGTTCCCATAGATAATAGCTTGCCATTGAGAGTCCCAGTACCGTACTTTGTAGTTTCCCGGCCAGTTTGGATTTGCTTTATCCAGCCAGACCGGGCTGGCAAATTCCCACCCCGGTTGCCAGTAATAGCGGTAGTTTTCGGCCTCCCCGATACTCAGGTAACAGATGACAAGCCGGTTCCCCCCGGTGGATTTTGTTTTAAGTGAAGAGACATCTTCCAGGGAGAGTTGTGTATCCTTATCGAAAAAGAGGTCGATGATCAGGATATCATAATTGGTTGTAATGAGCGAGTCCAGAAAGTGATATTTCGTTGCAAACATTCCCGGGTTCAGCATGTAAAGGAAATTCTTTGCCTGTTCCAGAGAGAAGATTTTATCATTGTTATCATTGAATATAGGGGCTGGATAGGCAGGGATATGATCCAGATCCCTGTGATCCGCTGAAAACGATATGAACCCTTTTTCTCTATTCTGAAGATAGGAATCCAGCATATCCGGATGATCGGAACAATAATCTGTTACCAGAATTGCCTTTCCTTCCGTTTTGATACGGTCGAGGAATCCCTCAATATAGAGTCGTTCCTCAGCAGGAGTTGGGATTCCGTCACCATTATAGCCATAGAATAGATCCTCTCGTCCCTGCCCGTTAATTGTTTGCAAATAGTTGGATGCCAGAGGTCCGGAAGATTCTCCGTTGAGGGTGATCAACTCCTGTCCGTTTTGAGGGATCACAATAAAATCAGGAGAAATGGTTCTGGCATAACCAGATATGTTTTCAATAAATCTCCTCATTTCCTGTCGGAAATCCAGGTCTGGAATATCGTTTTTTTTGCAGGAAAGGTTCACTACAAAAAGAAGGCAGAAAACGAAACGAATATACTTCATATTCAGGAAGAAACTCTTCACTCGCTAGTTCGCCAGTTCACCAGTTCACCAGTTCACCAGTTACTTTACAACAGCATCCTCCATGATCACATTGTAGAAATAGCCTGCCCCGAAATCCTTATCAACAGCTATTATTCCTTCGAATGTCACCACTTCGCCAACGTTGACGATTGCCTTAGTTGTAATTGTCAGGTCAAAATTCTCACCATCTTTGGTTCCATCCTGAAGATGAATCCAATTAAGGTCCATGATTTCAGGAAGGAATTTGACAACCTCACCGTTAATTATAACGGTTTTTCCTGCATAGTTACCCGGGTTGGCAAATAATTCTGCTAATGTGATACCACCTTCTGCCTTAGGAATATCAAGTCCTTCAAGTTCCTTGATTTGTGGTTTGCTTCCCATAATTGCGGAAGTCGACTCCTCACCCTCGAGAATGGGTTGATCTGTAAAATCCTGAACAAAGAAAATACTCGGGAATGTCCGCTCTAACTCCCTGCTTGTGAAATTGGTCATCTCGGTACCAGTTGACCAGAAATAGGTTCCTTCCTCTTTAACATCAGCCCTGTCGATGGCTATCCAATACCCTCTTTCATCCTCGGAAACAAGTACATAGGTATAGTTACTGGTCTGGATTATCTCCTCTGCAACTACCTGATGTGCATTGGAGGCTAAATCTTTTACTTTTTTGGAATTTGACTGACAAGCACTCATCAGTGCAATAACACCAATAAATAATACGTATAATTTAATATCGGATTTCATATATTTGTTTTTTGGTTTTCTGGTCGCAAAGTTAACAATTTACTCTTTCCACCCCTATACTTAACTATGTTTTCAGGTCACAGAATTTATATCTATTTGCTTGTTACGGGAGTCCTTGTTACTCTGGTGCTGCTTGCCTATCTGGGATTTTCCTATTATTTACTACCGCAAGAGGAACGATTTTTTCATGAAGGGCATGTTTCACTGAAGCCCGGAGGTGTTTTTGGTCATGGATTTGGTATCGTAGGAACTTTTTGTATAATTTTCGGAATCCTGATCTACGTGGCCAGAAAACGCGTTCGTTTTATGTCGCATTGGGGGTTGCTGAAACACTGGCTGGAGTTTCATATCTTCCTCTGTACGCTGGGCCCGATTTTGATCCTGTTTCATACATCTTTTAAATTTGGTGGAATTGTCGCTATTAGTTTCTGGAGTATGGTAGCCGTATTTCTCAGCGGCATCATTGGCAGGTTCATCTACATTCAGATTCCCAGATCCATTGAGGGCAGGGAGTTGAGCCTTGCTGAAGTCCAGGATATGAAAACCAATATTGGAACTGTCCTTACAGGTTCTTATAACCTGGATGAAGAGAGCCTGAACATCTTGATTGACTCCACGAAGAAGAAGGTCAGGATTTACCAAAGTAATCTGTTCACACAAATCTTCAGTGGCATGTCGGAGAGATTGAATGCGATCAGAAAAGTCAGGGCCGTTTTAAAAAGGAATAAGCTGAACCGGCAGGAACGAAAGAATGTTATAAACCTGGTAAAGCATGAGCTTACGCTCAACCGCAGGATCGAGCGGCTCCAAACAATGCAGAACCTGTTTAAATACTGGCATGTAGCTCATTTTCCCTTTGCTATTGTGATGCTTGTGATCATGGTCATTCATGTGGCTGTCACTATTGTGCTGGGTTACAGATGGATTCTTTAACGATGGAAAAACTACTTGAAGAGATCTTAATCTATTCCCTGGTCATCATTTTTTGCCTGGTGGTTGTAGTGCTTTATCTCAGACGTCAAAAAAGGAACTCAAAGAAGGTGGAGGAGAAGATCCTTAAAGCCAAGCAGGACGGGCTTTATGAGCCAGTCTCGTTACATCCGGTGGTTGACCCGAACAAATGCATCCAAACAGGAGCTTGTATCTCGGCCTGCCCCGAAAAGGATATCCTGGGTATCAGAAACGGAAAAGCGACCACCATTAATGCATCACACTGCATTGGACATGGAGCCTGCTTCCACGCATGCCCTACGGAAGCCATCTCTCTCTGTATCGGTACCGAAAAGAGGGGTGTTGACCTGCCACATGTGAACCATACATTCGAAACGAATGTTCCGGGTATATATATAGCAGGAGAATTGGGAGGCATGGGACTGATCAGAAATGCAGTGGAACAGGGACGTCAGGCTGTTGAAAACCTGGTTAAGGCTGGAAAAAAGGCGCATAAAGCTGATTACGACCTGATTGTGATCGGAGCAGGCCCTGCAGGGATTTCGGCAACACTTACAGCAAAAAAACACCAGATGAATTGCCTCACCCTCGAACAGGACACGCTCGGTGGGACTGTCTATACTTTTCCCCGGAAAAAGATCGTAATGACCTCGCCGATGGAGCTCCCTCTCTATGGTAAGCTGAAGCTTCGGGAAACTACTAAAACAGAGCTCCTGGACCTATGGCATGATGTTTTCCAGAAAAACGACATCTCTATCAAAGAAAATTCTAAAGTAGAATCCATTGTTCCTGAAGATGGCATCTTCAAAGTCCAAACACTGACGGGCGACCAGTATACTTCCAGGCAGGTTTTACTCGCCATTGGCAGACGCGGAACTCCAAGAAAACTGGGGATCCCTGGAGAAACTATGGAAAAGGTAGCGTACCGTCTACTGGAACCGGAAGGAATCTCGGGAGAAAAAATCTTTGTGGTAGGAGGGGGTGATTCAGCGATTGAATCGGCTATCCTTCTTGCCGATCAGAACGAAGTTATACTGTCATACCGTAGTGATGCGTTCAGCCGTATCAAACCGCAAAACAGGGAGAGGATCGAAGAAGCGGAAGCATCCGGAAAAGTTGTAGTCCGTTTTAACACCCAGCTCACATCTATAGAAGAGGATGCCGTCGTTTTGATTTCTACAGCCAGTGATGGGAAGCCTGAAAAAATACTGAATGACAGAGTATTTATCTTTGCAGGAGGGGAGCTGCCAACCCAGTTTTTGCAAAAAATTGGTATCTTGATAACCAAAAAATTTGGTGAAGCTATTTTGAAGCATAATTAATGTTGTTGAAGGAGTTGGGAAAATACATATGAACAGAAAGCTTGCATGGATGTTGATGATGCTGCCCGGATGGTTCTTTGGAACTGCTGTGGCTCAAATATCTCCGGGCGACCTTGCAGAGGTTCATGCACACCTTGAAGGGATCTCAAACTGCACCCAATGCCACACATTAGGGGCTAAGGTGACAAATGAAAAATGTCTGGCGTGTCATACTGAGCTGAAAACCAGGATTGAAGCAAGGAAAGGGTATCACTCTTCACTCAAAATGAGGGGCAGGGACTGTGTCTCCTGTCACAGCGACCATCACGGAAGGAAATTCGAGATCGTTCGTTTCAACACAGAAACATTCGATCACAACCTCACAGGATATGAGATCAAAGGAGCTCACACCAAAAAAAACTGTTCCGATTGCCATAAAACTGCAAACATAGCCGACGAGGCTATCCGGAAAAAGAAATTCACCTACCTTGGCTTGAGTCCCGAATGTCTTGGATGTCATGTGGATTACCATCAGACAACACTTCCCTCAACCTGTACTGATTGTCATGGGATTAACTCCTTTAAACCTACAACAAAATTCGACCACGATAACACGAAATTCCCCCTGACGGGTAAACATCAGCGTGTGGCATGTACTGAATGCCATCCAAAGGTTTCAAAGAATGGTGTTGAATTTCAGGAGTTTGCAGGCAAGAAACACGCAAATTGTACCAGCTGCCACACAGAACCGCATCAGGGCAAATTCGGACAAAAGTGTACTGATTGCCATTCAACGGAATCGTTCCATAATATCAAGGGTATGGCGGGTTTTGACCACTCCAGGACAGGCTTCATTCTTGAAAATAAACATTCAGGTCTGACCTGCAGTTCATGTCATAAGCGGAACCTCACAGATCCCCTGAAGCATGAAAAGTGTACAGACTGCCATACCGATTACCATGCAGGGGATTTTATGAAACAAGGGTATGTGCAAAGTTGTGCTGATTGCCATACAACAAAAGGGTTTCCCGGCTCATCGTTTACGATTGAACGACACAATGAAGGAGCATTCAAACTGGATGGAGCACATCTTGCCACACCTTGCTTTGTGTGCCACAAGAAGAGTGAGACATGGAATTTCAGGAATATAGGAACCAAATGCACCGATTGCCATACCAATATCCATGAACCTTTCCTCAGCAAAGAGTACTACCCGGAGAATGACTGCCGCCGTTGCCATCAGGAGACGCAATGGAATGTGATTGCATTTGATCACTCTACTACTCAATTTGCACTTGCAGGTGCTCATGCTCAGCAAACCTGCCGGACATGTCATTTTAAAACGGATAAAGCCGGGGTTGAATACCAGGTCTTTTCAGAGCTCTCCTCCCAGTGTACAACATGCCATACCGATATTCACTACGGGCAGTTTGAAGTGGAAGGAAAGATCAATTGCCTGCGCTGTCATGAACCGAACAAATGGAAGATCACGCAATTCAATCACAACCTTACCGCGTTCAAATTAGACGGAAAACACGAAAACCTTACTTGCACACAATGCCATAAACCTGTTCAAAAGGGAGAGAATACATACGTTTTATATAAAATAGGAGACACAAGATGCGAACATTGTCATTGATTATCGGATTGTTTGCCATCGTATTTATTTCAGCTACTTTGGCAACAGATTCCCCTCATGGGAAAGATTTTAATGTTCCCTGCGACCAGTGTCACAGTGCTGCAGGGTGGAAACTGGATAAAACTATTTACTCCTTTGATCACAATTCCACCGCATTGCCGCTGGTTGGACAACACCAGGTAATCGACTGCCAACTATGCCATGTCTCCCTGGTTTTCTCAGATGCAAAGACGGAATGTTTTGAATGTCATACTGATATTCATGAACAGACGGTTGGCCCCGACTGCGGAAGATGCCATACGCCAGCCTCCTGGATCGTTGATAACATCACGGATATTCATAGGATGACCCGGTTTCCCCTGGTTGGACCCCATTACACTTCCGATTGCTCCGGTTGCCATAAATCGGCATCTTTGCTGAGGTTCGAAACGCTGGGTGTTGAGTGTATTGATTGCCACCTTGAGGATTACAATTCAACAACGAATCCAAGTCACTTGCAAGGCGGATTCTCGACCAATTGTCTGGAGTGTCATGCGGTTAACAGTTTTACCTGGACGGGTTCGGGGTTTGACCACAATCAGTATTATACACTCGAAGGGGTGCATGCAACTATTGCTGGTAACTGTACAGCATGTCATCAGAATGGATACGCAAATACACCAAACACGTGTGAAGGCTGCCACCTGGACGAGTACAATCAAACTACGAATCCGCCTCATGCTTCCGCACAATTCTCGACCGAATGTAATTCCTGTCATAGCCAAAGCGCATGGTCGCCAGCTACTTTTGACCACGACAACCAATTCTTCCCAATCTATTCGGGGAAGCATCTGGGTACCTGGACAACCTGTGCCGACTGCCATACCAATCCGGGGAGCCTGGTTACCTTCTCATGCATTGACTGCCACGAACATGATAAACCTCAAAGTGATGAAGAACACACAGAAGTAAGTGGGTATTTGTATGAAAGTAATGCCTGTTTTAGCTGCCACCCAACTGGTGATGCTGAGGGAAGTTTCAATCATGCATCTTCAAATTTCCCATTGACAGGGGCTCATACAACGGTTGTTTGCGGGGATTGCCATATCAGCGGATATCCCGGGACTCCTACAAACTGCGATGCGTGCCATATTAACGCCTTCAATCAGACAACAAACCCCAACCACACCACACTTGCAATTCCTCAAACCTGTGCTACCTGTCATTCGACTGAACCAGGGTGGAATCCGGCGACATTTCCAAACCATAATGATTACTATGTACTGGAAGGTGCTCATATCTCCATAGCCAACAACTGCTCCAATTGTCACAACGGGAACTACAATACCACTCCCAACACCTGTGTTGGTTGTCACCTGGATGATTACAACCAGACCCAGGATCCACCGCATGCATCGGCTCAGTTCTCTACCGAATGCCTGACATGCCACAATCAGAACGCCTGGGTCCCATCCACATTTGACCACGACGGACAATATTTCCCTATTTACTCAGGAAAACACCAGGGAGAGTGGAATA
>CALCGJ010000246.1 GCA_937900965.1 uncultured Bacteroidota bacterium | reverse complement strand
ATTTGCTGAATATTTATCCGGGAAATAGGCGCCCAGGTTGATCCCGAAGTCCCACCGTGGGATGGAATCAGCCTCCTCTTCAAATTCGGCCCATGGATCTGTTTTCGCTCGTTTTTTCTGATCCCTTTTGGTTTCAGATCGTATCTTGTTCTGGGCAACAACAGGCAATGCTGTTTGCAGACCGAACAATAGAATAATGGCGATAGCTATGTAGGATAGTTTCATTGGTATACTATTTATTGTCACAGTTGTTCTACTTTCCCCACGGGATAAACAAATCTTTTCTTATCCACGTATGGTGTTCTCTCATAAAACCAATTCAGGATCTGCCATTGGCTGCCGGCAAATATGCTGTCGGATTCCATCTTCTCTTCAAATTCCCGTTTCAGCTCAGAATTTTCTTTAAGCATCTGCTGTGCCATGGGTTCCATAACATAGAACTCGGCATACTCCTTCTGTTCGAAAATGGGATCAAAAAATCCCCAGGAAAGGAGGGATCCATCCCCTTTTGGTTCCAGGAGATGGATGATCACCCTGGCTGCAGGCTGGGCAACTTCAATCCAGACAGATCCGGCAGGGTAGACTCTTTTCTCCGCAAATGTAGTGTATTCTATCCTGGATAGCGGATGACGTCCCTCATAAGGGGTTGATCGCCATGCCGGAGTTTTTAACTTATACGAGGTGACGGGGATTACACTATCTTTCTCCAACCGGCGCATTCGGACTCCATGCAGATTCAACCGATCAATTACCCCGGCCCATTCAACAGGGATGACGTAAGCTGCGGGAAGTTTCACAGCTTCAGTGGAAATAGCTTTGGCGAATATTGGTAAGTGAAAGGTTACGGGAGTGGAGCTGTATTTGAACCAGGTACCTCCTGTGATGTCGCTTCGGATCTCTTCGTACTCCACTCCTTTGAAGTCTATGAATGAACTATCTGACCTGGAGATTTCATACTTAAGGGGAAAAGGTGTGTTCATGAATTCGGAGGATTGGACGTAGTCATCTGCCAGCCTGATCAGTGACTTCAACTCATTAGCCTGGTGGTTGAGTATCTCCAGTGCGTAGATGAGGCAATGGTAAGAGGCCTCCACCCGGAGTTTGTAGGGTTTCAGCATATGGGTCTCGATGAGCAGTCCGGGACGGTTCCGCGCAGCCAGGTACCCCTGTGAAAACATCGCTGGAGCGACATCGCGGACAAGCCCGCTTTTTGGGTCATGCCAGCGCCGAAATTGTACATAAGGAAAGACAGGGTATCCGGCTGAATCCAGTTTGCTTGTCCATTGAGGCAAGAACGTTGAATCGCACCAGGTTGTCAGCCCCTGGTCCATCTGGCCGAGTGTTTCCATCATAAAGGTTAGTACGTATTGATAATCAGCACCATCAGTGGTGTGTATGTCAACGAAAAAATCGGGATCCCACCCGTTGAACATCTTCAGCCAGGCTCTCATTTCGGGGGTATCGGCTTTCAGAAAATCGCGGTTCAGGTTGAGGTTGGTAGAGGTAACCCGCCACCCCATCTCTTCAGGCCCGTTCTGGTTGATCCGGTTATAGGGACCAAACCGCTCATGTCCGTCAACGTTGAAGATAGGGATGAAAAGGATAGAAACCTGTTTTAACAGATCCCGGATCCCGGATCCCGGATCCCGGATCAAATCTCTGATCAGCATCATCCCTGCATCTTTCCCTTCCGACTCCCCCGGATGGATACAGGCCTCGATCAGGAGAATAATGCGACCCGAGGCTTTGATTGCTGCTGGATCCTGCAGGCCCTCCTTATCCACGATCAGTAAAGGAAGCTCCCTCCCCTGGGGGCTAAACCCAAAGGTTGTGTAATAGACCATTGGAGATGTATCAGCTAACCGATGGCAATATTCAATGGTCTCCTGGTACCTCGGAGTACGTTTCCCTTCAGAAAGTTCGTAAAAGGTCAGCCACTCTTGTTGTGCAACCGTGAGAAGGGAAGAAAATACCAGGACAAGGAGAATGATCGTTCGGTTCATAAGATCGTTATTTCAAGAGCCAAACATACACAAAAATATTTCTTGTCCGAATTACATCTATTTTCTTTCTATCTTTATATGGGGAAAAGATATTCGAAGGTAAGATTTTCTGATTCCGAAGAGAAATTTGTAATAAAATGAGATTGTCAGGATTCAATCATCTGCTTTTTTGGCTGAAAAAACGGTTAGGAATATCAGACCACAAGTCTTATCTCCTAACGTTGATTGAGAATCTTGAACGTCAAAAAGAGGAAAATAACGCGCTGGCTTTCCGAATAGTCAGTATCAAGAACAAAGGTTTTGTGGTCAAGGTCGGAGGGCTGTTTGCCTATGGTTCGTTCGATCATATGCCATGGCAATATCCGTCCTACGAGGCGTGGAGAGCAGTATTTCCATACCTAACTGACCGGCTTTTTTATTGTAAGATTCACACAATCAGGAAAGAACCTCTTTTTATTCTTATCAATGGAAATATCCCTCAGTTCAAGAAACCTCAATTAAAGCAGAATGATCTGTACATTGGGATCATTCTCAATAAAACCAACTACGGACTTTTCATCGATATTGGCTTTCATTTTGGGTGGGAGTATGGCTCACTGGTTGGAATGTTGCATATATCTGATGTAGCGGAGAGATCATTGTTTGAAAAAGCTGAAGCAGGAAATAGCAGGGAGGTTCTGTTTCTGGGGTCCAATGATAAGGAACAGCTGGTTTTCGGAGACAAATCTGTGCCGGAAGAATGGTTCACCGGGGAGTTGGAAAAAAGGGTTGGTGAAATGGTCTGGGTTAAAGTAACCAAGATAAAGGGGAAACCACCAGGCTTTCAAGTGGAAGGAAGGTATGATGCCACACTGCCGGTTTTAAAAAGCATTTATCCTGGAAGAAGCGGCAAAGTTTCTCAAGCAATACGAAATCTGGAAGATGAAGAGATAATCCGGTGCGAAATTGTAAGTGTAGATTCACGAAACAGGAGTATTCATCTAAAATGGGTGCTGGATTGGGAGATAGACGCCAAGTTAGCCAGAAATTATCATATCGGGGATCCGAATATTCTGGTGGATGAAGACAGAAATTCGGTTTTGGACAAAGAATTTGAAGAAAAACATAGTCTTATCGGACAAAGAGTACAGGTATCAGTAAGAAAAAAGGGAGGTCGGTTTAATCGCGTTCAGAATCAATACCTTATTCGTGACAGGTTTGAAGGAATTTTGACCATTTCAAACGACTCCTATCGGATTAGTAAAAAAGAGATGAAACAAATTGAACTCAATCTTACAGAAGGTGATGTGATAGAGTGTGAGGTTACAGGGCTGGATAGGGGAAAGCTTATGATTAAATGGAATGTAAGTCAGGATGAACTGACTAATTTGAGGATTTAATACTAGCTTTGCATTAATATATATAAATTCCTCCACAACATGAGACCACACTACTTTTTTTTAGTCATATTTTTTCTGGCTCCGGGTTTATTGATGAGCCAATACCAGAATGTCATGATCAGCAACGAGGATTTTCCTGAAGAGCCATCGATCATGATCAATCCTAAAAATACAGACGAGATAGTAGCTGGAGCAAATACGGCATCCTTCTATTATTCTGATGACGGAGGAAGTACATGGAACCTTGGTACCCTGACCTCCTCTTACGGTGTTTGGGGAGATCCCTGCATCATTGCGGATACAAATGGCCACTTCTATTTTTTTCATCTCTCTAATCCGGCCAGCGGTAACTGGATCGACCGCATCGTAGCTCAGAAGAGTACCGATGGTGGACAAACATGGAACGACGGAAGCTACATGGGGCTTGATGGAACCAAAGCCCAGGATAAAGAGTGGGCCACAGTAGATTATACGAACAACAACATCTATGTTACATGGACTCAATTTGATGACTACGGGAGTAGCAATCCCCTGGACAGCACTATAATACGGTTTTCACGTTCATTGGATGGAGGCCAGAGCTGGAGCCCTGGTGTAAGAATCAATAAAGTTGCAGGGAACTGCCTCGATGAGGATGAAACCGTAGAGGGCGCCGTCCCTGCAGTGGGACCAAACGGGGAGATCTATACCTCATGGGCAGGTCCGCTCGGACTGGTCTTTACAAAATCCCTTGATCAGGGTGTTACCTGGCCGGTAGAGAATATTTTTGTCACAGATATTCCCGGAGGATGGGATTTCTCAATCCCTGGCATCTCCCGGGCTAATGGATTTCCTGTAACCTGCTGTGATCTCAGTGGAGGCCCAAACCACGGAAGAATATACATCAACTGGTCAGATCAACGGAACGGGTTGGACGATACAGACGTGTGGCTCGTAAAATCTGACGATAGTGGCGAAACCTGGAGTAATATCATACGTGTGAATGATGATCCAGCCGGGAAGCAGCAGTTCTTCACCTGGATGGATATCGACCAGACAACCGGATACATTTATATCGTCTTCTACGATAGGCGAAACTACTCAAACAACCTGACTGATGTCTACCTTGCTGTTTCCAAAGATGGAGGAGATACTTTTGATAATATATTGATCAGTGAATCTCCGTTCAATCCAACCTCTACGGTGTTTTTCGGCGACTACAGCAACATCTCGGCCCATAATGGCATCATCCGCCCAATATGGACCCGGCTTGATGGTGGAGATTTAAGTGTTTGGACTGCCATAATCGATTCCACCAGTGTTGGTATCCTCCCTGGAAAACAAATCCCGGCCCTGCTTTCTCTGGAGCAAAACTATCCCAATCCTGTTAGAGAATACACCCATTTCCCATATAAGATTTATCTACCTTCAATTGTTACCCTGAAGATCTACAATATTTACGGGAAAGAGGTGGCTTCCATTGTAGAAGATAAATTCCATGTTCCCGGAAAGTATATTGAACGGTTTGATGCCTCCTCCTACCAGTTATCCCCAGGTTTTTACTATTTCTCCCTGACCTGTGGTGAACAGACTCTTAAGCGGAAAATGATACTGGAGTAATTTCGCCCACAGAAACTTTTTACACATTTTTTGTTTCTTCTGCACTTTTCTTTTTACTTTTGCATCAATTGTAAAGTACAGTAATTTTATTGTATGTGCGCCATGGATGCAAGCCTGATTGACATATTGGAAAGGGTACGGGAACTTTTTTTTAAATACGGGGTTCGAAGTGTTTCAATGGATGATATTTCCAGGGATATTGGAGTCTCCAAAAAGAAGCTTTATCAGTTTGTGAGAAGTAAGCGGGAATTGGTCTCCAGGCTTTTGGAACTTGAACGACGTAATTTTGAGATCATCTTCGAGAAGTACAATTTTGACGGAGTTAATTCCATTGATGTCTTGCTTACGGTAAGTACAGAGATCAGTGACCGGTTCTGGGATGTGAGCCCATCGATGACGTTCGATATGAAGAAATATTACCCGGAAATCTACAACCAACATATCGAGAACCGGGTGGAATTTATCTTCGCACAGATTCAGCTGAATATAAAAAAAGGGATCCGTGATGGAATGTACCGGGATGATCTGAGTACGGAGTTGATTGCCCGCCTGTATATCCGCCGGCTGATCGATATACATAATCCGGAGTATTTCCCTGAAAAATTTTCCTTTCAAACACTCTTCGATACCATGTTTGATAATTTTATCAGGGGAATTGCAACCGAGAAAGGAATCCATTACTATGAGCAACAGAAAGGAAAAGTGAATTTTAAAAAACAGAATAAATGAAAATGCAACGGCTGTTGATAATTGGCTGTTTTAGCCTGATCATTTTCTGGACACCATACACGCATGCACAGGCACCAATGTCTTTCACTCTGAAGCAGGCTCAGGACTATGCCAGTGAACATAACTACGACCTCCAGAATGCACGTTACGATGTGGAGATTGCTAAGAAAATTGTCAGGGAAAACACCTCCATCGGATTGCCCCAGGTTAATGCCTCAGCATCATATATGGACAATATCCTCCGACCTACTTCCATCATCCCGAATTTCTTTGATACGACCGGATCGGCTCCACCCTTTGAGATTCAGTTTGGCACCCGCTACAATGCCACTTTCACCGCCCAGCTTACCCAACTTATTTACAGTGGCGAATACCTTGTAGGACTTCAGACTGCAAAAGCATACCTGGAAACCGAGAAAGAGAAGAATCTCAAAGCACAGATTGATATCCGGGATCTCGTTTCCGGGGCTTACATCGCATACCTGATTGTGGATGAGAGCCTTGAGATACTCGATTCTACATATAAAACCGTTTCTCTGATGGTAAGTGAGACAGAGGAGTTTTACAAGAACGGTCTGATTGAACAGCTGGATGTTGAGCAGATGGAGCTAAATGCTGCCACCCTGGAGGCCAGCCTGATCACGACCAGGAGTCAGAAATTGATCGCCTACAATTACCTGAAGTTCCTTATGGGCATTGAGGAGACCCAGGAGATCATTCTTGCAGACGACCTTGATTTCTTTCTTCAGCGGATAAACAGGGATTACCTGATGACCACCAACTTTGATTACGGCTCCAATATAAACTACAGGTTGTTGAAAAAGCAGGAATTCCTTGTCCTGATGCAACTTAAACTGGCTAAAACCGCATATCAGCCTTCACTTGTTGGCTTCATTGATATCTCAACCAATGCCCAGCGTGAAAGTTGGAACTTCTTTGATTCAAAACAACGTTGGTTTTCCAGCTCTGCCTGGGGCCTCCAGCTAAACATCCCAATCTGGAGTAGCGGAAGCCGGAAATTCGCTATAGATCAGGCTTCGATCAATTTGGATAAGATGAAAGTATTGGATAAACAGACACGGACATCCCTGAACCTGCAGGTTGAGACGGTTCGCAATGATTTTAACACATCCTATCTTGTTTTTCTGAATAAGAAGAAGAGCTTACAAACGGCTTCTAAGATTTATGAGCAAACCATTATAAAATACCGCCAGGGGCTTGCTTCAAGTACAGACCTTAACCAGAAATACAACCAGTTCCTGATCACGGAATCGGAATACACCCAGGCGATGTTTGATCTTCTCAAATCAAATATAGCACTCTCGAAGTTACTGGAGAAAGTGTAACAGATTCCGGATACCTGATTTCACTATTTCACTATTTCACTATTTGGCCAGTCTCCGGTGATGCTTTCTTCTCCGGATCCTGAGTTTCATCTTATAGTCAATCAGGTAAAGTGCCGGTAACAGTACGAGTGTCAGGAAGGTGGCAACACTCAGTCCGAAGATGATTGTCCAGGAGAGTGGACCCCAGAACATGACATTATCTCCCCCAAAGTAGATATGCGGATTGAATTCGGTAAAGAGAGTGATGAAATTGATGTTCATACCCACTGCTAATGGAATCAATCCGAGCATTGTTGCAGTTGCTGTCAGGACTACTGGTGTAATCCTAACCTTCCCTGCCTGAATGATCGCATTCTTTGTTTTCAGGCCACGCTCTTTCTGAACATCACAGAACTCTACAATCAGAATCCCGTTTCTGACAACAATGCCACCCAAAGCTACGATGCCAAGGCCGGTCATGATGATTGAAATAGGCATATCGAAAATAATAATCCCCAATAGTACCCCGATGATGCTAAAGAAAACTTCTGAAAGGATGATCAGTGATTTGCTCAATGATTTGAACTGAGTGATCAGCACGAAAAAGATGATACCCAAAGCGATAAACATTGCTTTAATCAGGAAATCCATGGTTTCAGCCTGATCCTCCTGCTCCCCGGTAAGTGAGACCTTAATTCCTTTGGGCATGTTGAAGCCGGGGATAGAGGTAGTAATTGCTGAAACCACTTCGTTGGCCGTATACCCTGAGAGAACTTCTGAGCTCAGTGTAATAACTCTTTTCAGATTTTTTCGCTTGATTCCACCATAGGTGTTTTCATAGTCAAGAGTGGCCACAGCGGAGATCGGTATCTGCCTTAGTTTTCCGGAGTTCATATCACGGTATGTGATCTTGGCATTGATGATCTTGTTGATATTATTCCTCTGATCGGCGGCATAACGGACCTGGATGGGGTATTCATCTTCGTCCTCTTTATACTTAGAGACTTCCCATCCATAAATGGCTGTTCTCAATTCATTGCCAATCTGTCCCAATGAGATACCCTGACGGTTGGCTCGCTCGCGGTCAATATCAACGATAACCTCAGGTTTGTCATTCTCAAAGTCGGATTTGAGTTGCTCGATCCCGGGGATTTCCAATGAGTCGAGGTAGCTCTGGAAAGCATCGGCGGTTGCGATCAACTCATCCAGGCTCTCTCCCGATATTTCAATGTTGATAGGTTTCCCGGTGGGCGGCCCCATACGGTTTTTCTCAACAGAGATCTGGGCTCCGGGAATGTTTTTCACGTCATCCCGCAGGTCATCCAGGTATTTCGTGGTTGAGGCTCCTGAACGTTCTTTCCGTTCAACGAAGTTCACTGTTACTTTCCCTTTGTTGGATGCCACACTCTGGTCAAAAAAGCCGGCCCCGGCTCCAAATCCAACGTTGGTTATTACCGATTCCACATCGGGGTTCTTTTCCCCCAGGACGTTGTTGATTCTGTTCTCGACCATTAGTGTAACAGAGTCTGTAATCAGCTGATCAGTTCCTTCCGGCATCGTGATATAAGCAATGATGCTGTTGGGCTCATTATTCGGGAAAAAGAGGACTGGTGGCTTGACCACAGCTGTCAGGAAAAGTGTAAAAACAAAAATGACGATAACAAAAAAGAGCAGATAAAATGGGTTTCTTCCACGAAGGAAGAACACTAGTGTTCTCTCATAAAGGTTCATGATCCAGGGTAGTGTCACCTCCTGGAATTTATAGATGGCAGGCTTAAGTATGATCCGGTAAAGGGCATTGAGGAGGAGTGCAATAACCAACAGGTTCCCCAACCAGTTGATCCCTCCAATGTAAGCGATCAATGCCGGAACAATCAGGAAAATAGTTGAGATAAGCAGTTTCCTCCATTTTGTCCGGTACTCCTTCACATCATATTCGTGTTTCATAAAAGACACGGCGAACACAGGGTTGATGATGTAGGCCACAAATAGTGATGCAAATAGAGTAATAATGAGGGTAACCGGGAGAAAGTGCATGAATTTACCGACAACTCCCGGCCAAAATGCCAACGGAAAGAAAGGTGCAAGTGTTGTGAGTGTTCCGGAGAGGATTGGCACAAATACCTCTCCCGTTGCACTCTTTGCCGCTTTAATTATATTGGGTTCATACCGGTGTATCCGGTGGATGTTTTCGATGACAACAATCGCGTCATCTACAATGATTCCAAGGGCAAAGATGAAGCCAAACATCACGATCATGTTCATCGTGAAACCCATCCATGGAAAGATCAGGTAGGCAATGAAGATGGATAAAGGAACTGACATCGCCACAAAGAAGGCATTATTGAGTCCCATAAAGAACATTAATACCAGGGTGACGAGTATGAATCCGATGATGATGGTATTGTTGAGCTCTTCCAGAGTACTGCGGGTAAATTTTGACTGATCGCCTGTGATTGTGATATCCAGGTCTGGTGGAAAAGAATTTTGTTTTAGATCTTCGAGGATAATTTTGATATTGTCGGAAGCTTTCAGGAGGTTGAGTCCGCTTTTTTTAATGACATTCAGGGTGATAACGTTATCACCGTCAAAACGGGCAAAACTCTCCTGCTCTTTGAAAGAATCCTTTACATCAGCAATATCCTTGATATAGACGATAGCACCGCTGGCTGAATTCAACATGATATCCCCTATCTCGGCAGGAGTAGTAAATTGACCGGCTACGCGGATGGTTCGTTTGGTGCCATATGTTGTGATGGTACCTGCTGAAATGGTGACATTCTCACTTGAGATTGCGCGTTGAAGGTCAGAAAAAGATACACTGGCGGCCTGCATCTTATACATATCCACATCCACCTGAATCTCCCGTTCAAGAGCGCCAACAATATCAACCCGTGTGACCTGAGGCAGAGCTTCTATCCTGTCCTGGGCCTCTTCAGCATATTTCTTCAGGCGTTGCAGATCATAGTTTCCGTAAAGATTGATGTTCATGATCGGAATTTCCGCAATGTCAAATTCCTGGATATTAGGATCACTCGGGAGATTGGTTGGCAGGTTGGATTTGGCTTTGTCAACCGCATCCCGAACCCGTTGCTTGGCTTCTGTAACCTCCAACCCTGGATTGAACTCGATTACGATCATGGAGAAGTCCTGTACCGAATTGCTGGTAATAGTTTTTACATCTGCCAACGATTTTGCCTCCTTTTCAATCGGACGCGTTACCAGGTTCTCAATGTCTTCAGGTGAAGTTCCGGGATAAGGTGTGTTTACAATGATCGTTGGGATAACAATCTCCGGGAACTGCTCTTTTGGGATGCTGAAGTATGATAACAACCCGAGTACTGTAATGATAATGGTCAGGACATAGATACTTGCCCGGTTGTCGATAGCCCAGCTTGAGGCAAAGAACTCCTTGATTGAAATTTTCTCTTTCTGTGATTTCATACAGTGCTGCTATTGCATATAGTCAATGAACTGACCGTCGTATAGATCTTTGTATCCTGCAGTTATGATAAGCTCTCCGTCTGTCATCCCGCTCTCGATCTCGGTCAGCCCGTTGTAGGTGATGCCTGTCTTGACATATCGTTTTCTGGCAAGCTTTTTCCCATCCTCTTCTATCGCGATAAAAACATATTGCCCTTCATCCCGTGAGGATTGGATATAGTTCTGCGGGATAGCAATGGAAGCAGGATTGTTGTAATCTTTAATCCGTAAAACTGCGATCATATTTGCACGGTAGACCAGGTGGTTTGTAGGCAACCCAACTTCCACTACGAAGGTTCTGTTTACAGGGTCGATGTATTTGGATGAAAAAGTTACTTTCCTGTCGAATTCTGCATCGAGGTCTGGGAGGAAAACCTGCACCTGATCTCCGGTTTGGATTTTGTTGGTATAGGCTTCACCTACATCAGCCACCGCTTTGGCTTTTGTAAAATTCACCACCCTGAAAGCCGGATTGCCAATGGCTGCCATCTGGCCCACTTTAATGGGGATCTCTTCAATAGTACCGTCGATAGGTGAGGTAATATTCGACATTTTGATTTGATCCTTGATCGTTGTGATCTTATTGTCAAGAGACTCTTTGTTGTTTTTGGCTGTCAGGTACTGCACTTCAGATCCGATCTTCTGGTCCCACAAAGCTTTCTGCTTGGTATACATTTCAGTTGCAAAACTAAGCTGGCTCTCCAACTCATTCAAAGTCTGTTTTAATACCTGGGCATCTAGTTCAGCAAGTACCTCTCCCTTGGAGACATGATCTCCCTCTTTTACAAGAATCCGGTTCACCACTCCCATCGTTCGTGGGCTGACACCGATATTTTCATTTCCATCGATGCGCCCCTGAACCTCAATGTAGTGATTGAAAGGCTTTTCACGCAGAGTATCGATCCTGACAGTCATCGTTTTAAGGTTCCCTTCAGGATAGATCTCCTTCTCGAGTTCCATGATCTCTATAGAAAGCTGATCCCGGTTCTTTTTCAGTTGTGCCAGTTTCGCCTCCTTATCATCAGATCCACTGCAGGATATAAGGAAAGCCAGAATGCCAAGATATAGAAATGACTTTTTCATTTTAAAAAAGGTTATGAACGTGCAAAGATAAGGCAAAAAAAAAGAGTGAAAAAACTTTTTCTCCACAAATAGTTTCCCGTGTCTCTTTTTCCCGTATTTTTGTATTATGGAAGGCAAAGTCAAACAGATTATTCCTCGGGTACACGAGCTATACCATCGCTATGGGATTAAAAGTGTAACTATGGATGATGTATCGCGGCATCTTGGAATCTCCAAAAAAACGCTGTATGAATTTTTTACCAACAAAGAGGACCTGGTAAAACAGGTCATGACATGGGATTACGACAGAAAGCTTACTTTTTTCCTTGAGATTGAGCAAAAAAAACTGAATGCAGTTGAAGAGCTTTTTGAGGTCTATAAAATGATCAAGGAGATGTTCAGGGATTTCAAGCCCTCCGTTGAATATGACATCCGTAAATATTATCCTACTCTCTTTGCACAGCTTCGTGAGATCAAGCGGAAACGAATGTTTGAACTCTCTATGAAGAACATGACTAAAGGAAAGCAGGAGGGATTGTACAGGAGTGACCTGAATGCTTCGATTCTGGCACGTCTGCATGTTTTCAGGGTGGAGAACATTATTGAAAGTGAACTTTTTTCTGTTGAAGAGCTGACATCGATCAAAGTATTTCACGAGATCTTTGTATACCATCTTAACGGCATTCTCAGTGCCGAGGGGCGGGAAATTCTGGATTCCAGCTACAAGAAGTTCTCCCGTCCAGCTTAGGTTTCTGACCTAACAGCCAACCTTTTTCGTTTTTTTCTAGTCTTGGTATTAAACAAGTTCTTATATTTACGCAATAACCTACTCGCCAGGAGTGAATACAGACAAGGAGCTTATTGGTCGCTGTTTGCAAAACGATTCGTCTGCACAGAAGGAGTTGTACACCAGATACGCGGCCCGCATGTATGGTATATGCCTGCGATTTGCCGGGCATGCCCTGGAGGCTCAGGACATTCTCCAGGAGGGCTTCATTCGTGTATTTCTGCAGTTGAAGCAGTTTCGTTACCAGGGCTCACTGGAAGGCTGGCTTCGGAGGATCTTTATTAATACCGCGATAACCCTGGCAAAAAGAGAACTGAAATTCAGTCAAAGAGAAGAGTTGAATTCACATCTTCAAGTCGATAGTGATAAGCTTGAAGGGTTGTCGAGGTTAAGCCAACAGGAGATTCTGCACCTTATCCAGCAACTTCCCACAGGATACAGGACTGTGTTTAACCTTTATGTGATAGAAGGATATACTCACAAGGAGATCGGGCGTATGTTGAAAATCTCAGAGAATACATCAAAATCACAGCTTTTTGCTGCAAGAAGAAGTCTCAGGGCAAAACTAACCGAAGAAAGAAATGTCAATGGAAGAGAACGATCATAACATCCCTCCGCAAGTCAGGGAACTTTTCCACGATTTCGAAGCGGAACCTCCGCCACAGTCCTGGGATCTGATACGTGCCAGGCTGACAGGGGAGCAATCAGGAACGCACTCCCCCCTGAACTGGAGTCATCTGGTTGGATGGTTTCAACCAATGAACCGGCTCTATCCGGTATTGACAGTTGCTGGCCTTGTTCTGATTGCTCTTTTCATCTGGCTGGGTTCGAAACCATCCAACCAGATAAAGGGACAAGCAATGGCTGATCAGGCTAAACTGACACGGGGAACGGCCTATCTTTTCAGGACGCATGACCGGGTAAGCCCCTATGACTCCGTTAGGTTCTTCGGGAAAAAGGAACTGGATTCGACCGGTCATTTCGCCTTCCATCGAATTCCATCCGGCTCCTACCTTTTACGGATTCACGTGCATCCCGATTCTCCACACTATCCGAAATACAAACATGGATATTACGGAGAACAGCTTCAGTGGAACCAGGCTACACTGATTCATACCGATCATCCACAGGAAAACTATCCTGTTCGGGTACCAAAACTAACATCAAAGTAGAAATTACGAATCGGCAAACCACTCAGCATAGGAAGTGGCTGTTTCACGGAGTTTCATGGAGTGGAGCTTCACACCTTCGGGTAGAACATGTTTGATCCGCTCCGCAAAATCGATCAGGAGGTTCTCGCTGGTAGGCTGATAATCCACAACAATCACTTTAGAAAAGGTCTCACCCATTTTTTTCAGTTCACTGATGTCAGGATCGGACGGGAGAATCAGCGCATGATCCATCCTGTCAATCACTTCGCTCTTCATGATCTTTTTCAATTCGCTGAAGTCCATTATCATGCCTCTTTTTGGTGACAGATGGCTGGTGATTGGATCACCGGTAACTGTTACAGCCAGTTGATAAGAGTGGCCATGGATATTACGGCAGGGACCATCGTATCCTTTCAACGCATGTGCCGCTTCGAAAGAGAACTCTTTTGTGATACGGATTGACGCCATAAGTATAAAATAAGGCTGCAAAGATACTGGATTTGTTATTAGTCTGCAGTCCACAGTCTTCAGTTGGCAGTTGGCAGTTGGCAGTTGGCAGCTGGCAGTTGGCAAGTTTTACCAACTCACCAGTTCACCAGTTCACCAGTTCACCATCTCACCATCTCCAAATGATCCAACACAACCTTTATCCCAATCAGGATCAATACGACTCCTCCGATTCGTTCGGCCCAGTGGGCTGGAATGAAATGGGTTTTCTCTGCAAGTTTTGCTCCGGCAATAGTTACCAGTACCGTGATGACAAAAATGATGATGGCGGCTTTCAGAATATTGACATTGATTATCCCAAAACTAAGACCTGTGATCAGTGCATCAATACTTGTTGCAACAGCCAGGCTTAGAAGCACGGTAAATTTTAAATTATGGATTCTCTTACCATTCTGATGACTAAATGATTGGAGAATCATCTTACCTCCAATAAACGCGAGTAGTGCAAATGCAATCCAATGATCAGACGAAGCAATCATGTCTCTCAGGGATCCTCCAGCCAGCCACCCGATAACCGGCATCAACCCTTGAAAAAATCCGAAAAGGAAAGCCATTTTCAGGATGCTGCGCCATGATTGCCGGTGACAGGCACATAACCCGACTGCTACAGCAAAACAGTCCATGGCAAGCCCAAGGGCAATTAATATCAGTTCAAAAAGACTCAAGGAACAAGGTTCAAGGTTTTAGGGTCGAGGGTCGAAGCTGGTTTCGGATTCATTGCTGATAATTGTTTTCGCATATCGCGTATCGCATATCGAATAACTGGTATCTGGCATCCGGCATCCGGCATCAGGAATATATCAACTTGACAATTGCTTCAAGATTTTCTGCATCCACTTCATTAAAGGAATTAACGTTCTCACTGTCGACATCCAGTACTCCAAGAATGACACCATTCTTGTCCGTTACCGGAACAACAATCTCTGAACTGGAACGGGAATCACAGGCGATATGTCCCGGGAACTGATGAACATCCGGTACTACAATCGTCTTTTGCTGGTTGATGCTGGCCCAGCAAACGCCTGCATTTTTCTTAAGGACCTGACAGGCCAAAGGGCCCTGGTAACTTCTTACAATCAGCTCCCCCTCGTTGAGGAGGTAAAACCCGGTCCAGAAAAAATAGTCAAATTTATGATGAAGGACCGCTACGATAGTCGCCATCCGGGCATCAGGATTATCTGTTTTTGTTAGGAGATCACGGAGCTGATCAATGATCCGCCCATACCTTGCTTTTTTCTTCTCAATATCCATTCACTATGTTGCTAATGGTTCAAGCTCGACGGTAAAGTGCCTCATAATAGGTGCTTCTTGAGTGATCCGCAGTCCGGATTTGATCTCATTTCTCCGGTCAAATACATTCTTCAAAGCTACTGCAACAACATCCATGTGGTTGTTGGTATATACCCGGCGAGGGATAGCCAGCCTCACCATTTCGAGAGCCGGATACCTGTTTTCACGGGTAACCGGGTCACGATCTGCCATTAGAGTTCCGATCTCAACTCCGCGAATCCCGGCTTCAATATAAAGCTGGATGGCTAGTGTCTGAGCCGGAAATTCCTCTTTGGGCAGGTGCGGCAGAAACCGTTTTACATCAATAAAAATGGCATGTCCGCCAATCGGTTGCTGCAAAGGGATAGAAAAATCAAGTAACATGTTCCCAAGGTATTCAACCTGTTTAATACGCGTTTCAAGGTAGTCGAAATCAGTTCCTTCATACAACCCCTGGGCGAGGGCATTCATGTCGCGACCCGACATGCCGCCATAGGTTATGTACCCTTCAAACATGATGTTAAACACACTGCATTGACGGAAAAGCTCCTGATCCCGCATGGCGATAAATCCGCCCATATTCACAATGGCATCCTTCTTACTGCTCATGGTCATCATGTCGGCATATGAGAAGGCCTCTGCCACAATTTCACGGATACTTTTATCCCTGCAGGCCGGTTCCCTGAGTTTAATGAAATAGGCATTCTCGGCAAACCTGGCAGAATCGTATAGTACAAGCTTGTTATATCTGTTTGCAAGATCTCTGACATCGCGCATGTTCTCAAGGGAAACAGGTTGACCTCCTGCAGAGTTATTCGTGAGTGTAAGGATGATGAAAGGAACTTTCTCTCCGGATTTTTTCAAGACATCTTCCAATTTTCCGAGGTCGACGTTTCCCTTGAACGGATAATCAATCGTTGTGTCAAATGCCTCATCAATGGTGCAATCGATGGCTGTTGCCCGCCGAAATTCGATATGTCCCTTAGTCGTGTCAAAATGGGAATTTCCAGGAACAATATCTCCCTCCTTGACCAGTACTGAAAAAAGAACATTCTCGGCTGCTCTTCCCTGATGTGTCGGGAGGAAATAAGGAAATCCTGTAATATCAGCAATGGCATCTTTGAGCTTGTAATAGGAGGATGCTCCGGCATAGCTTTCATCGCCCGTCATAATTCCACCCCACTGCTTATCACTCATGGCGCCTGTCCCGGAATCTGTCAACAGATCGATGAATATTTGGTCACTCTTTAACTGAAAGAGATTGTAGTGTGCATCATGGATCCATTTTTCACGCTCTTCCCGGTTGCTCCGGCGGATCGATTCAACTACCTTGATTTTATATGATTCGGCGAAAGGTAACTCCATAAAGTTCCGATTGGTTTGAGTTTCCAAAAGTAGAATTTTTTTAATTGATTTTTACCTAACTGTTTGTTCATCTTGCAAATTTGCAGTAGTTTTGTTAGCTAAATAACAATAAAATTCCTGGAGGAAAAGTACATGAATCATGCTGAACTCGCACCGGGGAAGGTGCTAACCAAACTATCTGAACTCGAAGAACTTGCTAAACGGGCATCGAAAAAAAAGAAGCTGGTATTAGCTGTAGCACAGGATGAACACTCCCTCGGAGCTGTTACAACTGTAGTAAATAAGGGAATAATTGAGGCTATCCTTGTAGGCTCCGGACCTAAAATCCGTGCTATTGCCGATAAGCTTAATCTGGATATATCCGGTATGACAATCGTAGAGGAAGAAGATGACAAACAGGCAGTGAAGCTAGCCGTAAAGATGGTACACGATCACGAAGGGGATATTCTGATGAAGGGAAATGTTCCTACTGCGATTTTATTACGGGCTGTTCTGGATAAGGAATGCGGGTTACGTAAGAGTGACGTATTGTCGCATTTTACTCTTTTTGAACTGCCAACATATCATAAACTGATCGGCCTCACTGACGCAGCCATGATAATTGCACCTGATCTGAAGACCAAGGTTGCCATCATCAACAATGCCGTTGACTTCATGACCCGGTTGGGGATCATCAATCCGAAAGTAGCCATACTGGGTGCCGTGGAGATGGTTAATGAATCGATGCCTGCTACCCTGGACGCTGCAATAATTGCCAAAATGAACCAGCGGAAGCAGATTAAAGGCTGCATCATCGACGGCCCACTGGCTTATGACAATGCCGTAAGCAAGGAGAGCGCCTTACACAAAGGAATTGTCAGCGATGTGGCAGGAGATGCCGACCTGCTTGTTGTCCCCGATATCGAGGCCGGCAATGTCCTCTACAAAGCCTTTGGCTTTTCCTGCAACGCTACACTGGCAGCAAATGTACTGGGAGCTGCAGCTCCTATCGTTCTGACCTCAAGGTCGGATACTGAAGATGCGAAGCAGGCCAGCATTATTATGGCTGCTGCTGCGAATTAGGCATGTGTAAGTAGAAAGTGGGGGACCACTTCCCCGACCGTTATGAATCATCTATGAATGATATCAGGGTTATCGCTATTAATCCGGGATCTACATCCACTAAAATTGCTGTATACCAGAATGCAGAAGCGATTTTCCTGAAAACTATCCGTCACACTACAGAAGAACTAACCCCTTTTACAAGAGTTACCGATCAGTTTCAGTTTCGTAAAAAGATCGTACTCCAGCAACTCATTAATGCTGATATCGAAATGCAGAATGTTAGGGCTATAATGGGAAGAGGGGGTCTGCTCAAACCAATGGAATCGGGTGTTTATGAGGTGAATGAAGCGATGATACACGATCTTCAACACCGTACCTTCCGGGAGCATGCCAGCAATCTTGGCGGATTGATAGCACATGATCTGGCTGCCGGGCTCCCTGATGCAAAAGCCTATATAGCTGACCCGATAGTTGTTGATGAACTGGACGATATTGCCCGTATTGCCGGTCATCCCCTTTTTCAACGAATCTCCATTTTTCACGCTCTCAACCAGAAAGCAATCGCCCGGGATTTTGCCAAATCGGTTCAGCGGAAATATGAAGATATGAACCTTATTGTGGCACACATGGGTGGTGGGATCTCGGTAGGAGCACATCAAAGGGGACGTGTGATCGATGTGAACCAGGGACTCGACGGAGAGGGCCCTTTCAGCCCGGAGCGTAGTGGAACCCTGCCCGTTGGCGAGTTGATCACTATATGTTTCGAAGGACACTACTCGGAAGCAGAAATCCGGAGGATGGTCACGGGCGGAGGCGGGCTTGTTGCTTACCTGGGAACCAACGATGCAGCAGAGGTGGAGAAGATGGTTGAGGCAGGTGATAAAAACGCACGACTTATTTATGGAGCCATGGCCTACCAGGTGTCAAAATACATTGGCGAAATGTTTACCGTTCTGAAAGGCAATGTTGATGCGATACTTATTACAGGAGGGATTGCTTACGACAAGCTATTTGTCTCATGGATCCAGGAACGGGTCTACAGGCTCGCACCGGTTCACATCTACCCCGGTGAGGATGAGATGCGCGCCCTGGCGATGAATGGACTCATGGTAATACGAGGAGAAATCACCCCGAAGGTCTACGTCTGATACTGGATCCTACCTCCCTACCTCCCTACATCCCTACATCACTACATCACTTCCAGCATCTCCCGCACAATATTCGCCGTCCCGGTCTCGATCTCACTGATGCGTGCGTCCAGCATGTAACAGGGTGTGGTAAAAAGTTTTTTGTCAAGATCTACCACTACCTCTCCGTGTGTTGTGTGGGTGTATTGGTTTCCCATTTTTTCAATGAATCCTCCTGAAGCCGGGTCCTGTCCGGTAGTTAGGTTGGTTCCCTTGAAGAGCTTCGCCAGGATCACCGGCGCAATACACATCGCACCGATGGGTTTCCCTGCCTGGAAAGTAGATAGGATTGCGCTCTCCAAATCGGGATTTACTGTACAATCATCTCCTTTGAATGCCCAGTCGCAGAGATTTTTGGCTGCACCAAATCCTCCGGGGATGATCAAACCGTCGTATGGTTCAGGTGTGTACTCGCTCAACGGCTTGATCTCCCCCCTGGCGATACGTGCTGACTCTTCTAATACGTTACGGGTTTCGTTGCTCTCTTCACCTTTGAGATGGTTGATCACGTGCGCCTGCTTAATATCTGGTGCAAAGCACTGATAAGAAGCCCCCTGTTTATCAATGGCTAAAAGGGTTAGAACGGCTTCATGGATTTCCGCTCCGTCATAAACACCACAACCAGCTAAAATGACTGCAAATTTTTTCATGATATACCAGGTTTACTCATTAATACGTTTGAATGACCAAAGATAAATATTTTACCTTTGTACGAAACTTTGAATACAATCCCAGTCTAACAGAATTGTGATGAAGAAAATCCAGATGGTCGATCTGCAACAACAGTATCAACAGATCAAACCCGAAATAGATAATGGTATCCAGGAGGTAGTCGACTCGTGTGCTTTTATCAACGGGCCGGCAGTTAAATCGTTCCAGACAGACCTTGAATCATACCTTGGTGTCAGGCATGTAATCCCCTGTGCCAATGGTACCGATGCACTGCAGGTTTCAATGATGGCTCTGGGCCTGAATCCGGGAGATGAAGTGATCACGACTTCTTTTACTTTCATCGCTACTGCAGAGGTCATCGCACTCCTCAATCTGACTCCGGTTCTTGTGGATGTAGATCAGGATACCTTTAATATCGACCCCGAAGCCATCAGACGTGCAATCACACCCAAAACAAAAGCCATTGTCCCGGTGCATCTCTTCGGGCAATCTGCCCCGATGGAAGAGATCCTGGAGATTGCCAGTCAGCATAACCTCTATGTTATCGAAGACAACTGCCAGGCAATCGGTTCAGATTACATCTACACTAGTGGATTACGAAAGAAAGCAGGTTCGATAGGGAATGTAGGTTGTACTTCATTCTTCCCTTCGAAAAACCTGGGGTGTTACGGCGACGGAGGCGCGATCTTTACCAACGATGATGAACTCGCCAAACAGTTACGCATCATTGTCAATCACGGCATGACTATTCGCTACTATCACGATCTGGTTGGCGTGAACTCCCGTTTGGACAGTATCCAGGCAGCAGTGTTGAGAGTGAAGCTGAAACATCTTGATGAGTATGCCGCAAAGCGTCGTGCAGCAGCTGATTATTACGACCATGCTTTCGCCGGACAACCGGGTCTGAAAATTCCTTACCGATACCCCAAATCAACACATGTGTTTCATCAGTACACACTTATTACCAGCAACATTGACAGGAAAGAACTGATTGAGTTCATGGCTTCAAGGGAGATCCCGGTCATGATCTATTACCCGGTTCCACTTCACCTTCAGAAAGCATATCTCGACCCACGCTACAAGGAAGGAGATTTCCCGGTCACAGAAGCCCTTTCCGAACAAGTAATCTCCCTGCCCATGCATACCGAGTTAGACGAAGAGCAACTGGCACATATCACCTCTTCTCTCTTAGAGTTCATTAACCGATAATCTTATGGAGAATCCATATTTCGCACATGAAACGGCTGTAATCGACGACGGATGCATCATCGGTAAGGGAACCCGGGTCTGGCATTTTACCCATATCATGCAGGGATGTGAGATCGGCGAAAATTGCAATTTTGGCCAGAATGTGGTAGTCTCTCCCGGAGTAAAACTGGGCGACAATGTGAAAGTTCAGAATAATGTCTCTATTTATACCGGTGTAATCTGCGAAGAGGATGTTTTCCTGGGCCCATCCATGGTATTCACAAATGTTACCAATCCACGGAGTGCTGTCGTCAGGCGCGAGCAATATGAACAGACCCTGGTGCGAAAAGGAGCCTCCATTGGGGCAAATGCCACAATTATTTGCGGACATGAAATCGGCCAGTTTGCGTTTATTGGCGCCGGTGCAGTTGTAACCAAAGATGTTCCTCCATATGCACTGATAATTGGAAATCCGGGGAAACAGGTGGGTTGGATGAGCGAATTTGGCCATAGACTGAACTTTGATGCTGATGGAATTGCAATCTGTCCTGAAAGTAATGAACGATATCAATTGCAAAATAGGATTGTAACAAAACTGCCTGAATAACATGACACCTGCCAAGAACCCAATTAATTTTGCCCTGATCGGTGCAGCTGGGTATATTGCCCCGCGTCACATGAAGGCGATCAAAGAGACCGGGAATGAGCTCCTGGCTGCCCTTGACCCTTATGACGGAGTGGGGATCATGGACAGCTTTTTCCCCAATGCCGACTTCTTTATAGAGCCTGAACGTTTCGACCGTCACCTCGATAAGTTAAGGAGGTTGGCTCATTCAAAGAGCGGTTTGGTCAACCACAAGGTTGATTACGTTAGCATATGCTCCCCGAATTATATGCATGATGCCCATATCCGACTGGCTTTAAGAAATGAGGCCCATGCGATTTGCGAAAAGCCTATCGTACTGAACCCATGGAATCTTGATGCATTACAGACAATAGAAGAAGAATC
>CALCGJ010000245.1 GCA_937900965.1 uncultured Bacteroidota bacterium | reverse complement strand
TGGATCCTGTCAGAAGCCTTACCTCCACGTTCATACCATGAAGCATCCCGGTAATCGTTTGAAAATGCTGGTTGGCCAGGATCTCAGTAGGAGCCATGATACAGGCCTGGTAACCATTGTCCAGCGCTATCAGCATAGTCATCAAAGCCACCAGGGTTTTTCCGCTGCCAACATCACCCTGGAGCAGGCGGTTCATTTGTTTTCCGGAACCCAGATCAGCCCGAATTTCTTTGATGACACGTTTCTGAGCATCCGTCAGCTCAAATGTCAGATGATTCTTATAAAAACGGTTCACGAAATCTCCAACATGGGTAAACGTATGGCCTTGTTGTTTGTGAAGACGAAAATATTTTTGTTGCAGAAGCCTGAGCTGGATAAAGAAGAGCTCTTCGAACTTTAACCTGGCCTCTGCCCGTTTAAGCTTTTCGGGACTCTCCGGGAAGTGGATACTTACAAATGCCTCCTGGCGGTTGATCAGCCGAAGCGACTGGAGAATCTGCTCAGGAATGGTTTCCGGAACATGAAATTTCTCCAGAAGCAACAGGGTCTTCATCAACTTCGAAATTCCCCTGCTATCCAGACCCTTTGACTTTAGTTTCTCAGAAGAGTTATAAAGTGGTCTTAATATCTCACTTAATGGAGGAGGTTGGGATGTTGGCTCTTCAAGCTCGGGATGAGCGACATTCCATCGTCCGCTGAACCGTGTTGGCCGGCCAAAAATCACAAACTCCTTACCCGGGATAAGTTTGTCGGCTACCCATTTGTGCCCCTTGAACCAAACCAGTTCCATTGTTCCGGTTGGATCGGCTACCGTGGCTACCAATCTCCGCGAACGCGGGGCACCGATTGTCTGAACTGACCTGATAACAACTTTTACCTGAATATAACTTAACTCCTCCCGAATCTCCGCTATCGTATAGAACCGGCTACGGTCGATGTACCGAAACGGAAAACAGGAGAGCAATTCTCCAAAGGTATTTACCTGAAGCTCTTTGCGGAGCATCTCACCCCTGGCGGGCCCTACCCCCTTAAGGTACTCAATCGGTGTTGATAAAAACGGCTGAACCACTAATATTCCCAGAGACCCTCTTCGAATTCGAAGATCTGGTTCTTTGCACGCTCCGACTCCAGTAAAGCATCAACACCAGTGGCATACTGGTTGATTTGACGGTCGTATACGTTTTCAAACTTGGTGATATAACTGGCAAAAATGCGTTTTGTGAATGCATCGTCGTAACTCATCCGGCCAGCAGAGCCGTTTTTCATATTGAAGATCTCGTTGTGAGCAAAGACATTCCGGCATTCGGGAAAATATACCCAGAAGAGCTGCTGGTCGCCGCGGTACTCTCCTTGTTCGGTAAAGCTGGCCATAAGTGGACAAATTCCAAGAATCCGAACTTCAAAGACCGACCGTTGTTTATCAAAGAACCAATCCTCCTTGATCATAAATTTCTTTACATCCGATGCGTAAAACTGTGTTGTGATGATGGTATCAAAATCGGATCCATCGGGTCTCTTTAACGTAATCCGTTCTGGTTGCTCCAGCTTATCTATCATCTCTTTGTATGTAATAGGATAGAGAAACTGATCATTGGTAGTGGAGTAAGCGGTTATCGTTCCTTCACGAAGTCCGTCAAGCAAAACCTGTACCAGGCTTTTCCACTCTGTTTGCGGCTGTTCGGGATAGTAGTATGGCAAGTTCATCTTCTCCCTCATGTCCACGATTCTCTGGATCCGTTTAGTCCACACGATATCAGCTTCCCGAAGGTAGACATAGGGAATCGGCTGTAACTCCATAATAGCCGACTTATCGAAAATACCATCCCGGGGAGGGGCTTCGAGAACCTGCCCTACAGAGGTCAGTTTTAATCCAGTGAAACACGTGGCAATTAAAACGATTATGAGCAATTTTTTCATAGTTCCTCCTTATCTTAGGATATTAATTTATCTTTAAACTTAATGACGATATATTCCTGTCTCCATCTGGTCCTCTGACCGCGACATCCTCAAACCAGATACGTTTGTTTTTCTTGGCATCCTGAATGATTCGTGTAATTTCAGGGGTCAGGCGATTGCCCTGAACGGGAATTTCTGAAATATACCCGGCAATGTCTGTAACAAAGGTGTACGATATAACTGTAAATCTGAGATCGAAGTCAAACCAGGCAGGCATCTCAGCCACAAGGTAAGGACCCGCTAATATGATACTTTTTGATACCATTCCATCGGTTTTACCTCCAATGGTGGCAATTGGATCAGGCACCGTTTTGAGCCGGAATGTACTGGCCCCCATGCTTTTCATCTTCCCGGAAAAGATGGCATTTACAGTGATGACAGCCTCTTTTGGCCCCTTGGGCAGGTCATAAACCATCCAGCTATCACCATCGGCCCGGATCTTTCCGGTTGAGATAGTTGGTACAACCCGTTCAGGACCTCCCGGAACCGATATAGATACAGGGTTCTCAACCCCGATATAAAATACGTTCATTTTAGTGGGCGAAACGGTAAGTGCAGGCTTAGCTACGATGTATTCATCCTTGAAATGGAACGTCATGGTGTCGCCAAGGGGACTAATGATCTTGATGATCCCGGCAAACCGCTTTAATCCTTCAGAGGTTGCAGGTAGTTTGATGGTTACAAATCCTCCGGATCCTTTCAGTGGGGTAGCCCTGCCATAGTTAGCCGGAGTCAACGTATCAGCTCCGAACATGTATGAGACATTCGGGTTCTGCTTTGTATCATAAGCAGCAACGAGGATCTCTGCCTGGTACTCTTCACCAAGGAAAACATAATTGGATTTAGGGATCACTTTTGCCCGAATCTCGTCAAATTTCCAATCCTCAGCAGTAACTGATGCCAAGAGGTTATTTACAACATCAAATTCTGCATTTAACACCTCTGCTTCAAGCTGATTTAATATCGTGACTGCAGCGGCCAGAATGGTGCGGTAGAAATTATGCATCTGCCAGTTTTGTTCCCTCCCCTGGGCATCATAGTACGGACCATCTGTGTCCAACCCGATTTTAATGACCTCCCTGTATTTGGGATCTACAAGGCTTAACATTTTCTCCCGATATGTTTCAATCCGCACGCGAAGTTCTGCCGCCAGACAGTCTGTTCCATCCTGTGACTGACCGATGAAAAATTGTGTGGGAGTATCGTAGTTGTCCTTTCGCGCCGCAGCAGCAAGTTTCAGGTTTCCTGCTTCCTGAATGGTTTGTAACCGCTCCGTTTGTCTGACCACTTCATTTTTTAACGTATCAATATAGTTGATCAGGTCAACTGACATTTCATGAGCTTCCTGTGCTTTCTCCCAGTAAGGACCAACCTTTTCAGGAGACATCAAATATTGTCCTTTAAATTTACTGTACGATGCATCCAGTTTCTGGGAAAAGTTTTCATTTGAAGTCTCAACTGTTTCATTGACGACTACAAATGCATCCAGGATCTCTTTCGAGACATTCAATGCCAGCAATGCTGTAAGTACCAAATACAGCATCCCGATCATTTTTTGCCTCGGTGTCTCCTTATATCCAGCCATTAATCTCTTATTTTTTTAAATGAATCTTTTGGATTTCTCACCTGATCTATTTGTTGGTATCAACATTCATGGCTGAAAGCATGTTGCCATAAACTTTGTTGAGGGCGGCAACATTTTGTGCCAGGATGCTAACCTCCTCTTTAAACCTACCTGTGCGTTCCACAGATTCATTCATGTTGGAAAGGAACTGAGAAATGGACTCATGCATTTGTCCGGTGACATCCACCTGTTTGGTAGTAGCCTGGAACTGCTCTTCAACAGCAGTGTTCAGAGCGGCCAGATTGTCTTTATATTGACCAGAATTTACAGTAGATTCATCAAGATTCTGAACAAACTGACGGAGTGCCTGGTTAAATCGGTTGGTATTCTCCATTTGCTCATTCGAATTCTGCAGATTGAGTTCATACATGGCGTTCAGAGCAGAGAGGTTGCTGGAGATTTTTTGCAACTGCATGTTATAGCTCTCTCCGTGGGTGGCGGTATTACTCAATGCTTCAGTTGTTTTGGAAAGTATTTCTGCCGATTCGTTATACTTTTCAACAAACCTGTTTGAACTGGCAGCCATGCTTGCAAGGCTTGTGTTCAGTTCCTGGTTAAGGTTTGCCTCTTCGTTCAGTGTTTCGGTAACCCGGGCATAGACACCTGAAAGATTGGCAGCATTTTTAGATGCCGACTGCATGTTCTGGAGTTGTTCCTCGGAAACAGATGCGGCCTCGTTTAGGGTTTGTGTTGTTTTGTTATAAGAAGTAGACAATTCCGAAACAGACTCAGTAGCTTGTTTCAGGCTGCTAACATACTGGTCGTTGGCAATGGAGGCATTGCTGACATTTGAAAGCTGTGATGTTGTTTCCGTCAGGCTTCGTAATCCAACTCCCAGGCTCTCTACCAGCTCCGGGCCAATTTTAGCCTTCTCTAACATGTTGTCGAGTTCCTGTGTGACGGTACCAATTGGCTTGCCATCTTCATCGAGGCCTCCGTGATAAATACCTCCTAATTGGGGATAAACTAAACTCCAATCTGGCTCCACGTGAGGCGGCTCAAATGCTGAGAAGAAGAAAATGAGCGATTCAGTGCTCAGACCAATGATCAACAAAATGTCGGCTCCCGTGTAATGGTTGATTTTGAATAAGGCACCAATAATTACAATGGATGCTCCCCATCCATAAAGCTTTGACATGAAGTTGCGGTAACCTTTGGTTCTTACTAATTGCGCTAGACCCATCGTGTTTCTGAATTTATTAAGTTGATTAAAATTTAGTTTACTGTGTGTTATTACAATGATATAAACAAATAGTTGCTTCTTGTTTATGATTATTTATAAACTTTTGAAGCACGGGAAGGATTGTCGTCCTTCTGCCGTCCGAGGTAGTTTTGCACACAGCGGAAGCCGACATAACATTTCGCAGTGTCCTGGTATTCATATGCACGGGATGAAACCCTTAGATAATAGGCTACGTCCTTCCATGAACCACCGCGGGTTACTTTTCGTTTAAGAGCAGGAGGATCGGCGTCTTTGGCGTTGTACTGGTAGTCTGGATTCAAGTCCCAGGCGAAGTTATAGGATGAAGGATGGAAAGCAGAGTTAGTCCATTCTGCCACATTTCCGGCCATATCATAAAGACCAAAATCATTGGCAGGGTAATGAGCAACGATTACTGTTTGTGCTCCACCATCGTCAATATAGTCGCCCCGTAAAGGCTTGAAATTAGCAAGGAAGCATCCTTTGTCGTTCCTGGTATATGGACCACCCCAGGGATAGGGGTTTCCATCATATCCACCCCTGGCTGCCCACTCCCATTCCGATTCTGAAGGAAGTCGGAAATCACTGATGGCCGATTCGCCCTTTTTCCCATAGAGGAAACTGTTCTTCATCTGTGTTCTCCAGATACAAAATGCCTTAGCCTGTTTCCAGTTAACACCAACCACAGGGTAGTTGTCATAGGCAGGATGCCAAAAATATTTCTCAGTACTCGGATCATTGAAAGAGTAGACATAATCGTGGATCCAGCAAAGGGTATCCGGGTATACATTAATGACCTCTTTCCTCACGTATACCGAACGGTCCTTCAATCCTTGCGGACGATTGGCAAGACCGGCCTCTTTGATATCTCCACCCTGGGAATAATCTTTTGCTGCTGCAGCTTTCAAATCGACAAAGTAATACTCGAAATAGAGTTTTCTTGTATCGATCTCTTTCCTTCTGAAATATCGCTCTTCCTCAGGCAGATACATGTCAACCAATGCATCTCTGATATCCTGTTCATCAGAATCCCATTCAAGTTTCGTTTCCCAATTGATGAAGGGGGGATCGTAAACCTCACCGGTTTTTTCATTTTCCGATATCAGATAAAGCTCCGGTTGAACCTCACCAAGAATACGGCGGGCAATTGAGTCTCTGACCCAATATACAAACTGCCGGTATTCGTTGTTGGTGATCTCCGTTTGATCCATGTAGAAGGACTGGACTGTTACCGTCTTAGCATTGTTGATCTGGGTATAGAGGACATCTTCGTCACCAATACCCATTGTGTAGCTACCCATTGGAATGTAAACCATGCCAAAGGGATCAGGCTGATAGTAACGTTTACGGTTCTTCACCCCGGTGAGCTCTCCGTTACCTGAGTTTCCACAACTTCCCAGGAAAAGGAGTAAGGCGAAATAGATGAGCAGTCTTTTCATTTTTTGGTTCCTTAAATGATGAAAAATAACGCTGCGTATTGGGTTTTAGTATTTATTTTCTTGTTAAAGTCTATACAAAACGGCAAAGATATACAATTTATATTATAGGAAACGTGTGTTTTTATACCTCTTTCTGTATTTTTCCACCGAGATCTTGAAGCAATAGCCAAGCATCACCTCAATACTGCCATTGCTGAAACGGCCCAATGAAGAAGTGCTTATATCATAGGACATTCCGATACGGAAACTTTTGATGTTAGCACCTGCCAATATCGCGATGGCATTGTCGAAAGGATAGAAACGACCCTCTAAGCCTCCCCAGAACTTCTTTTTATAAGTCACTAAAGCAGATACACTGGCACCAAATACAGCCCCATCATAATAGAATAGAGCAGAAGGTTTCAGTTCAAAAGTAGGGTGATTTGGAATCATCCAGTTATACCCACCAGTCAGATAATAGGTTCTGCGCTGTTTGTAATTTGAGTTCTTGGCCTTCGACTGGAACAACTGTCCCGCTGACAAACCAATGTAATACTTATCCTGAACTTCATAATAGACCCCCAGGTCGGCATCAATGGTCATGTCGGTCTTTTTATCAGGATCCTGAAATACAGGATCCCCGGGATCAATAATGTGTCCATCAAATTTGGCAAAGTCGATACTGTAGCTCATTAAGTTAGCCTGGAGCCCTGCTGAGAAATCCCCCATTCCCATTTCTGTGCGGAAGGCGTAACCGATTTTAAGGCCAAAATTCTCAAAAAAGCCAACCCGGTCCATCATAATGCTTCCACCCAGGGCCCCATGTAGAAACTTGATAGGAGCATCTACAGTCAGGAAAATTGTTTCAGGCGCAATCCGGTGCTCCCCTTCGTTACCTTTAAATCCCAGCCACTGTTCCCGAATCAGTCCATTTACGCAGATTCCTCCGTTACTTCCGGCATAACCAGGATTAAACGTCATCTGGTTAAACATATACTGTGTTAGAATCGGATTCTGTTGGGCCCTAACAACCTGGACGGATAACACAATCAGAACAATAAAGGGTATAACAAGTCGCTTCAAGGAGAGGCGTATAAGTGGAAGGCTTTTATATGTTCCTGATACTGGTCTCAATAGTAGTTCTTGTTAGGGCAAGTGAAAAAGCACGTAAAAGTATTAAAAAAAATTACAATCGATATAACTCCCTCAAATTTACGACAAAAAAATAACTTTGCAGCCCGAAATTTCATCCGCGATCCGAGATTCGCGATCTGGGATTCATTAATCGTACTTTGTTATTCTTAAATCATAAAACGTATCCCATGGCATTTTTTCTTATGAAAGAGAAACCTTTTTCAAGAAAATGGTTTCTCAGTTACAGTTTGATAATCATCGGTTCATTTATCCTGGCAGCCAGCCTTGTCCTGTTCATCACTCCATATAAGATCGTTCCTGGTGGTGTTTACGGAATATCCATCGTTCTTCACTATCTCTTTGGAACACCTGTAGGATTGATGGCCTTATGCTTCGACATCCCCTTAACGCTGATTGGACTGAAAATATTGGGCCCCCGCTTCGGATTTAAAACAGTATTGGGATTCTCACTAACAGCAATTTTCACCGATACGTTAACCTACTTCTGGGGATATGAGCCTCTGGTTCAGGGAGATGCCCTGTTATCGTCAATCTTCGGAGGGGTGCTGCTCGGTCTTGGGTTAGGGTTGATTTTCAAAGCAAAAGCTACCTCTGGCGGGTCGGATATCATAGCGATGATCATCAACAAACGTACAAAAATTCCCCTGGGTCAGCTAATAATCATTGTAGATTCAGTGATCGTTCTTTTCGGTCTGGTTGTCTTTCAAGATTGGAAAATACCACTCTACTCCTGGATTGTGATCTTCATTACGGGTAAAGTAATCGATATTGTACTGGAGGGTCTGAGCTATGATAAAAGCCTCTTTATCATCTCGGATAAACACGAAGAGATCCGTGATAAAATTATCAACAACCTGAACCGTGGAGGAACCTACATTGATGGAAGAGGGATGTTCAGCATGACCGAACGAAAGATTATCTTTACAGTTGTCAGCCGCAGGGAATTAGCTCTTTTACAAGAATATATCCACAAGATCGATCCCTATGCATTCATGACTGTCATTGATGCCACAGAGATCCTGGGGGAGGGATTCCGTTCCCTAAAAGAGAAACTTTCCGACTAGGCTAATTGAATAATTTGATGAAATCGTTGGCATTTGCCCAGATCAGGATTCCGAAAAGAATGATCATTCCGGCTACCTGAGCATACTCCAGGAATTTATCGCTCGGCTTCCTGCGAAAAATGATCTCATAGAGGAGGAAAATCACATGCCCTCCATCCAATGCGGGAATGGGAAGCACATTCAATACAGCCAGCATGATTGAGAGGAATGCAGTCATAGACCAGAAGGCTTGCCAATCCCAGATAGCAGGGAAGAAATTACCGATTGCAATAAATCCACCTACCGACTCATAAGCCTTCTCCTGAGAAAATAGTAACTTGATCGATTTCAGATAGTTACCCGTTCCCTCATAGGCCCTGACAAATCCGGCAGGGATCGCGGTGATGATATTGTATTTTTTCTCATGAAACGTGAGAAAATCAACAGGGGGTTTATGGTAGATTCCAAGAAGTCCACCAACAGGAACCTCTACCGGAACGACGAGCGTATCCCCGTCCCGGAGAAGCGAGATACGGATCATTTCATTTTTATGCAGTTGTACCTCTTCCCTGAACTGATCAAAAAATGTCATCAGACTATCATTTATCCCGATGACCTGATCATCTATCAGGATACCGGCAATTTTTCCTTTAGAATCACTCGTGAAAGCCCCAACAACAAAAGGAATCCTGACAGAGATAAAATCAGGTCTTTTGTGTTTGATAAGTTTCGCAATCAAACCTTCCGGGATAAGAACATCAACGGGCTCCTCATCGCGAATAACCTGGATAGAGGTAGCCTCTTCAAGGATGATGGTTTTGGGAATATCTGTAAAACTCTCAACCACTATATGGTCAACCGAAATGATTTTATCCCCATTTCGCAACCCCATTTCATAGCCTAGTGAATCGACAGTGATCCCATATTTGACCTCGTTCGTAGGCAGGTAATCATAGCCCCAAACAGTGAGCATTCCGATATAGATCGCCACAGCCAGGAGCAGGTTAACAATAACCCCGGCAAGCATGATTATCAAACGTTGCCATGCAGGTTTTGATCGGAACTCCCATGGCTGGGGAGGTTGTTTCATCTGCTCCTTGTCCATCGACTCATCAATCATTCCTGAAATCTTCACATAGCCACCCAGAGGGAGCCAACCCATCCCGTATTCTGTATCTCCCAGTTTGAATTTGAACAGGGAGAACCACGGATTAAAAAAGAGATAGAATTTTTCAACGCGGGTTTTAAAGATCCGGGCAGCAACAAAATGGCCCAGTTCGTGGAAAATTACCAGGATAGATATAGCGAATAGAAACTGGATAGTTTTGATCAGTATTTCCATAATTGTTCAGATATGATTTGGTTTGCTTTTTCAGTGGTTTGATGATGGGTGGTAATATAATCTTCCAATCCAGGTTTCTGGATATGGGGCATCATTTCGAGGCATTTTTCAATAACAGCTGGTATGCCAAGAAATGGCAGCCTTCTTTCGAGAAATGCCTGCACGGCAATTTCATTGGCTGCGTTCAAAATACAGGGAGCGTTTCCACCAACTTCAAGTGCCTGGTACGCTAAAGGTAAATTCCGGAATAGCTCCCGATCTGGTTGCTCAAAAGTAAGAAGAGGATATTCCAAAAAACTCAGACGGTTAATATCTGTAGGAATCCTTTCCGGGAAACCCAGTGCAAAAAGTATGGGTAAACGCATGTCAGGGACTCCCATCTGTGCTTTCATCGAGCCATCCGTAAACTGAACGATGGAGTGAATCACAGACTGGGGATGGACAATTATCTCAATCTGTTCAGGAGTCAACCCGAACAACCAATGCGCTTCAATCACTTCCAACCCTTTGTTCATCATGGTTGCTGAGTCAATAGTAATTTTATCTCCCATCTTCCAATTTGGATGGTTTAATGCATCATCGATCGTGGCTATCTCCAACTCATTCCGGTTCTTTCCGCGAAAGGGGCCTCCGGAGGCAGTCAAATAAATCTTCTCCACGCTCCGGGGATCTTCTCCGACAAGGCATTGAAAAATAGCAGAATGTTCCGAATCAACCGGAATGATGAATGCTCCGTTTTTTGCTGCTTCAGTCATGATCAGTTCACCGGCTATCACAAGGGACTCCTTGTTGGCCAATGCCACCCGTTTTCCTGCTGAAACGGCGGTGTATGTTGGGATCATTCCCGCGTAGCCCACCAGTGCATTCAATATGATATCGGCACCCTCCATATCCACAACCTGGGAAATGGCATCCTCCCCGGCAAAAACTTTTACCGGGTACTTTTCAAGCCCATCACAAAGCCGGGAATAATAATCCGGATTACCGATAACCACCGCATTAGGTTGAAACTCAATAGCCTGTTTGAGTAAAAGGTCCCAGCTATTTTGGGCTGTTAACACCTCCACTCCAAACCGCTCAGGATGATTCCGCACCACTTCCAGGGCCTGAATCCCAATAGAGCCCGTCGATCCCAATATTGTAAGTTGCTTCTTCAATCCTGTTTCCAATGCCATTAGAATGAAATAAAATCTTGTGGATTAACCGGCACACCCCTGCTCCAGAGTTCAAAATGCAAATGCGGCCCGGTTGTTAATTCGCCTGTCTCACCAATGATCGCAATGGCTTCCCCTGCTTTCACAATATCACCTGCCCGTTTTAACAAAGCGGAATTGTGCTTGTAAATAGAAACTATACCCTGCGGATGCTGAATTCCAATTACATAACCGGTTTCTACTGTCCAGGTACTGAAAATCACAGTACCATTGAGCACTGACTTGATGGCTTCATTCCTCTTCGAAACGATGTCGATCCCGAAATGTTGTTTATCGGCATCAAACTCATTGGTGATCACCCCCTTGATTGGAGTAAAGAAGAGCAGGTTTCCCAACGACAAACTGCGTTGATTAGCTTTTTCGGCCGATTCTATCTGGTAAAGACTGTATTTGCTCTGGTTCTCAATTTCAGTCCGCAATACAGAATCTTCCTGCGATCTCGTCAGTCGGATATCCGAATACCTGGTATCGGTATCTTTTGGGAGGGCCCGATCATCAAGAATTTCCTCTCCACTAACGATCCGTTTAAGATTTCCAATGAACAGATCTTTTTTGATCAGATCCTTTTCAATGGAATCCGTCTTTAGCTGAAGTTCATACAGATCTTTCCTTAATCCAATATTTGTATATCCGGGGATATACTCACGAAGTGGTGTAAAAGCTATCAGGACACTGGTCAGGAATATCAGAATGATGATAATCGTACCAAGGGCGATAAAAACATTCAGACGGGTCAGGCGAAAGGTCAACCTCTCTTCCAGAGTTTCGTCGTGCATAAAAACCAGCCGGTACTTCCATTTCAGCTTGTTATACCATTTGACTTTTTTATAATTGCCCTTTGTTTTTGCCATTCCACATCTCCTGCACCATGTTTTGGGCTGCAAATATCGTAAAATATAATATTTTTGTGAAATTTTAGTTATAGCCATACACGTTATTGTACAGTGAATCTGAAGAATTTATACCTGTCGGGGTCCCTCCTTCTTATAATGACAGGTTTGATTGTGATCAGCGGGTGTTCAACCAAGAAGAATACCTTTACCCGCCGGGCTTATCACAACCTGACCTCTCATTATAATGTTTATTGGAATGGAATGGATCAACTTCGTCAGGGCGTAAAAGATTATCAGAGTACAATCGTCGACAACTACGCACTTATTCTTCCTGTCTATAATTATGGAGACAAAGCCAACACTGGCAAGATATCCCAGTATTCCGATATCGGAATAACCAAAGCTTCAAAAGCTATTCAGAAACACTCGATGGTTTTCAACCGGAAAGAGTTTGTGAAATGGATTGACGACGCATATTTCCTGATTGGAAAATCCTACTACTACAAGCAGGATTATGGAATGGCTCGCCGGACATTTGAATTTATTATCAAGACATATAATAAAAATGAGATCAAGTATGAGGCGATGCTTTGGCTGGCCATGTCGAATATTCAAATGAAAGATTTTAAGCGTGCTGAACCAATGCTTGACATGCTTCTGAATA
>CALCGJ010000244.1 GCA_937900965.1 uncultured Bacteroidota bacterium | reverse complement strand
TTACCCCTCCACAAATATCGCCTTAATGATATGGCTTGCCATTTTGGGATTCTCTTTCAGGCGGCGGGTGGAGTACCCGAACCAATCTTTTCCAAATGGAACATATACACGCATCCGGTGCCCTGCATCTACTATGCTCCTTCTAAGGTCGGGAGTGACTCCGTAGAGCATCTGAAATTCATACCTCTCCCTGGGAACATTGTATTTGGTGATCAAGTCGTAGGAACCATCTACCAGTGGCTTGTCGTGGGTAGCTATCCCCGGGTAGATGCCCTCCTGGAGTATGTACTCCAGATCCTTCAGGAAATGGTCGTTTATCTCTCCGTATTTCTTAAATGCGATCGTTTCCGGTTCCACATAGATCCCTTTACAGAGGCGGAAGTTCAGCGGATTGTCAGCAGAGTGCAGATCGTTAAGGTCGCGGATGTCATGCAGCGTACGTTTCATATAAGCCTGGAACACCAGTCCTACATTCATGGGAAATTCTTTCTTCAGTCGCCTGAAAAGAACGATCTCACGATCTGTGCACTGGGAATCTTCCATATCAACCCTGACAAAATTGTTGTATGAGGCTGCTTTGGTCACAATCTCACGAATATTCCTGTAACATACCTCTTCGTCGATAAGGAGTCCAAACATCGTGGGCTTCAGTGAGTAGTTTCCATTGATCTGATCTGCCTCCACCCGGTCGATGATCTCAAGATATGTATCCTTATATGCAGCTGCCTCTTCCAGGCGGGTGATGAATTCTCCCAGCAGGTCGATTGTGATCATCATACCTGCCCCATTCATCTCATGACAAACACGGATGGCATCATCGATAGTTTCACCGGCAATATATTTCCGCGAGAAGAGCCAAACAAGTTTCCTGGGCATAAAAGGGAGTAGATGAGAAATTAGTCTGTTGAACATGATCGTAGAGATTGGAATGAAGTTGCAAACATATGTATTTGATGGTAAATAATGCAATTTGTTATTAATAATTATAATTTGTAATTTTGCCCTCTTTTTGTAATATCCGACCTGTGAAACCCTTAGATTCGTTCATCATCCCATTCCGGGGATTGAAACCCGGGCTTCACAAGTACGATTTACAGATTGATAACGCGTTCTTTGAGCATTTTGAGCAGAGTGAGATCCGGGAAGGTGAACTGACAGTTCACATCGACCTGGAAAAAGAGGAACGGATGCTTCTCTTTCAGTTCACGATCAATGGTACCATTTCGATGCCCTGCGACAGGTGCAATGAAACCATTTGTATTCCCATTGAAGGCTACGAGAAACTGATTGTGAAATTCGGAGTGGAGTTCCTGGAGCAGGATGATGAGATTCAGATAATTCCGGAATCAGAGATCCAGTTTGACACAGCTCCATTCCTTTATGAATATATTCATTTGCTGCTGCCATTGAAACGAACCCATGCAGAAGATGACCAGGGGAACAGTTTATGCAACCCTGAAATCCTCACTAAGCTTAATGAATTGCAACATAACCGGGTACAGGACCCGAGGTGGGAGAAGCTTAAGGAAGTAAGAGGGAAGAAGGAAGAGGGAAGAGGAATATAGTAGGGACGGGGGATGTCTCGTTCAGTGAAAAAAAATCGTAAATCGTAATTCTTTAATTCGTAAATAATTTAGTTATGCCACATCCGAAGCGAAAGATTTCAACTCAGAGGAGAGACAAACGCAGGACTCATTACAAGGCGGAGGTCTCTACATTCGCAGTGTGTTCCAATTGCGGCACTACTGTCCTGTACCACAGGGTTTGTCCCGATTGCGGATACTATAAAGGGAAACCTGCTATCAGTAAAGCTGCAGCCGAATAACCATGAGGATCGGTTTAGACGTTTCCGGGGGAGACTTCGCGCCAGAATCTACACTGCACGGAGCTTTGATGGTTCAAAAAGAGCTTCCAACAAGTGACCGTATTGTATTGATTGGGGATAAAGATGCGATTTACACCTTCTTCAAAATGAAAAAGGCGGATCCGTCCCTCTTTGATATTGTGGATGCCCCCGACCAGATAGAGATGGGCGAATCACCCACCAAAGCCCTTGTTGCCAAACCCAAATCCAGTATTGCAGTTGGATTCCGTATGCTGAAGCACAAAGAGATCCATTCTTTTGCCAGCGCCGGAAGCAGCGGCGCTATGTTGGTTGGAGCAATCTATAGTGTAAATACGATCCAGGGTGTGATCCGGCCCAGCACTCCGGCATACATTCCCAAAGAGAACGGTGGTTCAACGATCCTGATCGATGTGGGAACCAATCCCGATAGTAAACCTGATGTCATGTATCAGTTTGGACTGCTGGGGTCCCTTTTCTCCGAGCATGTCATGCATATCAAAAACCCACGGGTTGGACTGCTGAACATCGGAACAGAGGAGAAAAAAGGAAATCTTATCACCCTATCGGCCTTCCAACTGATGAAAGACGCACAAGACTATAACTTCATCGGAAATGTTGAGGGAAGAGATCTTTTCCGCGACCGGGTGGATGTGATCGTATGTGACGGTTTTGTTGGGAACATTGTTTTGAAACAGGCTGAGGCGATGTACAGAGTTATGGTGAAACGTGGGATCAAAGATGAGTACCTCGACAGGTTCAACTACGAAAACTACGGAGGAACCCCGGTGCTGGGCGTTAACTCAAATGTGATTGTAGGCCATGGCATCTCCAACGGGAAAGCAATCAGGCAGATGCTCCTTCTATCCAAAGAGATCCACGAAGCCAAACTCCCTCTCAAGATCAAGCATGCTTTTAAGAAGTATGCCATTAACAATATATAAACTCTCTCCATGACAAAGATCAGAGCAAAAATCTCAGGGATACATTGTTATGCACCTCCATATATCCTGACCAACAAAGAGCTTGAAGGGATGGTGGATACCAGCGACGAATGGATCGTGTCGCGAACCGGAATCCGGGAGCGGCATATTCAGAAAGGTGAAGGCCTCGGTACTTCTGATATGGGCGCTGAAGCGGTAAAGGGATTGCTGGAGAAGACAAATACCTCGCCTGATGATATTGATCTTGTCATCTGTGCTACTGTGACTCCTGATATGATGTTCCCGGCTGCTTCCAACCTTATCAGCCACAAGACGGGGATCAAAAATGCGTTCAGTTTTGACATGAACGCTGCCTGTTCCGGATTGATGTTTGCAATCATCACTGCCACGAGATATATCGAATCAGGTGCCAGTAAAAAGGTTATCGTTGTTGGTGCTGATAAAATGTCGTCGATTACCGATTATACCAACAGGGAGACGTGTATTCTTTTCGGGGATGCTGCAGGAGCTTTGTTGCTTGAACCTACAACAGAAGATGTTGGGATCATGGACTCCATATTCGGAACAGATGGCTCCGGATACCCATATCTCCATATGAAAGCCGGAGGATCGTTGAGACCTGCCTCATATGAAACCATCGATGCCAAAGAGCATTTCATATTCCAGGAGGGACAGTCTGTATTTAAATTTGCTGTCACCAAAATGGCGGATGTCTCAGCTGAGATCATGAAAAAAAATAACCTCACATCCGAAGATGTTGCCTGGCTGGTCCCTCACCAGGCCAACCTGCGCATTATCGATGCAACAGCACGACGTATGGGCATCAGCAAGGATCAGGTGATGATCAATATCCAACGCTACGGCAATACAACCGGAGCCACAATCCCCCTCTGCCTCTGGGAATGGGAAGATAAACTCAAAAAAGGCGACAACATTATCCTTGCTGCTTTCGGCGGCGGCTTCACCTGGGGATCGGTTTGGGTGAAATGGGCCTATTGATCTTTTCGTGAATAACTCTGTTAGTATTTTCTTATCTGAACCTGTCTGTACGTCACAGGATATTAGTACCTTTGAGGCGGAAAAATAATATTATGAACAGACTAACAGGAGGCCTTATGAAAAAAAATGTTTCGATTTTTCTGCTCTCTACTATATTGCTATTTTCTGCATATCACACATTTTCACAAAATGCTCCAATAACCACTGCCGGTAGCGTTCAGGCGTGTCCCGACAGCCTTACTTCTATTCCGATTATCGTTGATGATTTTACCTCGATTTCTGCCCTCACCCTACGTTTGGATTACGATCCCTCATTGTTGACCTATGCCAACGTTACCCATATCAATCCGATTCTTAACATCACCGGAGTCTTTTTCTACCAAACAATAGTCTCACCTAATGTACACATGATCAAGATCGCATGGACAGATCTCACTGCACGCACACTTCCCAATGGCTCCAAACTATTTGACATTCAACTGTATTATATATCCGGTTCCCCTACAGTGTCATTCAATAATACCTCAAATGCCGGGGGAGATTGTGAATACGCTGGTGGAGATGGTTACGCGTTAAATGATATGCCAACTGCCACCTATTATATTGATGCACAGATAACTGGCAGTCCTCAGGTTGGACCTGCCGGGACAATAGCAGGAACTTCAACAGTTTGCCAGGGACAAGCTGGCGTTATCTATACAGTCCCTGCTATTCCCAATGCCCAATGGTACACCTGGACCATTCCTTCAGGTGGAACGATCGTGTCAGGTTCATCTTCCAACTCTATAACGGTTGATTTTTCAACTTCCGCTTCCAGCGGGAACATCTCCGTATTTGGATCAAACTTATGCGGAGGTGGAACCCCCTCCCCCGATTTTCCTTTAACAGTAGATCCTTTACCTGATCCTGCCGGAACTATTACGGGAACCGCAACCGTTTCCCAGGGGCAAACCGGAGTTGTCTATACAGTCCCTCCTATTCCAAACGCCCAATGGTACACATGGACCGTACCAGCAGGTGCCACCATTGTTTCAGGGTCGCTTTCCAACAGTATTTCAGTTGATTTTTCGGCCACTGCCTCCAGTGGAATCATCACGGTATATGGATCAAATGCATGTGGAGACGGAGCCCTTTCTCCACCTTTCCCGGTAACTGTAGGGATGGCAACCCAAATTGAATTGACAAATATCATCATCCCAAACGGTACTACCATCTGTTACGACGCTACCCAAACCATCATTCTGGCCGGCAACGGAACCTATTTCACCGTGGAGAACGGAGGCTCGGTCACCCTGATAGCCGGGCTAAATATCAAAATGCTTCCCGGAACTACCGTCCAGCCAGGGGGATATATGCATGCCTATATTACCACCACCGGTCAGTTCTGTCCTCCTGTACCACCAATAGTTGCTGTAAATGGTTCCGAGGGCAGCACAGAAGGTCTTGCAACAATTACCCCTTTTACAGAACTGGCAGGCCCGAAAGTTAAAATCTACCCCAACCCCACATCCGGAAGCTTCACAATGGAGTTTACCGGTTTAGCTGAGACAACGCCTGCCTATGTGGAGATATACAGTATAATGGGAAACAAGATCATCAGCAGAACCTTCTCGGGAACAAACAGTGAGGTATTCAATTTATCCGAGAAACCCTCAGGGCTCTATTTCGTCAAAATAGCATCAGAAGGATTTTCACGTACATTGAAAGTGGTAAAACAATAAGCAAGGTAACAAGGTACCACGGCACCACGGCACCACGGCACCACAACACCACTACACCACTGCACCACTGCACCAATGCACCACTGCACCAATATACCACGGCATCATGGAAACAAAAGAGACCAAACAGGACTTTGAGCGGTTGAAATACTGGATAAGCCTGGGTAAGTGGTTCGTGGTCAGCGTTGCTTTGGTGATCATGACAACGATCATCGACTGGGGCTTTAAGGACCGTCAGGCCGGCCTCGCTGAACTCAAATTTTACGACAACTATGTCACGGAACTGATCGTGCTGAACCCAAGTCCGGTTCAAAAACGAATGCTTGCACAATACTTTGCCTGCGTTGGCCCTTCCGATAAACTGAGGGAGCGGTGGAAAATCTACCATGACTCAATCTATCGGGAGTATATCGACTACATCACACCACTTCTTGAAGAAGAGGCATTGCTCCTGCCCATGTATGAAACACTTTTGCACTCAACGAATGTCACCGTTAGAAACCAGGAGGAGTTAGGGAAGATCGAAGCCAGGTTGAAGGAGATCCGCCAGATTCGCTATCCCAAACTTAAACTGCCTGATACAGTGGATACCGAATAGCAGCGCAGACCCGATTGCCATGTTTGGACCTGCTAAAAAATGTTAAAGCATTAACATATGTATATTTATTTGTATCTTTGTGGCATAAAACTAAAGCAAATGAAAAAGATGATTTTAATGGTTGCTGTTGTTCTGTTGATCGCAGGAAATGCAGTAGCACAGGGTACGGCCTGGGTAGTTCCTGCCAAGGACAAAACGATGAAAGCAAGTGTTGACATGAAGGATGCTTCGGTTATTGCTGATGGCAAAGAGATATGGGCGAAGCAGTGTAAAGCCTGTCATGGGTCCAAGGGGCTTGGTGATGGACCAAAAGGAGCAATGCTGAAAACCAATCCCGGTGATTTCACAACTGCCAAATTCCAGGGACAAACCGACGGGGAACTTTATTACAAAACCACCTATGGTTTTGACGAAATGCCATCTTATGAAAAGAAGGTTCCTTCTGCAGCCGATCGCTGGGCCCTGGTAGCTTACATGCGTACTCTGAAGAAGTAAACAGTTTACCTCATCACAAACGGCACTACAACAGCAATAATCCCCGTGCAAACTACCACCATGATGAAGAGGTTGTAGCGGGTGCTGTAATTTGCAAGCAGGGATTCGTCGTAATAGTTATCCACTTTCTGGTCGCGGTACATCGACAACAGACCGTTTATCAGCTTTATTCGTGTCTGCTTTCCTTTCAGCAATCCAAAGATTACCACGATATTCACTAGCACCAGCAATCCGACAAAGATGAACATTACCAGAACCATGGTCTCATTTGTTCTCGACTCTTCAACGATACCGGAGTTGACGGCAAGTGTGATCAGATTTAAAAGAATGGCTGCCAGGATGAAGATGGTGTCGGTCTTGGTGTTTTGCTGCAGCTCCGACGTAATGTGGTTATGAACATACTCAATCATAATATATTCCCTCCTAGATTAAATTGTTACCAGTTAATTTGTTGACGGTTGATGTTTTCATGGGATGCTCGATTGAAAGGTTTAAAGATAGTTAAAACGGACGAAAGAAGGAGCTGAAATAGTGGGTGACAGAATCCGGGGGAGCAAACAGTGAACGTGATGGGATCCCGAAAGCCCTGGAAAAATAGGGATCCAATGAGTTGGCTTTTTCCATCAGCTTCTCTGCCTCTTCCTTATGCCCGGTAAACATCGCGGTTTTAACGAGCATTCCGGTGGCATAGGCTTGAAGAGGGATAACCGGCATTGGTTCACTTAACAGGTATTCGTTGATATACTTTGCCGAAACCGGAAGCAGGGAGTCAGCCAAATCACGGTTCTGCATGACCTGCATCATATAGTAGCGGGCCAGGTCGAGCAGCAGGATCTGTTCGGCTGAGTCCATCTCAATGGCTTTGGAAAAATAGTATTTTGCATTTACAGGGTCATCCTGAAAGAGGTAGGCAATCCCGATTTCCTTTAAAACATCCGGCGTATCCACGTGCAGGGTTTGATATTCCTTCCAGAAGGCTACCTGATCTGTATCCTCAGCAGCCAGATCGAGGGTTGCTTTGGCTCCGAAAAAAGGATCCATTTCCTTTAGTTTTGCCGCATACGAAATCGCTTTTATGCTATCCCCTCCCATCTCGGGGGGCAACATGCCATAGATCTCCACCAGGTAGAGCATGGCCTCAGGGTAATCGGGTTTCAATTTCAGTACCTGTTCAAACTGGTTACAGGTCAGCACAATTTCTTCTTTTACCTTATCCGGTTCACGATTCATAGCCATGTAGGAATTCAGAAAAAGATCCATGGCTTTAGCATAAACATAGATGACATTTTCCGGATCATTCAATACGGCTTTGTCAATAGCTGCCAGAATTTCGTCAATGGTAACATTCCCGCCTCCTGTGAGCATATACTTTTTCACGCGGGAGAGTTCATACCAGGCCATGGCGTTGGTGGAATCTTTGGCCAGGATGGAGTCGAGCAAGGCCAATGCCTGGTCTGATTTTCCCTCCATCCGGAGATCATAAGCCTTCATCACATCTTTGTTACCGGTCTCCTTTTGCGACGAACAACTCCAGGTGATCAATAAGGTCATCAGGAGAATAATTGGTACCTTTTTCATGGTTTTGGATTTTGGTTCAACATCAGGTGAATTGATTATCAGCGGTAAAAATATTCTACCGGAAGATGATTCTTTTGAAATTCCGTTGTAAATTGGCTGTAGATTGTTTTACAAAGATCCCGGAACAGTGTTTCAGGATAACTGATTATCATCATGCAGCAACAGGAGAGTGCGCTTTTCAGATTATTGAAGAAACAGATCGTTGTCACCATGCAACACTCCTATCCTGCTGTCAATCCAGATATTACGGAATGGAAAGGACAGGAGATCAGTGATTTCCAGGAAGAGCTTTCATCCCGTGTCAACGGACACATCAGCGAAAAATGGTTTTACACACACATGAAATCAGACAGCGGGTCATTACCACGTATCGATGTACTGAACCTGTTGAGCAGGTATGCCGGTTATTCAGGGTGGGATGATTTCAGGCACCGGAACAACTCCAGGGTCACCTCCTCTTCGCCTTCCCGGAAAGCTAACCGTGTATTCATCCTTGTTCCCCTCCTGGTCATTGCCACCCTCACCATCCTCTATTTTGCGTTTAAGATTTACAACACGCGGGAATACCGGTTCTGTTTTTACGATGCCGACACCCGGGAGCCGATAAGCAACAACATCATTGAAGTAAGTCTGTTACTCGATGATGAATCGCCGGTTAATTTTCTCTGCGGAGCTGACGGATGCCTGATGCTCAAAACCGATGAGGTAAGCGTAACCCTGGTGGTCAAAACTCCCTACTATCAAACTGATACGGTAAAAAGGATGCTGGATAATTTCAAGCGGGAGGAGATGATCCTGCTTCGGCCAAATAACTATGCCCTGATGATCCACTACTTCTCCAGGATGAGTGTCAAAGACTGGCAACAACGACGGAATCAGCTCGACAGGATGATCTCCGACAGTGCCCTGATCTACCAGGTTTACACTGCAGGATCTGTCGGGATGGAGCTCCTAACCAAGTGGGAGTTCATCAACAAGCTCACCATGCCGGCAAAAAGCTTGAAAGACATTCAGATCCTGGATACCCGATATATCAAAGACAGGATCGTAATGCTCCGGTTCCGCCAAAAGGAGGATAAGCCATGAGAAGATACCTTATTATACCGGGAGCACTTCTGGCCTTCATCCTGTTCAGTGCTAAAAGCTGTAAGGATGACCCGGGTATAAGCCTTCATGATGAAGAGGAGGCTTTGAATAGTTTTATGGATAGTGTGAAAGATGGTTTCAGTGCTTCATACCTGGACGAAGAATCGCTGTTTGTCTTTACCCGAAATGCAAAACAGAAACTCGTCGATTATTCAGACTTCATGAACATTTCAAATGACAGCTCTCTCGATTCTGTATTCCGTTCCCAGGCGATGGTTATGGTACAATCACTTTTCGGTGAAGGGCTGGCGCCTGCCCGGGTATCGCCGGGAAGGGTAACATATATCGATTCGATCTGGTTGATTGAACCCCTGCACCTCGCCGGAGATGGTCTCTATAAAGGGGAGCTGGGATTCAGGGAAGAGGCTGTGATAATTTCCGGAGAAGATACGGTCACCAGCAACGCTGCAATTAAAAAACTGGAGTTCCTGGCGACAAAATCAAAGAAAGTTATCGGAACTGATACGCTGATTGCCTGGCAGGTATGCCTGGGCGAAATTTACCTTTTACAAACTCCATAGCTCCTTTTACCCACCCCCCAACCCCTCCCTTGCTTCGTTACGCTCGCAAGGGAGGGGTTGGGGGGGGTACTAAAATGACCATACTGTTGATTTTCTCAACAAGTGTATATAATTTCAACACACCCTTCAAACGCACTGGCTAATAGGGTGTTGTATGATATTTTAGATCGGGGTGTTTATAATCTCAACACTTTGTGTTGTATATTACTTCAACACACCTCTCCGTAATCAATTGTTATACTGATTGTTATAATGTATTTTTTCGTTTGGCACGAGATTTGAATTGTCTGTAAGTCGATGGTATCACACCCTGATATGGGCTTAAATCAGAACAGTTATGAAAAATCTAATCTTTTTATTTGTCGGGTTGTTCCTGCTCACCAGCAGCAACACAACTTTAGGTAGTAACAAAGCCGGTAACAAAGCGGGATCCGGGAACGATCCTCAGACGGAGAGTTCAATCACGATTCAATGCACTCCGGATTTGCAGGCAATCGCATCAATGTGGGCCAATGAGTATGGCAGATTGAATCCGGGAGTGAACATAGAGGTTGTTAAGATGTCAAAATCTCCACAGCCGGCGGATTTCAGCAAAGGAGCAGATGTATCTTTTGTTTCGGGCGATTACCTGGAAAAACTGGATGGAGATGCCCTGTGGAAGGTGATGGTTGCCAGTGATGTGATCGTACCTCTTATCAGTTCAAAAAATCCTTTCCTGAGCAAAATCAATCGTAAGGGTGTCTCGTCGGATGAACTTGCCGCAATCTTCAACAATCCTGAAAACCAGACCTGGGGGGTGCTGTTGGGCAACAAACAAGCTGCTCCCGTCCATTACTACAGGATCAACAATGATGCAGTCCAATCACAGGCAGCCGGCTTCCTGAAGTCAGATCCGTCGGTGATGACAGGGATAAACGTGGCAAACACTTCCGAATTGATCTCTGCGCTCCAACAGGATCCTTACGGAATAGCTTTTTGTCGTTTGATGGATGTGGTTGACACGAAGAATCAGCAACTGGCTAAACAGGTTACCCTACTCCCAATTGACAAGAACAGGAATGGTTCCCTCGATAAGTTTGAAACTATTTACGGAAATCTGACTGAATTTTCACGTGGAGTATGGATCGGTAAGTACCCCAGAACACTGAGCAGAACCATCTATGCCGTATCCCCTGAAAAACCGGCAACCACTACAGAGTTGGCATTCATTACATGGGTAATCACCAGCGGGCAGCAACTTCTTACACCTGCCGGTAATAACGACCTCGCCTACAGTACCAGAAATGCAAAACGAATCGAAATGCTTTCAGGAACTCCTGCTTATGCTGAAATTTTGACCACCACCGGCTTCTTAACCACCAGGCTAAACGGACTCTCCATATTCTCCTTAATAATTGTCTTGTTGATCCCGGTTATTCTTGCCTTAATGATCAGAGATGCCGTGATTCGTCACAAAAGGCAAAAAGAGGCAGATATGTCAGGTTCAATAACCCCTGTTCCTGTATTCCTGGATGAAAATTCAATTAAAGTACCGGGTGGACTCTATTTTGACAAATCACACACCTGGGCCTTCATGGAGAAGGATGGGGTTGTACGGATCGGGATCGACGACTTCCTGCAACACATCACCGGCACCCTTACAAGGATAAAAATGAAAGGACCGGGTGAACGTGTTAAAAAAGGGGACCCGCTTTTCTCCATTATCCGGAATGGCAAGCAGCTGACTATTCATGCGCCGATTTCGGGAACCATCAAAGCTCAAAACGACATGCTGATCTCAGACACCTCCATCATGAATGCTTCTCCTTATACAGATGGATGGGTCTGTCAGATTGAACCAACAAACTGGACACGGGAGATCCGTCTCCTGTTCCTGGGAGATACCTATAAAGAGTGGTTAAAAACGGAATTTTCGAGGTTCAAGGATTTTATAGCCGCCTCAATCAAGGGAAATAATGCAGAGTATGCTCAGATCATCCTTCAGGATGGCGGTGAGCTGAAAGACGGTATCCTGGCCGATCTTGGTCCGGAAGTATGGGAAGATTTCCAGACATCATTCATTGACAAAAATTAAATCAACTAACCTATTTACTGATAACTAAAACCTTAAACCATGGGCCTTGATCGACGAAGTTTTCTAAAAACCCTGGGAGTTGCCGGGGCCACTCTTACGGTGGGCAAGAGCTTAGCCTCCTCCTCACCAGATGCCATGAGTGATACGGAGTTCTATGGAATTCTATATGATTCCACCCTCTGTGTAGGCTGTCAGAGTTGCGAGTTTGCCTGCGCTGAAACCTACGAACTACCCTTCCCTACCGAGTTAACGGAGCCGGGAGTAATTAAAAAAACAACAGATAAACAACGTGTTATGATGAACTGTTATCCTACTTCCAAAGGGGATCAGTTCGTCAGGGTGTCGTGCAATCATTGCAATGAGCCTGCCTGTGCATCAGCATGTCTTACAAAAGCCATGTTGAAAACTGAAGAAGGGCCGGTGATCTGGCGGGAGGATAAGTGCATGGGCTGCCGCTCCTGCATGATCTCCTGTCCGTTTGATATCCCAAAATTCGAATTCGACAGCCCGAATCCCAAGATCCAGAAATGCAGGATGTGCTATGAAATGATGCAGGATGGACAGAAACCAGCCTGTGTGGATGTTTGTCCTCC
>CALCGJ010000243.1 GCA_937900965.1 uncultured Bacteroidota bacterium | reverse complement strand
ACAATTTTTTTATTAACGACTTATAACACGTGACTTGTGCACACGTAACACTCACACAAACAAATGTTTAACAAAACACTGGATTTGCAAAAAAATATTCTTTTTTGTTAATTCTGTGAACAAATCTATCTAAATTTGCGCCAATAAAAAATTGAGCTTATTCCTATGATGTTCTTTAATAAATTAATAGCCGCAGTGTTACCGCTTATGCCTCAGAAGATTGTTTGGATTTTTTCCAGAAGGTATATAGCAGGTCAGGATCTTGATGACGCTATTGTTGCTGCAAAAAAACTTAACAGAGAAGGTAACATGGTTACAATCGACCTCCTTGGAGAGTTTATTACCCACATGTCGGAAGCAGAAGAAAACCGGGACGATTATTTTGAAATAATTGACAGAGTTGAAAAAAGCGATATTGACGGAAACTACTCTCTAAAACCCACCATGTTTGGATTATTGATTGATAAAGATGCATGTTATACTATAATCAGAGATATTGTTAAAAAAGCGGTTGAGTTTGACAATTTCGTACGTATTGACATGGAGGATTCGCAGTGTGTAGACCTTGAAATTGAAATTTTTAGAAAGCTCAAAAAAGAATTCCCAAAAAATGTAGGCCTTGTTCTTCAGGCATACATGCGCCGCACAATGCAAGATATTAACGACATGTTAGATTTAAGCACACCTGATAATCCTGTAAATTACAGATTGTGCAAAGGTATTTATGTTGAACCTGAGAAAATTGCATATAAAAAATACGAAGAAATTAATGCCAACTTTTTGAAAGACCTTGAATTCATGTTTCAAAATGGTATTTATGCTGCGATCGCCACTCATGATGAAAAACTGGTTAATGGGTCATATGAACTCATCAGGAAGTATAATATCCCGAATGATAAATTTGAGTTTCAAATGCTATATGGTGTAACCCCCGCTTTGCGTAAATCAATATTAGACATGGGATATAGAATGCGAATTTATACTCCATTTGGTAAGAAGTGGTTTGCATACTCAACACGCCGATTGAAGGAAAATCCAAAAATGGCTCAAGAGATAATTAAAGCTCTGTTTGTTAGGGGGTAAAACGTAACCTGTCCAACAACCTGGCAGGTCTTTAAGACCTGCCAGGTTGTTCTACTCCGGAATAGGCTGTCCTTCAATCCAAGGAGCCCCGGTTTTCATGAGAAGCAATTCTAGTTTTGGGATTTTATTATCAACAATATCCACCACAACTTCTTTGATTTCACCAAACTCTACTTTTGCGATATCGAAATTCATTCTTTGAGTTTGTGTAGGTCCGTATGTAGTATTTTGCAATCCTCCTATAGCGCCCCATATTCTTCCTGATATTGTGGGATCATTTTTCTCTCCGATTTCTTTCTTCGCATTACTTCCGTATAGCTTTCTTTCAACATTGTCTAAATCAACCTTTACTTTATATATATCATTATACAGTTGATCATCCTGAGTTTCAACTACCAACAAAGCCTTTCTCATGGCAGCTACCTTTCTCTTTGCATTGTCAAGAATAGTATTCAATGCTGAATTTGCCATTAGCAACTCATTAACTTCCTTGCCAAAGTTTAAAATTTCAGCCGGAGGTGTGCCAGGAAGAGTTCCTTCCTGCATTTGTACAACATTAAAACTAACTGAATCCGTTAACTGTGTGGTTACTCCGTTAATCCGTTTAGATAATGATGCATAATATGTGCCCGGTACAACTAAGAATCCGCTTCCTGAAGAATACTCGTCATAAACCCGTTTACTTTGAAGATTAATAGCTCTGATATTAGGGTATCTTAAATCCCATGCTATCCTGTGAAATCCTTTGCCGGTTTCAGCTTTGATTCTACGAACAACATTTCCCGAACCATCTTTAATGGTAAGAATTACAACAGGTTTTTCTTCTTTTAATTCTGCATCAAGCTCATCCCATCCTGGGAACGGAATATCTTTTTTCTCTTTTTTCAGTTTAGCCTCAGCTTTCTTTCTGGCAGATTTTTTAGTTGTATAATTTTCAGATAAGTAATATGTAAACACAGCACCGAATGGAGGATTGGGAGCAATAAAATACGAAGCTCCCTGAGATCCTTTACCCCAAAATGTTTGAGAGGCTCTTGGAATATAAAGTAGTGCATCTCGCAGATTAAATAATGTTGCCTCTTTCTTAAATGTTTCTTCGTCAACATCTCTTAATGCTGAATAGTCGTCAAGAACAAAAAAGCTTCTTCCGAATGATGCTCCAACAAGATCGTTTTCACGTTTCTGAATTGCTATATCCCGGAACGATATGGTAGGTATTCCACCAGATAACTTAACCCACCTGTTTCCTCCGTCAATGGAAGTGTAAATACCAAATTCTGTTCCGGTAAAAAGAAGTTCAGGTTTAACATGATCTTGAACAATTCTCCAAATCAATGTTTTATCCGGTAAATTGGCAGTAATTGATTTCCATGATTTCCCCATATTAGTACTCTTAAAAACATAGGGTTTAAAATCACCATATTTGTGATTATCTAATACAGCATAAACCGTATTCTCATCAAATAAATCGGCCTTAATATCATTTACAAATGCTGTGGCAGGCACTCCGGGAAGTACATCAACCTTTACTGTTTCCCAATTTTTCCCACCGTCTTTGGTAATATTAATTGATCCATCATCAGTTCCGGCATAGATTAATCCTTCCTTTATCGGCGATTCCGAAAGTGAAGTTATTGTGTTGTAGTTCGACATTGCCTCCATGTCCCATGGTGAATCCCAGCCAAGTTTACTATCCATAATTGGAAGCTCCAGCCTTTCCTGATTAAGAGTAAGATCATTGGAAATTGGAGTCCAGCTATCACCACGATTTTCCGATTTCCACACTCTTTGTGATGCAAAGTATATAGTTGCGGGGTTATGCGGACTTACAAGAATTGGCGAATCCCAGTTGAATCGCTCATAGTTTTCTCCTGCTACCGGTTGAGGTTGAATACTGACAGCCTCACCTGTTTTTCTGTCAACCCGATAAAGGTTACCTTCCTGTGTTTCAGAATATACAATATTCGGATTTCCCGGTTCGGTTGCAGGCTGATGCCCGTCTGCAAAAAGATTCATAAACCAATCAGCGTTTGATATTCCACTTCTGAAGGGAGTACGCGACGGCCCCCCCTGAGTACCATTATCCTGTGTTCCTCCGTAAATTTTATAAAACGGCTCGCTATCATCAAGGGCAATTTTATAATATTGAGTTAAAGGCAGATTTGCCATAAATCGCCAGTTTTTAGCATCATCATAACTTTCATAAAGACCACCATCGGTTCCAACAAGGAGATAGTTTGGCTCATCATTTCTAAATGCTATTGCGTGATTGTCAGAATGTTTATCTTTTTCACTTAACCTGTTAAATGTCTTTCCTCCATCTTCACTTACCTGGATGCGCACATCAACAAGGTATATTTTGTCAAATTCGTGAGGGCTAGCATACAGCTCCTGGTAATAATGAGGTCCTGTTCCACCTGAAACGGCATCTGATTGTTTTGACCATGATGCTCCCCTGTTCTCGGATTTGTAAACCCCTCCAGTTCTTCTGTCTAGCTCAATAGCAGCATAAATAACATCAGGTTTCTGAGGACTTATGGCAAGGCCAATTTTACCCATATCAGAACCAGGAAGTCCCTTTTTAAGCTTTTCCCATGTAAGTCCACCATCGGTTGATTTGTGGATTCCTGATCCTGGGCCACCTCCCATATATGAGGCAACAGTTCTGTGTCGTTGCCAGGTAGCTGCGTACAAAACATCTGGATTTCGAGGATCAATTACAATATCGGTTACTCCTGTCCACTCATCGTCACCAAGATAACGATTCCACGTTTTTCCACCATCAGTAGTTTTATATAATCCTCGTTCGTCACCCTTTGACCAAAGAGGCCCCTGAGCTGCAACCCAAATGATATTTGAATTATTGGGATGGACAATTATTTTTGAA
>CALCGJ010000242.1 GCA_937900965.1 uncultured Bacteroidota bacterium | reverse complement strand
ACCCTTCCTGGTGGAGAATGGGGGCAATGTGACCTTCATTGCCGGACAGAATATTTTCCTTATGCCCGGAACGACCGTTGAATCAGGCGGGTACTTATGGGCATATATCAGTACGCAGTTCTGTACAAATCCTACCGTTGCTCCCCAGAATCCGGTTAACCTTGAACTATTTACCTCGGAAGAACCTCTTTCTGAAACAACACTATTTAAGATCTACCCCAACCCTACTCCGGGAAAATTCACTCTGGAGCTAACGCCGGATGCTTCAGCCAGCCAGGCCCATGTTGCCATATATGGAATGACAGGTGAACTAATTTTACAGGAGACTATTTATCGGGGACCGGTACAAGGGTTCAAAAAGGAGTTTTCCCTCGCCGATCGCCCGTCAGGAATTTATATTATACGGGTCATTTCGGGGAAAATTTCAAATGCAGCGAAGATTGTGAGGCAGTAAAGCTCCGATGCCGGATGCCCGATGCCTGATACCAGATAAAGGTTATAGGTTGTAAGTTATAGGATGTAGGTTGTAGGATGTTACTCAGCTAATATCAGTACTTTGTTCTGCAACACCTCGATCACTCCCCCGTTTATCTCAAAAAACACAGGGGTTTTTCCCTTGATCATCACCTTCACGGAACCTCTCTTCAAGACCGAGATCATAGGCGCATGATGGTCCAGCACTTCAAATGAACCGTCGATGCCCGGAAGTTGAACCAGCTCTACGTTGTCGCCAGAAAAAAGCGTTGTGTCTGGGGTTACGATTTCTAAATGCATATTATTTACTCTCTGCCATCAGTTTTTTACCCTTTTCTATAGCCTCCTCGATCGTCCCTACGAGGTTAAAGGCGGATTCGGGGTATTCATCCACTTCGCCGTTCATGATCATCCTGAAGCCCTTAATCGTATCTTCGATGTTCACAAAAACACCAGGTGTTCCGGTAAACTGTTCCGCCACAAAGAAAGGTTGCGAAAGGAATCGTTGCACGCGCCTTGCCCTGTGCACTACCTCTTTGTCTTCATCCGAGAGTTCATCCATTCCCAGGATGGCAATAATGTCCTGAAGCTCTTTATAGCGCTGCAGGATCTCTTTCACCTGCTGGGCCGTATTGTAATGTTCATCGCCAACCACGTCCGGTGACAGAATCCTGGAAGTAGAGTCAAGCGGATCAACAGCGGGATAGATTCCGAGCTCGGCAATCTTACGGCTTAAAACCGTAGTGGCATCGAGGTGTGCAAAGGTAGTTGCAGGGGCCGGGTCGGTGAGGTCGTCAGCAGGCACATAGACAGCTTGCACCGAAGTAATGGATCCCCGTTTGGTAGAGGTGATCCGCTCCTGCATGATCCCCATCTCTGTAGCCAATGTAGGCTGGTATCCAACCGCAGAGGGCATACGGCCCAATAACGCCGACACCTCTGATCCCGCCTGCGTGAACCGGAAAATGTTGTCGATAAAGAAGAGTATATCCCGTCCACCGGACTTCTCATCTCCATCACGGAAATATTCGGCCAGGGTGAGACCCGAAAGGGCCACACGGGCACGGGCTCCGGGAGGTTCGTTCATCTGTCCGAACACCAGGGTAGCCTGGGACTTCATCAGCTCTTTATGATCCACTTTTGAAAGATCCCATCCCCCCTTTTCCATATCATCGATAAACTCCTTACCATACCTGATTACACCAGATTCGATCATCTCCCGCAACAGGTCATTGCCCTCACGGGTACGCTCCCCCACACCGCCAAAGACCGACATTCCGGAGTATCTCTTGGCAATGTTGTTTATAAGCTCCATAATGATTACCGTCTTACCTACACCTGCACCTCCAAACAGACCGATCTTTCCTCCTTTTGAGTAGGGTTCGATCAGGTCTATAACCTTGATGCCGGTAAAGAGAACCTCTTTGGTGGTACTAAGTTCATCGAACCTTGGTGGATCCCGGTGTATCGGATAAGTTTGTTTTCCCTCTACAGGACCCAAACCGTCTATAGGCTGACCGATGACATTGAACAGCCTCCCACGGATATCTTCTCCAACAGGCATTGAAATCGGGGCGCCACGAGCTATTACCTCCATCCCCCGGCGGAGGCCGTCGGTTGAATCCATGGCAATGGTTCGGATCGTGTTTTCACCTATGTCGTTCTGGCATTCCAGAACGAGTGTGCCTCCCTGTTCTGTCTTCACTTCCAGGGCATCATAGATATTCGGGATGGTTACGTTCTCATCAAATACGACATCCACAACGGGGCCAATTATCTGAGAGATCTTACCGGTAATTTTCTCTTGCATGATCAGGGTTAAAAAGTTTTTGCAAAGATAGAGCTTTTTGGAAAAGTACGAAGTACGAATTTCGAAGTACGAATGCAAGTCCGAAGTACGAACGACGAAGTAAAAGCAAAGAAGGCCGTTCGAAAAGAACAGCCTTCTTTGCTTTTAAGCGTTTCGTTTCTAGTAAACGATCACCTTTCTTACGATGCTGTATTCTTTCGTGCGGAATACAACAGAATAGACTCCCTTGGGAACCGGTCGAAGATCAATCTCCTTCACCAGTTTCCCGGATACTTCGATATCGCGCAGCTCTACAAGCCTTTCACCAACCTGGTTGTAAACCTGGATAGTGAAGATATCCATGCCCCGAATCTCGATAGAGAAGTTGAAATGTCCGTCGCTGGGTACAGGATAGATGCTGAAAGTTGAGCCGTTTAACTCTTCCTGACCTACCATAACTACTTGTATATGATTGGATTCCTCAGAGATACATCCGTTAATAGTAACCACTGACCAATAATAACCGCTTTGTGTGGCTTCATAAACCTGAGCAGTAGCACCAGGAATAATAGCACCCGGGCCACCAGGTGTTACCGAGAAATACCACTGGTTGCCGGTAGGAGCACTACTCGTAAGCGTAATGCCGTCGGGGTCAAGTGTTATCACCGGAGCTGGAGGAACAGGAGTAACTGTTACATTGAAGTTCGGGGATACTGTACCGTCGCCGCAAGAGTTGACACCATAAACAGTGATCGCACCGGAAACAGCAGCAGCAGAGTAGTTAACCGTGATGCTGTTGGTGGTACCGCCAGAGACGATAGTTGCTCCTGCAGGTACTGTCCAGCTGTAAGATGTTGCGTTGGCAATAGCAGGAACGGTATATACATGTCCGGTTGACGGGGCGCAAACCTGATCGTCTCCGGTAATTACTCCGGCAGCACCAGGCAGCTGATTCACTGTTACAGCTAATGTTGATGCAACTCCTTCGCCGCAATCGTTTACACCGGCAACCGTTACGTTACCTGAGACCGCGCTTGTGGAGAAGTTCACAGTGATAGCTATGGTTCCTGCACCTGAAGCGATGGAAGCTCCTGCTGGAACTGTCCAGGCATAGGTTAAAGCACCGGCGACTGGAGAAGTTGAATAAGCAACTCCCATTGCACCTGCACATACAGTTGTTGAGCCAGTGATAGGTCCTGCAGGACTCGGAGGAGGACTGATCAGCATGGTGTGTGACGACGGTGTTATGGTCGGACAGCCAACTGTACTGGTGTAGGAGACTGTAATAGTCTGCAGTCCCACAGCGGTCCAGGTAACCGTAATAGCACTTGTGCCCTGGCCGGCTGTGATGGTTCCACCGGATGTGACGGTCCAAACGTAGTTGGACATACCACCTTCTGTATGGAACTGGTTCATCGTAGCTCCCACACAAGGATCGTTATTGTATATAATGATCGATGGGACAGGTGTCGGGTTAACGTTCACATTGAGGCTTCCAGGTACGGTAGCTGTACAGCCATTGGCGTCCGTGTAGTTCACCGATACGAGCTGCGGTCCGGCTGTGTTCCAGGTTACTGTTACCGAATTACTGGTTGGGGTACCACCTGCAGTGACGGTACCTCCTGGTGAAATTAACCACAGGTAGTTGGTCATACCAGCCTGGGTTGTATACACATTACCGGTAGCACTCTGGCAAGGTGTTGTCGGTCCTGAAATGGTTGGTAATGGCAGTGCATTGACCGTTACAGTCAGAACTGTAGGCGCTAACGCTGTACATCCAAACGTATTGGTATAGCTTACCGATACCGTTTGAGGTCCGGCTGTTGTCCAGGTTACTGTAACTGTATTATCCGTGGATGTTCCACCGGATTCTATAGTACCACCAGCGGAAACAGTCCAGACATAATCAGTCATACCAGCCTCAGTTGTATAAACATTACCTGCTGCGCCAGAACAAACCGGTGTGTTTCCGGTTAATGTCGGAACAGGTATAGGCATCGGAGCTGCAGTACCTGAACCCGGTAAGCTGGTACATAAATTGGGTGTTGTTTGCGTAACTGTATACGGTCCGGCAACGGTCACCGTGATGACAGCCGTAGTTTCACCGGTGCTCCACAGGAAGGTAGCGCCCGTTTCACCAGTAGCTGTTAACACAGAGTTACCACAGTTATTGACTACCGTTACTGTTGGTGCAGGAGGTATGATCAGCGGTGTCGCTGTACCTGTGCCTGGCAGACTTGTACATCCGGCAACCGTCTGTGTTACGGTATAAGGACCGGCAACGGAAACAGTAATGGAAGCAGTCGTTTCACCTGTACTCCACAAGAAGGTAGCTCCAGTTCCACCGATAGCTGTCAGTGTCGAGAATCCGCAATTATTCACAACATTCACAACAGGTGCTGCAGGTATTGGTATTGGGGCAGCAGTGCCTGTTCCCGGTAGACTTGTACAACCTCCAACCGTTTGTGTCACCGTGTAAGGACCGGCAACTGTTACGATGATGGAAGCAGTTGTTTCACCTGTACTCCAGAGGAAAGTAGCTCCCGTTTCGCCGGTTGCTGTCAGGGTTGAGAATCCGCAACCATCCACAACAATCACCACAGGCGCTGCAGGAATCAACATCGGATCGGCTACACCTGATCCTTCAGGACTGGTACATCCCTGGGTAGAGGTTTGTGTTACAGTATATGTTCCAGCGACAGTTACCGTGATCATTGCCGTGGTTTCACCGGTACTCCACATAAATGTAGCTCCCGAAACACCGCTTGCTGTCAGGGTTGAGAATCCGCAAGAGTTCACAACGGTCACTACCGGTGCAGCAGGAATAACAAATGGTGCTGCTGTGCCTGCACCCGGAAGGCTGGTACATCCGCCAACTGTTTGTGTTACCGAATAGGTACCTGCTGCAGTTACCGTAATCATAGCTGTAGTTTCACCTGTAGTCCACATGAATGTGGCTCCGGTTTCGCCGGTTGCTGTCAATGTTGAGAATCCGCAAGCGTCAACAACGGTCACTGTAGGTGCCGGAGGAATAATTAACGGATTTGCAGTACCTGTGCCGGCAGGGCTGATACAGCCTTCCGGAGAGGTTTGTGTCACTGTGTATGGACCGGCGACTGTTACGGTAATGGAAGCAGTCGTCTCGCCTGTACTCCACATGAAAGTGGCTCCGGTAACTCCGGTTGCTGTCAGTGTCGAGAATCCACAATCGTCCACAACTGTCACTACAGGGGCCGCCGGAATAACAAACGGTGCAGCTGTTCCGGAGCCAGCAGCGCTGATACATCCTTCTGGTGAAGTTTGTGTTACCGTATAGAGACCTGCTACTGTTACAGTAATGGAAGCAGTTGTCTCACCGGTACTCCAGAGGAATGTTGCTCCAGGGATTCCGACTGCTGTCAGGGTTGAGAATCCGCAATCGTCCACTACACTTACTTCAGGTGGAGGCGGGGTTGCGTTTACTAAGATCTCAAGTACATTCGTATATTCTGAATTGAGGCAAATATCGTCGGTAACAGTTATTCTGTAATACATAGTTGCTGTCAGGACTCCAGGTGCATATGTTGAGCCTGTTTCACCGGTGATATCAGTCCAGGTTATTCCATCGGGGCTCGACTGCCATTGCAGTGAATAAGATCCGCTTCCGCCGGAAGGAGCAATGGTTGTTGTAAGCATATCCGGAGCAGTTCCGCTGCAGATGGTCTGAGAGGCTTCAATCGTACCTGCACCCAGTACCGAGTAAACCGTAATGATAACTTCATTGGTATATCCGGTATTGTCGCAGATCACATCGGTTACCATCTTCCGGTAGTAAGTAGTTGCCGTTAATGGTCCCGGAGCATAGGTTGTACCGGTTGCACCGGTAATATCTGTCCAGGTTACCCCATCGGGGCTCGACTGCCATTGATACGAGAATGATCCGCTTCCTGTCGGAGCAAGAGTGGTTGTTATTGGGTCTGGTGTTGCTCCGTTGCAGATGGTCTGTGAGGCCGCGATGGTTCCTTCATCAAAGGCTGGATAAACCATTATGGTCAATTCATTGGTATATCCGGTATTGCCGCAGATCACATCGGTTACCATCTTCCGGTAGTAAGTAGTTGCCGTTAATGCTCCCGGGGCATATGTATCGGTGGTAGCACCGGTGATATCGGTCCAGGTTACTGCATCAGCGCTTGACTGCCACTGATACGTATATGATCCACTTCCGGCAGGAGGTAAGGTTGTCGTTAATGGAGCAGGTGTGGCTCCGTAGCAGATAGTCTGCGAAGCAGCGATGGCTCCAACGTCAAACGCATCATATACCATGATGGTCAATTCATTCGTGTATCCTACGTTATCACAAACCAGATCGGTTACCATCTTTCTGTACATAGTAGTTATAGTCAATGGTCCCGGTGCGTATGTATCTGTTGTTGCGCCAGTGATATCAGTCCAGAATCCGGCAGGTAGCATCATTTGCCATTGATAGGAATACGATCCGCTTCCCGTTGGAGGTACGGTTGTCGTCAACGGAGCTGGTGTAGCCCCATTGCAAATGGTTTGTGAGGCCGCGATGGTTCCCACTGCAAAAGCAGGATAAACCATGATAGTCAGTTCGTTCGTATAATCCATATCTCCACAAATCACATCGGTAACCTGTTTCCGGTAGAGCGTTGTTGTGGTAAGCGCTCCCGGAGCGTAGGTATCGGTAGTAGCACCGGTAATATCACTCCAGATGCCGTTAGGTAAACTGGTTTGCCATTGATAGGTAAAGGATCCGCTTCCTGTCGGAGGTACGGTTGTAGTCAATGGAGCCGGGGTTACACCGTTGCAGATAGTTTGTGAGGCGGCAATGGTTCCGACTGCAAATGCAGGATAAACCGTGATTGTAAGTTCGTT
>CALCGJ010000241.1 GCA_937900965.1 uncultured Bacteroidota bacterium | reverse complement strand
TCCATCAGGCGCAGCCTCCATCAGGCGCAGCCTCCATCAGGCGCAGCCTCCATCACTTCCATAACCGTGCCATTTTAATCGACCATCGGCGGGAGTTTATAGATAAAAATTTTTTGTAGAATTAACTTTTTAAGTTATATTTGTTGGTTCAAACGGAAACCCTAGAAATCATTTGTATGATTTGATTTTCCTGCATTTGCTTCACCAAAAATCGAAATATATCAAATAACTAAAACCAGGGATATGAAAAACAGACTTTTACCATTTGGCTTGCTCATGTTATTTCTCGGATTCTCTTGCTGCCTGTTAACAGTTTCGGCATCAACTCCCCTTACGGAAAATAACGGGCCGGATAAAACCTCTGACTTGCGGATGAAAGAGATCCGGAGCAACCAGGTTACAGGAATTGTCAATCCTGCCGACGTTCTGGCAGCCAGGTATCAGCTTTCATTGTTGCGACAGAAGTCTGCTGCCTCTCTCGGACTCAATTGGATGCAAGTAGGTCCAAGCAATTATTCAGGACGATCCCGTGTTGTCATTTTTGACAACCAGGATCCGGATGGGCTCACGCTTTATACCGGTGGCGTTACCGGTGGTATTTATAAATCAACCAACAAAGGGTTGACATGGAACCCAACGAACGCAGGATCCCTGGATATCCTGAGAGTTTCATCCATGACTCAGACACCTGGCGGTACCATCTATGTGGGAACCGGCGAATATTATTGCGAGGATGGTGAGTTTATGGGAACCGGTCTCTACCAATCAACCAATGGAATGGATTTTACTGTTGTGGAAGGTACCACGCCTACTGTGAACGATCCGTTATCAAATTGGGCATACATCATTAAGTTGGCATATGATCCGAACAGTGGAAGGCTGTTTGCAGCTACCAATACCGGAATAAAATATTCGGATGACGGTACTGCCTGGACTGACCTGATGTCAGGAATGGCCATTGATGTGACAGTGGGCAGCAACGGAACAGTCGTCTTTGTTCTGGACAATCATGTTTACGTTGCAGTTGGAGGTGATCTTCAGAATATCACCGATGTCTCTACAGGTGAAGCGAACATGCTTCCTGTCGATGATGCCGGCTGGACAAGCGTGGCCATCGCGCCTTCCAACCCTAACGTGATGTATGCAAGTATTGCTAACCTCGCTACTAATTTCCTGCTGGGTGTTTATTATTCAGGAGATAATGGCGCCACCTGGTCGCTTATCTTCCCCCCCAACCAAACATATGAACCATTTAGCGGATCCGGGTGTCTTAGCAATAGCATCGAGGTATTTCCGAACGATGAAAACATGATTCTGCTTGGTGGTTTCAATGGATGGTTTGGGAAAAAGTATCAGCCAACAGGCTACTTTGACTGGCAACAAGCCTCTTTCGCCTATATTTTTAATGATCCAAACATTATCCCTGCCACTCCACCCTATCATTTCGATTATACATTTCGTCCTGGAAATCCAAATGAATTTGCGATTGCAACGTCAAATGGAATCAGCATTGGAACATTTGATGGAGAATTCTTTGATTATCGAACGAGCAATAAAAATCTTAATACAACACAGTTCAATTCCGTTACAATGTCGCGGATCGACAATTGGATTATGGGTGGCGGGGTTCATGTCGGAACTGAACTATTCAATGCTGTTCCGCAGAACACACCAACAGATGCTTATATTCCGAATGCCTCCTTCTGGACCGGCACTTTTTGCCAGTGGTCCCTGCTTAAACCGGAGTACATCTTCTATTCCGGAACCAACTTCTTCCCAATTTTTGAACCCTATTCCCGTTCTGAAGACCTTGGAACATCAGAGGCCCTGACATTTTTGGGAGCTATTTCAAGTTCTTTGACCGACTACCTGCCAACTGCTTTATGGGAAACGGCAGACTTTCCTTATTCGCAGGATACACTCTGGATCTATGCCCGTCATGGAACAATCAATGCGGATTCTACGGTAATTATAAAGAGTATGAACTGCTCTGAATGCCCGTTCGAATTTACTGTTCCTACCACCATTGTTGAAGGAGATAGCATGTTTGTTTTTGACCCGTTTCATTCCCGCTTCTTTATATACGGTACTGCAACAGGTCGTTCGGGCGTTTATATGACACAGGACGCAATCAAGTTCTACAAAGTACCAGTGTGGTACCAGATCGCCGAAACCGGTGGCGATATCCTGACAAGCATGGCTTTGTCGAATGACCTCAACTATCTGTGGGCTGGAACAACGACCGGTAAACTCTACCGTTTCTCCAACCTCACACTTGCTCTTGATGAAAACACTGCCAGCGTTCTCAGCCCTTACTGTATTGTATCAACAGATATCTTTGAATATCCTGAGATGGCAGGGAGGTACGTCACCAATGTGGTGATAGATCCCAATAACGATAATAATTTAATGGTGACCCTGGGGAATTACGGAAACGAAAACTATGTCTATGTAGCGGAGAATGCCCTGGATTCCCTTCCTGCTTTTCTTTCTGCACAAGGGAATTTGCCCGGCATGCCTGTCTTTGATGGTCTCTTTGAGATGCATAGTTCCGGCAGGGCTATTCTGGGAACAGACATGGGTATATTTACCTCCACGAATGTCTTTGATGCTTCACCCAACTGGGTAGAGGAATTAACCGGCATTGGCAATGTGCCTGTAACTGATCTGAAGCAGCAGACCTGGGACCATTATGATGTCCAGAATTTGGGATACATTGCCGCCGCATCATACGGGAAAGGTCTTTTTTACGATACTACCTACTATACACCTGTGGGGATCAATCCAGGTCAGGAGCCCGGAAGAATTAACACAACTCTTCTGATTCATCCTAACCCTGTTCAGGATGCGGCAAATGTGACCTATACTCTGACTGAATCCATGCCGGTAATCGCTTATGTCTATGACCTTGCCGGCCGACTGGTGTCAACTACCTCTTTCGGGACTCAACTCAGTGGAACACAAACTTCTGTGATTGATATGAGTTCATTCCCCAGTGGCACATATATTCTCAGGGTAAACCAGGCATATGGTAAAATCGTGAAAACAAATTAAAGTAAAGAACACAAAGAACTAAATCTTCGAGATATGAAAAAAGCTTTATTCATCTTGATGTGTATCACAGTTAGCCTGGGAATGGCAGCTCAGACTCTGGTTTACACTCCTGCTCTTAAAATCCCGGCCAACGAAGCTGAAAACCAGATGCCGGATGTAGTGCTTAGCTGGTATGCTGTTACAGGATCATTAACGTTGCAGTATCAGCTCCAACTGGATACCAGCATGAACTTCAATTCTTCGCTCCTGGTTGATGTAACACAAACGCTGATCACAGGATACCAGACAAGTAACCTGCTGTTCAATACTACATATTACTGGCGAGTCAGGGCAATTGATGGTGCAACTTCTCCCTGGTCGGAAGTATGGAGCTTCAAAACCTTCGAAATGATTAGTCTGTTTACACCAACCAACAATAAGCCCGACCAGGAAGCCAATGTAAGCCTTACCTGGAAAAACAAAGTAGGAACAGTTACTGTATCCGGACTCTCCTTCTTCAAGTACCAGGTTGATACGAGTATGAATTTTAATTCCCCGCTTTTTGTAGAGGCATCGGTTGCCGGTGACGTATTCACCGGAACCACGAAATGGCTCCGGTTTGGTGCAACATATTACTGGCGGGTTCAGGCTGGCCACTCTTCTGATGTCAGTGCATGGTCAGAGCCTTATGCATTCACTGTACTGGATGCAGTTGCATTAAGTTCACCCAGTAACAACGCTGAGAACCAGGTGCTGGATGCCCTGTTGAAATGGAAGGTTGTTGGCGGAATTTTATCCTATGATTTTCAGATTGCCTCTGATGAGAATTTCAACACACTGGTATTCTCCGGAGAGACTGATGAGTTGGAAGTAAACGCACAATTTCTCGCATTTGGGAATGATTACTGGTGGAGAGTTCGCTCCCGGCACCAGTTTGATACAACCAACTGGTCAGAGCCCAGACAATTTACCGCCATTAACACGGTCATTTTGAAATCACCCTCAAATGAACAGGTGAATGTGCCACTCACTCCAACTATGTTATGGACGCTCCAGACAGCCATTGTCGGGTACCAGCTACAGATAGCCACAGACATGGGTTTCACAAATATTTTCTATGATGTTAAGCCAATTGCTGCTATTGTCACAACCAAGGTCACCCGAAAAATGGCCATCAATACTGTGTACTACTGGCGGATGCGTGCTTTCAGCGATGGAGGTGTTATGGCCGACACAACAGCCTGGAGCGACCCGTGGAAGTTTACAACAACTACCCCTGCCGGCATTGATGACCATCATGTTGCTTCACTTAGCATCTATCCAAATCCCGCCAGCGGGCAAGCCTTTGTTAGAGTAGTTGCAAAAGAGGCTTCAGAAGCACAATACATTGTGATTGATCTGCTGGGCAAAAAAGTCCTTGAGCAATCATTCACTGTGAACCTGGGAGAAAACGTACAGGTACTCAATCTGGAAAAACTAAGAAAAGGAATCTATGTGATTCGCCTGACTATCAACGGAGAGACTGTTAATCAGAAACTGATCGTTGACTAGTTGACAGACTGCCTATTTATTTTTCAGAATTTACCCTTAAACTCTTGCAGAACTGCCAGGTCTTCCTGAGTCACATAGCCTGTCTCCAGTGCTTTTTCGATCAGCATATCATAGTCGGACAAGGTGATCAGAGCACAGCCGGCCTCTTCGAACTTACGAATAGAGACTGGAAGGTTATACGTGAAGATTGCAACCATACCAACTACCTTACATCCTGCTTCACGTAGAGCCGTTACAGCATTCAGGCTGCTTCCGCCTGTGGAGATAAGATCTTCTACCACCACAATCCGCTGACCAGGATTTACTCTTCCTTCAACCTGATTTGTAAGTCCATGGTCCTTTTTCCCTGAACGCACGTATGCGAAAGGTAAGTCCAACTCCTGAGCCACCAGGGCTCCCTGCGCGATTCCACCGGTTGCAACACCGGCAATAGCCTCAACCTCTTTGAAATGTTCAAGAATGGCATGAGTGAAGTGCTGACGGATAAAGGTTCGGATCTCCGGGAAGGAGAGGGTGATGCGGTTGTCACAATAAATGGGAGACTGTATCCCTGACGCCCAGGTGAATGGCTCTTTAGGACTTAGTTTTACAGCTTTGATCTTCAGTAACATCTCAGCTGTTTGAAGAGCAATATCTTTTGAATAAAGCATAGTGATATTTTTCACCAAAGATAGGATTTCTTTAACAGGAAGGAGCTCTTCAGTCCCTCGGTTTTTTTAAAAGTTTTTCGTAATATTGGCTATCGAATTTTGATACTGAATGAAGATTTATTTTAAAAACCGATGTCTGCAGTTGTTGAAACCTGATGCGGATTTCAACGGACAGATTACCGTACCGGAATCAGCTCAGGAGTTGGAGCAGATACTAAGGGATTTTGAAAAGAGATCAAGGTTGTCCGAACTCGCTCTCTCATCACCTGATTATAAGCAACTAAAAAGGGACATTAAGTCACTCTTCACAATCGTGGAAGCTGCGGGTGGATTTGTACGGAATGAGAAGGGAGAGATCCTCTTTATTTTCAGAAGGGGAAAATGGGATCTGCCCAAGGGGAAGATAGAGAGGAGGGGAGAGGGACGAAGGACGAGGGACGAGGGACGAAGGACGAGGGAAGAAGAGCGAAAAATGAAAATAGAACATCGAAAGGCGGAGGCTGTTCGGGAGGTGAAGGAGGAGACTGGGATAGGTGAGGTTAAGGTGATTCGTAAGATGAAACCTACCTACCATGTCTTTCATGAAAAAGGAGTGCGTATGTTGAAAAAGAGTTACTGGTTTGAAATGACAGCCCCAAAAGACCAAAAACTGGTTCCACAGCTTGAGGAGGACATCCGCTTTGTGAGGTGGTTCCTGCCGGAAGATTTGGGAATTGTGTTGAAGAATACGTTTGGAAGCCTGAGAGAGATGGTTGAAGAGAATTTGCATAGATTGCCATAAATTAAATATTGATTAATTTTACTAATCGCTAATCGCTAATCGCTAATCGCTAATCTCTAATCCCTGATCCCTGACCATGAATCATAAAACACCTACCACCCGCGAACTCTTTAAGGTGCTTAGAACGAAAGGAGCTTTAAAACAGGAGGTTTTCAATAAGACCTTTGAGGCATTTAACATGTTTAAGCATGAGGCTGATATTCTGGCGGCACAGTACATGATGAAATCGTTGCCAAAGCAGGTGAAAGTTTCCGTTGAGTACCATGACCGGGGACATTTTGAATTCAGGCTGAAGTTTGCCGGGGATGTCCTGATTTTCATGATGCACACCAATGTGTTTGAATTCTCCCGCAACCATGAGGTGATGCGGAGTTCCTATATCAAGGATGATAAACGGCGCTCTTACTGTGGCATCATCTATATCTTTAACTTCCTGGCCGATTCGTTCAGGTACAACCGGTTAAATGATTCAGGATATCTGATCGGACGGGTTTTTGTTAACCGCGAGAACCACTATTTTATTGAAGGGAAGAGAGAAGTGGGGCTCCTGTACAACAATTTTGATACCATATCCCTTAACCGGACAAACGTTCAGGGTATCATCAGGGCAGCAATGCAGTATACGATCAATTTTGACCTTCTCACACCCCCTTTCGATAGCATGAAAGAGGTAACGGTACAAGAGATACAATCAGCGCTGGATGCGATGCTGATAAAAACCGGGAAACGGATGGGGTTTCGGTTTGAA
>CALCGJ010000240.1 GCA_937900965.1 uncultured Bacteroidota bacterium | reverse complement strand
TTTTTGATTTTGGATTTACGAGGTACGATTTATTTTCAAATCTGAAATAAATTGTACATCTAAAATCGTCAATCGGCATTACAATCGTAAATCGTAAATCGTAAATCGTACTTATTTTTATTGTTTTCCATATTTCTGGCAATAATATTTACAAACATGTAAATATTATCGGTTTAATTTGCAAATAAACGATTCTTGATCTACCTTTGTGGTTTAGTAAAATAGTATGATAAAACGTGATTACTACCTGGATAGAATCATCAATGGTTATGAAACCGTTCCGATAGTTATATTGATAGGCGCCAGGCAGGTGGGTAAGACAAGCCTGATGAAGATGTTTGAATTCAATGGGAAGAGACTCTTTTTAAACGGCCAGGATCCTGAAACATATGCTTTGTTTGAAAAACTATCTGACATCGAAGCATATTTAAAGATTTATCTTGATGAAAACATGAACGGGTTGTTACTCATTGACGAATTTCAATTTATCCCGGGTATTTCAACAATGCTTAAGTTGCTTACGGATAAACACAACGGGCTGAGAATTTTGTGTTCCGGAAGTTCCAGCCTCCATATTTTGCAAAATGTTGAAGAATCCCTGGCAGGAAGAGTCAGGATCGTTGAAGTGTTCTCCCTCTCTTTCAGCGAATACATCAGGTTTTCCGACCCCGATCTCCACAGGTTATTTCTCTCACTAGATAGTGAAACAACTGATTCGGCAATTACAGCTCCTATCACCAAACTATTAAGCCAATACCTTGTTTTCGGAGGATTGCCGCGAGCTGCCTTGAAAAAAGATCCGGAGGAAAAAGTGGCCGTTTTGGATGATATCTACAAAACCTATCTTCTTCGCGATGTCAAATTCTATATAAGGAACGAACATTTCGTTGGTTTCAATAAGTTGCTGCGCCTGCTGGCCTTGCAAACAGGGAATCTGGTTAATTTCAATGAAATCAGCCGCGAAACCGGATTGCCATACCGTTCTTGTCAGGAATACGTTGATTTACTTCAACAGATGTATATTATTAAACTGGTAGAACCGTATCAAACGAACAAGCGATCGGCAATCACCAGAATGAAGAAAATATTCTTCTGCGACATGGGCGTTCGGAATATACTGAACACCGATTTTGGTGAGATGGATTTTCGTGCCGATAAAGGAGCTGTTTTTGAAAACTATGTTTTGCTGGAGCTTTGGAGAAACCTTAAGCCAGGAGGGACTATTCGATTTTACAGAACCAGCGATGGAGCAGAAGTTGATTTTATAATGAGCCAGGTGTTTACCACCTACGCCATTGAATGCAAATACAAACATTTGAACAAGCCCGCTCATAGCAAGGCATTACTAACCTTTTCCGCCTCCGAGAACATTCCCAACCCGGTAATCGTCAACAAAAACCTGAATACCATCGATCGTAATGTTCACTTTATCCAAGGGTATTTGGCAGATAGAATTGGAAAGTGATTTACGAGGTACGATTAACGATAACAGGGATTTACAATTTACAATTAACGATTTACAATTGCATTTTTGATTTTGGATTTACAATTTCCGAATTATTTTTAATCTCAAATAAATTGTACATTTGAAATCGTCAATCGGCAATCCAATCGTAAATCGTAAATCGTTAATCGTACTTTTCTTTCAATCGTAAATCGTTAATCGTAAATCGTACTTTACTTAAAGGGGGAATCCGGCTCCTTCGCCATATGGCTATATACCATCTTATCCATGAACTTCGGGAAGAACTTGTTCAAGAGTACTGTCATTTTACCTTGCGTGGTCATAGTAAGCCGGTGTTTACGCTTTTCAATGGCATCACAGATTTGCCTTGCTACCTCTTCCGGCATCATCATTTTGGCTTCGTCGCGTGGCGATTCCCCCTGGTTGCTGCCATCCTTTGCCAGAGCCGCATTCCGGATGTTGGAGCTGGTAAAGCCCGGACAGGCGATCAATACATGTAGTCCTTTTTTCATGTTTTCAATCCGAATCACTTCCAGAAACCCCTGCAGGGCAAACTTGGATGCTGAATAGCCTGTGCGGCCTGGCAGTCCTTTGTAACCGGCAATAGAAGAGACACCTGCAACAGAGCCTTTTGCTTTCAACAACTCCGGCAAGGCAAATTTCGTGCAGTATACTGCGCCCCAGAAATTGACATCCATTACCCTTTTCAACACATCAAGGTCTACCTCTTCGAACAAAGCTCTCATGGAGATTCCAGCATTGTTGATCAACACATCAATCCGGTTGAATTGGCTTATGGTATTTGATATAAATCGCTTACAATCTTCTTCTCTGGTAACATCGGTTTCAGTCGAAATCACCTCCGTCCCATTTTTTCTTAACTCCTCCTCAATTGCCTTTAATTGTTCTTTATTGCGGCTGGCCAGAGACAGTTTCGCTCCCCGTCGGGCACATTCAAAAGCCAGGGCTTTGCCAATTCCCGAGGTTGCGCCGGTGATGATGACGATTTTGTCTTTCATATGGTGGTATGGTGATGTGGTGTTATAGTGTTATGGTGATATGGTGACATGGTGAAATGGTGAAATTGCGAAATTACAAAATCGATAATGAAAATAAGAACAATCCATCGGTTTTTGTAATTTCGTAACATCAACAAATCATCACATTATCACATCAACACATCAGCACATCAACCCATGACTGACCGGGAGTTGTTTTACAGACATCTGGGGTTGCCATCGTTTACACCGATGGGACTAGAGATTATTAAAGCTGAAGGTGTTTGGCTTACAGGAAGTGATGGGACCCGTTATATGGACATGGTTTCGGGGATCTCGGTCAGCAATATCGGGCACAGGCATCCGAAGGTACTTGCAGCCATCAGCGCACAACTGGAGAAGTACCTCCATCTCAACGTATACGGAGAGTTTATCCACTCTCCTCAGGTTCGCCTTGCAAAAAGCCTCACCGACCTTCTCCCCTCTTCTCTTGATTCCGTCTATTTTGTGAACTCCGGCAGTGAAGCCATTGAGGGGGCGATGAAGCTGGCAAAACGATTTACCGGACGGCAGGAGGTGGTTGCTTTCCACAACGCCTATCATGGATCCACTCAGGGAGCGCTCTCAATACTGGGGAATGAGGAGCTGAAAAGGGCATTCAGGCCACTGATACCTGACGTCAGATTCCTGAGATTCAATAACTTCAATGATCTGGCTGAGATCACCGACAAAACGGCTTGCGTGGTAGCAGAAACCATTCAGGCAGAAGCCGGACTGATCCTTCCTGAAGAGGATTTCCTTGTTCAACTGAGGAAACGATGCAATGAAACAGGCACGCTACTGGTGATTGATGATGTTCAGATGGGATTCGGCCGTACCGGAACCTTTTTATCTTTTGAACACTTCGGGTTTGTCCCGGATATCCTGGTTCTGGCCAAAGCGTTAGGTGCCGGGATGCCATTGGGCGCTTTTATTGCTCCTAAGAAGATCATGAATACACTAGCATTTAACCCGGAACTTGGTCACATCACTACATTTGGAGGACATCCTGTAAGCTGTGCAGCTGCCCTTGCCGGCATCGAAGTATTACTTGCTGATGGCCTGCTAAGTGAAGTAGAAGAGAAAGGTCGTCAATTTGAGGAGAGGGTGTGCAAACACAGGGCTATACAGTCATACCGGAGGCGAGGATTAGCGATCGGGTTGGATTTGAAGAATCCCGATCAACGGCAACCTTTCATGGAGGCAACGCTGAAAAACGGAGTTATCATCGACTGGTACCTTTTTCAGCCTGCTACTTTCCGCATTGCGCCCCCGCTGACTATTACGGCTGATGAGATTGATGAGGCTTGCTCACGGCTAACTGAAGCGCTGGACTCCGTCAGCTGATAACTGGATGACTGGATGCTGGATAACTAGATCACTGGATGACTGGATGACTGGATGCTGGATATTCTGTGAAAAGCTTTGTACTTCTTCCTTCTAACTTCGTACTTGCATTCTAACTTTTAATTTCTAACTTCTAACTTCATTTTGCCTGTTTATTTGCTACCGAAAGAACCTGTATTCCCTCCTGCCACTGAGGCTGAAGAGGATGGCTTGATTGCTATTGGAGGTGATTTTTCTGTTGATCGGTTGTTAAACGCCTATGCTTCCGGAATATTTCCCTGGTTTGTCCATGACGGAGAACCCTACTGGTTCTCACCTGATCCCAGGTTGGTGCTGTTTCCCGATAAATTAAAGATCTCAAAATCACTTGAACGGACTGTGCGGGCTGAAACATTTGAGATTAAGTTCGATACTGATTTTGAAGCTGTTATCAGCCAATGTGCCAGGATCAAACGTGCCCATGAACCAGATACCTGGATAAGTGAGGAGTTTATCGAAGGGTATACAAATCTCCACCTGAAAGGGTTTGCACATTCAGTTGCCTGTTATAACAAGGGAAACCTCGTTGGCGGCCTGTATGGGATATCTCTTGGGAAAGCATTTTTTGGAGAGAGCATGTTCTTCACACAACCAAATGCATCAAAAGTCGCTCTCTATCACCTGGTTCAGCTGCTCCTGAAATGGGATTTCCAATTTATTGATTGTCAGGTTGAAACAAACCACTTCCTGCGGATGGGCGCCACACTGATCCCCCGTTCGGAATACCTGGATAGACTTCAACAAGTGATCAAATTTCCAACAAGAAGAGAATCCTGGATGCAGGATCCTGGATCCTTGCTACAATAAGATGTGTGTTATCCATCATCCATCATCCAGGATCTAGGATCCAGGATCTAGAATCTAGATCCCCAGCTTTTTCCGTATCTCCTTCGGAATCGCATCTTTATGCACCATGAGATCCATTGTTTTTAGTTCAACGAAGGGTTTAGAGGTGTAAAAATAGCCTTCGTATTTTTGGGTGCCTACCCCCCATGAGTTCTTGACAATATAGTAAACATCTCCATTCTGGTCTTTTGCCATCCCGATGATATGCATGCCGTGGTCGTCAGTCGATTTGTAATTGTCAAACTCCTCCTGGCGCATCTCCTGGGTGATCGTTTTTTCAGGTACAGGGCTTGTGAATTTATAGAGCATCTCCTCCTTCTCCTTATCAGTCATCTTTTCCCACTTTCCCTGTTCCAGCCCTGCCAGTTCCGGGGCATCTTTGTCGGGAACTATAGCAACACCATTTTTCCAGGAGAATCCCTTTTCACTAATATCACTTCCCCAAACAACCGTATATCCTTTCTCCAGTGAATTGTCAAGGATTTGCATCATCTCCTCAAGCGGTACATTGTAGATTTCATCCATAAGCCAGTTATCAGGCACCTCCAGGATGAACTTTTCATAAAAGGGATGATGGGTGAAAGATCCGATCTCAACATAATCATCAGGATTAAGCCCGAGCATATCAGCGAATGATTTCGGGGTGTATTCTGTACCATTATATATAAAAGTCTCCGGTATCTCTCCAATGTATGCATCCAGGATCCCGGTGTACCCTTTATGCCAGACAGGACTAAGTTTTCTGTTCGGGTTTTTGAGAACAGCGTCAACATATGCCTTTAAAACTGCATCCATCTCACCGTGAACAGGATTCTCCTCACCAATAACGAGACCATTGTAGACCTCGTCAGGTACGATTCCGTAATTCTTCAAAACATAGGGAACATCATGTGCTGCTCCCCCACCCCCAAAGTTATGCTCACCATGAAAACGCACGTAAATCGGGGCTTTGTCGGCATACGTATGGTAAACCACGAACATTTCGGAAAGATCGAATGTGTCTTTTCCCATCCTCAACAATTCCGACTCCAGGAAAGATAACGCAGAATAACTCCAGCAGGTTCCTGATCTGTACTGGTTTTTTACCGGTGTAGCGGGTAATTTGATCACCTCCGTGAAGATGTAACCGGAGTCTGCTTTCTTTTCTTTTACAGTGTCCTGGGCATTAACAGAGATTGAGAACCCCAGAAACAGAATGGCTAAAAGGGTAGTTGTTTGTTTCATTATAAGTTGTGTTTGATGGTATGGTGATATTGTGATATGGTGGTATAGTGAGATTGTGGTAAGGTGCGGCGGTTTACAATTAAATTGAAAACAAAAATAGGGATTAATCTTTTTCGAACGGATGTTTTTTGCTGAAATCGGGACGGTAATGGTTGAAACTTTTCAATTCCTGCATAAATCCCCTTGTGATGCCAAACTCCTCCATAGCTTGCACAACCCGTTTATACTCCCTGTGGTTTAGTGTTCTGGCAAGGCTTGGGTTGTCGAAATGCTGTCCGGCCGGAAAGTACTGAGACATCAGTCCGATATGAAGAAGCGGGGATAATTCTTCTGCAACGAAACGTAGCACACTCAGGCTATTTTCTATATGTCCGGGAAGGACTAGGTGGCGTATCAGAATCCCTGATTCGGCATATCCCTCGTCATCAATCCGCAAAGCAGTTCCTTTTTGCCGGAGCATTTCCTTCAATGCAGCTCCGGCGACTTCCTGGTAATCAGCAGCATCAGAAAGTTTTCCTGCAAGTATTGAGTCCATATATTTCAGGTCAGGGAGGTAAACATCGATGAGCCCTTCTAGATCCCGAAGCGTCTCCGGTTTATCGTATCCGTTGGTGTTATAAACCCATGTTGGGTGGTACCCCAATCCTTGAACTGCCCGAATAATGACCTTCATCTGGGGGATCATATGGGATGGGGATACAAACCCGATGATGTTGATATTCTGATCAAGGATATCTGTTATCTGTCCGATCACAGATTCAAGGGGTAATTCAAAGAAGTTGTTGTTCAGTTTGTTATCACTGATCTGATGATTCTGGCAAAAGCTGCACTGAAGGTTGCAATGGGTAAAAAAAATATTGCAGATGCCCCGGGAACCACTGATGACCGGTTCCTCTCCCCTGTGAATGCAGATTGAGGAGATGTTGAAACCAGCTCCTGTTTGGCAGTATCCCAGATTTGTGCTGAATCTGTCGGCATGACAGTTGCGGGGACAGAGTGCGCAGTCATGTAGTATATCGAGTTCGGAAAGAGGGGAAGAAAAGTCCATGCTGATTAACCGGTTTTTCTTTATTTTCGTGCCTCTTAAACAAAGACCTGAACCGCTAAGACGCAAAGGCGCGAAGGGCGCAAAGATAAGGAAATCAACAATGAAGATAAGAGCAACAACCACATGGATTTAACCCGATACAATCACATCATCTGGGATTGGAACGGAACGCTGCTGAATGATGCATGGCTCTGCGTTGAGGTGATGAATGGGATGCTTGCGAAGCGAAACCTCTCTCCTATTACACTGGAAATTTACCGCTCCATCTTTGACTTCCCGGTAAGGGATTACTACCTGAAACTTGGCTTTGATTTTGATCGGGAGCCCTTTGAAGAGGTGGGAATGGAGTTCATGGTTTTATATAACAGGAGGCAAAAGGAGTCTCAGCTGTATCCGGAGGTAAAACATCTGCTCCCCTATTGTCAGTTTAAGGGATACACACAAAGCATTTTATCGGCCAGGGAACAAAACGAACTGTTAACAGAAACTACAGAGCGTGAAGTCAGACCATTCTTTAATCAGGTAAGAGGTTTGGATGATCATTATGCACACGGGAAAACCGAAGTGGGTTTCCGGCTCGTAAAGGATCTTGGAATCCCAAAGCAAGAGATGATCTTCATTGGTGATACACTGCATGATTCTGAAGTTGCCGGTGAGATCGGGATTGATTGCATCCTGATCCCTAACGGGCATCAATCGGAAGAGCGAATCCAAACAGCCGGAGTTCCTGTATTCTCATCACTGAATAAATTAGTAGAAAAGTTATGATCTTGAACTGGAAACTACACACCCTGCTATTCGCGCTGTTATTTTTTAGTGGCTATTCTGCTATATCACAGGGAATTAAAGGCAAGGACGCAAGACGACACAGTATTCAAATTATGAAGGATGAAGGACGAGAGACGAGGGAAGAAAGACGAGGGACGAAGGCGGAGGGTAGGGAAAATGATGATGCCACTTTTATATTAATGGTAGGACAAGAGCCTTTGATCTCTTCAGATCCAGAGCTTCTGGCTGCAATGGATTTTATTCGGGAATTAGAAGGTTATTCGTTGAAATACAGTACGTTTCATGAACTTAAGAGGCATCCAAAGCAGTTACAGGATGCTGCAGTAGTTTGGTTTCACAGGTCGGATACTTCAAACTTCACAACGGATGAGTCTGATGGTAAGGTAATTAAACTGCTTCGTGAATATCTTGAAAAGGGGGGTAAAATACTGCTTACACTTGATGCCTTTAGGTATATCAATCTGCTCGGGATAGAAACTACAATCCCATCAGTGAGGCAGAAATCATCAGTTGATGAGGGATATGGACGAAAACTGGGTTTCCATGCCTTCCGGGAGCATCCTGTTTTCACGGGCATATATGGGGGAGCATACATCTATAAGCCGATCAAGGATCTTACACTCCGGGTCAACGGCTTCTTTGGAGATACAGTTCCTGAAAAAGGAAAGGTAGTTGCGATTGACTGGGATTACATCTTCTTCAGGGAAGATTCGAAGATGGTTGTTGAATATGATGTTGGCAAGGGTAAACTGCTTGGAGTTGGAGCATATACTCTATTCTCCCAACCGAATGAAAACCGGCTGCATCTGGAAACCTTTTCAAAAAATGCCCTGGATTATCTTGCCGGTAAACTGGAAGCAGGGCCTCGTTTCTATTGGGACTACTCCCCTGACACCGTTGTTCAGTGTCGGGCTAAAACCGATATCCGGGGTGCAAAGCTCAAAGTAATTCCTAAAGCTGTTACCTGGGACCTAAAACCACCTAAGGTTGCTTTCTCACCCAGAACTGCCACCAATAACTATTGTGAAGCAGCGGGTGAAGGGATCCTGATCATGGGAGCTGAAAATGGTGGGATTGAGGAGGTATGGACCCATCCGTTCATGTCATTGCGTGACTATAGTGTAAGTATAACTATCAATGGTCCTGACAATTCAGGTCACATTGGAACCAATCCGTCATCTGAAAATACGATATGGTTAAGCAGGCTGAGTCCGGAAATAGAGATCCGTCCCGATTGCTTTATCCGTTATTATCATCTTTATTCAGGTTTACTTACAGAAGTTGTCGCAGCCCATCCCACAAAACCTGTTGGTGTTGTTCATTATACATGGGATGGTGCAGAACCAGCAGTTTTATCAATCCATTTCATGACTAATTTACGGATAATGTGGCCTTATCCGGCAGCTACTACTGTGTCTCTTTGTCATGGTTGGGACCATTCATATCAGGCATTTTATTTTATGAACAAATCAGGTGATTTTGCAGTTATGGCAGGCGGGAACAAAATACCGTACAGGGCCATATCCAAAAAAGGGGGAGATTTACTGGCGGATGCCCAGGTGCATTATTCAATGAACGGCGGAGAATCTCTGGATTTTGTTTTTGCTTCAAGTGCTGAAGGATTGAAAGAGACGACAGCAATTTTTGACGAGGCGATCCTTAACCCGATGGATATTTTTCAGAGATCACAGAAGCATGCGGAGGAGGTTTTTGCTAATAACCTGATGATCACCTCTCCTGATAGTAATTTTAATGCAGGGTATAGATGGGCATTGATTGGAACCGACAGGTTCTTTGTTACCACTCCGGGAATGGGGTCCGGTCTTGTTGCAGGCTACGGAACCACCCGCAGTGGCTGGGATGGAGCCCAGAAGGTAAATGGCAGACCTGGTTACGCATGGTATTTTGGCCGTGATGGTCAATGGAGTGGATTTGCTTTGTTAGATATCGGCGACTTTGATAAGGTTAAGAAAAATCTGGAATTCTATTTAAAGTACCAGGACCTCAGCGGGAAGATCTTTCATGAAGCCACAACTTCAGGTGTCATCCATTATGATGCATCTGATGCCACACCCCTTTTCATCATCCTTGCTGGAAGATATCTCCTCCATTCAGGGGATACATCGTTTATTCAGGAGAATTGGTCTGGAATAAAAAAGGCAATAACATTCTGTTTTTCAACTGATACGGATAAGGATCACCTGATCGAAAACACCAATGTAGGTCATGGCTGGGTGGAAGGAGGGCAACTTTTTGGATCTCACTCCTCTTTTTACCTGACAGGCTGTTGGGTAGCTGCTTTGGAAGGGGCCGCTACCATGGCACAGGTCGTTAACGATCCTTCTGAAGAGCTTTATATACAGGAGGCAAAAATTGTGAGAGACCTGATCGATGAGAAATTCTGGAACGGTTATGAACAGTTTTATTCCTTTGGCAGGAATAAAGATGGATCCCAACGTACTGATCAAACCATCCTTCCAACTGTTCCTGCATACTTTGGCATTACAGACAAATATAAGATGCGTAATCTGCTTGATAAATACGCTTCTAACGCTTTTTCAACAAATTGGGGTACCCGCATTATTGGGGAAGACAACCCGATGTTTAAGCCAACCGGATACCATTACGGAAGTGTCTGGCCCCTTTTCACCGGGTGGACAGCGTTGGCAGAATACGAATACGGGAATTATACCCAGGGTTTTACCCATATCATGAACAATCTGAATGTTTACCGCAACTGGGGGTTGGGATTTGTGGAAGAGGTGCTGAATGGCGCTGAGTATCAGCCTTCAGGGGTTTGTCCACACCAGTGTTGGAGTGAGACTATGGTTTTGCAGCCGGCCATAGAAGGGATGCTTGGTATTGAAGCAGATGCTCCCAATAACACGTTATACATCTCTCCTCGACTGCCTGCAGATTGGGATTGGCTCACTGTGGAAAGAATCCGGCTGGGAAATCAGTTTGTGGACCTGGCATATAAACGGGATTCATCTGCATTTACATGGCACTTTGAAAAGACAGGAAACCAGGCTGTTACCATAAATTTCATGCCGGCTCTTTTTCCGGGAACCAAAATAACCAGGATTTTACTGAATGGCGAAGCATATCCCTTCGCTACCTTTACAACTTCCAGGTTTATCTCACTGCATATGAGCTTTATAATTACCGGGATTGCCACAATTGAGGTGGAAGTTGCAGGTGGGATCTCAGTTCTTCCTCTTATCCCCTACCCGGCTCCCGGAGACCAGGCTGAAGGGATGAGGATTATTGATGCTACCCTGAGAGGAAATCAATACATCATTAACCTTGAAGGTATGGCTGGGAGTTCTGACACACTTTCGGTTTGGAGCTATAACCCAGTTATTGAGGCCACTCCGGATGCACATATCATCGGCAGAAATGGCTGTATAACTAAGATTTTAGTTGATTTTGCCGTAGCAAATGAAAAATATTCACGGAAAGAGTTGACTTTGATATTTCATAACTAACTTTCTTTAGAAATGATATCCTTTTTTCAACAGGATCTAACTAGCCTGCAGACTGTATTCCTGATGACAGGTAGTCTCTTCATTGCGATCAGCCTATACTTTCACCTGTCTAATAAATCCAAACTGAGCCTTATGTTCCTGATAGTCGGTTCATTGGCCATATTTATATTTGCAGCATTGCTGGACCCGTTTCTGAATTTGTGGGATGAGAGATTTCATGCTTTAGTTGCAAAAAATCTTATGAATAACCCATTCAAACCAATGCTTTATGCTGATCCTGTCATGGATATTCCATACGACAGATGGGACCGTGCACATATATGGCTGAATAAACAGCCGTTTTTCCTCTGGCCTGCAGCTGCTTTTTTCAAAATCTTTGGCGTCAGTGAGTTTACTTTACGGATTCCGAGTGCTATAGCAGGCTCTATTCTGGTATTACTTGCATACAGAGCCGGGAAACTGTTCATCTCTGAAGGGACCGGGTATTATGCCGCTTTTTTGATTGCAACTGCCTTTTATATGGTTGAGATTATTTCGGGCAGGCAAGAACTCGAGCACAATGATATTGCCTTCCTGGTCTGGGTTTCGGCAAGTATCTGGGCCTGGCTGGAATATATCCGGTCAGGGAAACAACGATGGATCGTGTTGATTGGCATTTTCAGCGGAGTTGCCATCCTGGTTAAATGGCTGGTAGGTCTGTTGGTTTACTTAGGATGGGCTGTTTATATTGTATTTTCACGTGGTCGTGGAAGGAAAGAAATTCAGAGGTTCATTATATCCGCCCTACTCGCAATTGCAATTGCTTTTTCGTGGTATCTGTTTATCATACTGAAATATCCAGGTGAAGCCATATCCACCCTGAGTTTATATACAGCTCATTTTACCAAGCCACTTGATGGTCATATTGGAAATTTCTGGTTTCATCTGAATAATATTTCTCTTTTATACGGATCCGCAGTACCCTTTATCATTATTCCGGCATGTTGGATTTTATATCGTAGGGTAACTCCAAAATCACTTTCTATATCCTTGATATTTATGATATTAGTGGTTTATCTGTTTTTTTCGTTAGCGAAAACCAAGATGCCGAGCCTACCCTGGGTTGTATCTCTTCCCATATACCTGGCTTTGGGATGTTTGATTGATTTTAGTATCTCCGCTTTTTCCACCATCAAAAGCCCACGGTTCTTTATTTCAGGTGGAATATTTGTTCTTATAATGTTCATAGGTTATTCTAATCTTAAGATTCCAACTGTCATTACATTACATACAAACGAACAACGGCGAAACGACCTGTTGACCAATCTTCAGCATAATAAGGCAGTTTTTCTTGATCTCTCTGAAAGACTACCTGCTAACTCCGTGGTATTCAATGTAAAAGGCCGACACTATGTGGAGTGTATGTTCTATTCCGGCTTACCAGCCTATTCCCTTATCCCTACCGAAAACCAAATCGTTGAACTGATCGCTGCTGGGAGGAGGGTTGCAATATTTCCTAAACATGGGGAACAACTACCTCGTTATCTGACATCAAACAAGGAGGTGACAATTATTCCCTATTATCTGAGGGGTTGGGAGTAATAAGATGATTCCGAAACTGGATAGCTCGAGATGCTGTATCTTTACACCACGAAACCCTGTTCCATGATTTTAAGAATAATGATCATCCTGTGTGTTGCATTTCCATGGGTTCTCAATTCCCAGAACCTCAAGCCTGTTGAAGATTATCTCAGGTTAGATGCAACAGGAGATGATCCTCTTTATACAACATATGCTGCTGCCATGAAACGCTCTAAACTATATGGCGATAATGCGTACAAAATAGACTATTACTCTGATAATCTGCCTGTTACTTACTCTTCTGATCAGTCAGGATCGATGTTTTGTATCTGGAAGGTAGATGAGGTGGTAATACGAAGTATCGGGGAATACTTTAAGAAACCCGTTGTGATATTCTCTTTCCCTGATTTGGCCATATTAGAGTATGAGCCGTTCAGGGGAATACGGGTGCGGGAAACCTTTTTCGTTTACAGCTCGGCTGTTGCGATGGTGGATATGGAGGTCAGGAATCTTGATGAAATCCCTCATGAAATTGTGGCTTATCCAATTCTTGAACTTGGAAATGACTCCCTGGAGATTATTGGATATGATAGTCTTCACCAGAGTTATATCCTGCACCGCAACGAATCTCTATACCGGTTGATCAGCAGCCTGAAGCCAGAATATGGATACCCCACCCGGGTCAGGGATATCTTCACAACCAACCGGAAAAATGATTCTTACGGGGGTTATATGGGTAACATGGCAGGCTTCTATACACAGATTAAAACGGACTATTATTCTCCGTATCATAGCGATAAATTGAATGTGTTACATTCTGGTTATGTTGATTATACAGCCATTCAGTTAAAGAAAAGATTAAGGTCAGGTGAACGAACGAATTTCAGATATATTCGTGGTATACAGGCACAAAGTGAAGATATTGGGTTGCTTCAGGAGGAGGTCGGGAGGATGAAAGAAATACACCTCAGAAGCTTTGTTGATGATAACCTTATCCTCTTCTCCAGGATTCCAAGAATCCGGTTTAAATCCAGTGATGAAAAATTAATTTACATCGGTGCATTCAACCTGGCGAGGGGATCGATGTACCCTCCTACCGGAAAGACAACACATAATTTCTATGTTTTCAGCCGGAATCCGCTCTGGGGATGGGGCCACGGTCACCAGGTACTGCATGAATCTCTCAGCATGCTATCCTATGTATACATGGATCCAAAATCAGCGGAAGGGTCTCAACGTGTCTACATGGAGCAGCAACGTGAGGATGGCTTGATAGCTTATCGGCACGGACCCAGAGGCTTACAGGACTATCCTCATAAAAAAATGGCCACCACCTCTGCCCCTTTCTTTAGTTGGATCAACTGGGAGATTTTCCAGGTAAGCAAAGACAAGACTTTCCTTGAAGATGCATACAATTCCGGAACAAGGTATATCAATTGGATTATTGCGAATCGGGATACTGACCAAGATGGTACCTTCGAATGGGGGCCATATGGCCTGATTGAAAATGTAAGAGATTGGTATAATGCTGTTTTTCAAGTATCTGCCGAGCGGTACCTCGATGTCGATAAAGAAGATATATCCGACGAACTTGAATGCCTGGATTTAACACTGATGGTGATTAAGGAGGAACGCACTCTGGCTAAAATGGCCAAAACCCTAGGGAAACAGGATGAAGCCCGGATTTGGCTAGAGAAAGCTGAAAAAACCTCCCAACTTGTAAATGAGAGGATGTGGGATGACTCAACAGGATTTTACTATTCGGTGAACCGGGACGATCACGGATGGTATTTCATGACTCGTGATCTCAGGAGGCTAGAGATCATCGGTTTCCTGGCCTTATGGGCGGAAGCAGCCTCCACCGACCGTGCAGCCCAACTTGTTAAGACTCTTTCAGATACGACCAAATTCTGGCGAAGATATGGGGTCCCTACCCTGGCAGCTGATGATCCGTGGTACAGTCCGAACGTAGATTACTGTTGTAAATGGAACGGCCCGGTGTGGTTACTTTGGGATTACATGGTTTACGATGGTCTGCGAAATTACGGCTATGACTCCCTTGCCCATCAACTGGCTGGTAAAATGGTTGATTGCGTGGTAACGCAATTGAAAAAGAATCATAATTTTTGGGAATCATATAGCCCCGATAATGAGACACTTAACTCGCCATCAAATTACATATGGGATGCAATAATGGCGAAGGTGCTTATTGAAGAAAACAGCGATCAGAAATCAGGGATCAGGGATTAGGGATCAGGGTTTGGCCATATTGTAATAAGTTTTTAGAACTTTGCATTTTAAAAAAGTTTTATAATACATGAAGGGATTTCGATTATTTTTTCTGATTCCAGGCTTCTTAACCCTGGCTCTTACGGGTTGTGACCCATCTACTAACCGGGCCGACCTGGAGAGGTTGTTGTCACCAGCCTCACTTCCCTATGCTAAAGCAGCCAAACAATACCAGGTGGCAAGTACGGACTCAACCGGGCAAAATAATGACAGGATCACTATTGCTCCCGGTGCCACGGCTACAATTCTAAATGTGACAGGCCCTGGGATCATTACGCGAATTTGGTTCACTGTCGACTCAAGAGATCCTGATTTTCTGCGGAAACTGGTCCTGAAAATGTACTGGGATGATGAAACGGAACCCTCTGTCAACGTGCCTTTTGGTGATTTCTTCGGGTGTGGGTTTGAATATCGGCAATATATCTCTCAGTACCTTGGTATGACAAGCGGTGGATATGTCTGTTATTTCCCAATGCCTTTTGAAAAATCAGCCAGGATTCAGATTGTCAATGAGACGAATCAGGAAGTTTATGCCTTTTATTATCAGATAAACTATTTCAAACTGGAAGGCTACCTGGACCGGAGTGTAGGATATTTTCATGCATACTGGAACAGGGATATCCGGACAGATTACGACTCCAATTATACTATACTTAAAGCTGACGGACAAGGTCATGTAGTTGGTGTCAATCTCCAGATGCAGTCTTATGACGGAAATTTCTCGTTCCTTGAAGGAAACGAAGTAGTTTATGTTGACGGGGAGAAGAAACCATCTATCGTAGGGACCGGAACTGAAGACTATTTCTCCAGTGGCTGGTATTTCAACACAGGTGAATTTTCCGGACCATATCATGGCTTGATCCTGAAGGATGACTCCCTGGGTCGGATCTCCGCCTATCGCCTGAATATCTTGGATCCGATTCCGTTCAAGCGACATATACTCTTTACAATTGAACACGGACATGATAATCAGGAGATTGCAGATTACAGCAGCACAGTATACTGGTATCAGTTGGAGGATCATTTTGCATTTCCCCTTCTTCCTAAAGCCGGCAACCGCGTGCCACTCAAGCAAATCACACCAAACAACCTGATTGAAGCTGAGGATTTACACTTGTCGCTCACAGGAATCACTACAGAAGTGGTTGATGTTTCGGATCTTGGTCCGGACTGGAGCGCAGGAAAGCATCTGTTGATACATGCCGACAGCGGTTCTGTGATTACCATGAAGCTGGAGAGGATGTTTGAATCCGGATATCAGATTGATCTCTATTTTAGCAAAGGAGCTGATTTTGGGGAGATCGAGATCTGCCACCAACAAAAGATAATCGGAAAGTTTAATGGGTATTCGCCTCTCCTTCAGGCAGGTGGAAAAATATCCCTTACTAATATCCTCCCTGTTTATGGGAAGATTGAACTTCAGATAAAGGTTGCGGGCAAAGATCCTATATCTTCAGGTTACTCTATTGGATTTGATGGAATTGATATTATCCCGAAACGAATTTTTATCCCTGACTGGTATATCCTGGGTCCGTTCCCCAATCCGAGGATCACTGAAACACAGCGACTGGGATTGGATTCCATCTACCCTCCGGAGATCAACATTGACATTAATTTAAGATATGGTGGTGCCGGTGGACAACCTATTCGCTGGATGTACGTAAAAACTCCGGAGAATGGTTATATTTCACTCTGGGATAAAGTAGATCCTAGGGAACTTGTTGTAACCTATGCGCTCACTTATGTATATTCCTTGCAGGAAAAAGATGCCCTGCTGATGATTGGGAGTGACGACGGAGCTAAGGTTTTTTTCAACAATAAGGAGGTCTATCGGTATCTTGGGGTCAGAGTTGCCGAACCCGACCAGGCGATCATTCCGGTGCATCTTCGAATAGGATGGAACAAACTGCTTCTAAAAATTGAGAATAACCTGGGAGGATATGCTTTTTACGGCAGAATCCTTGACCCGGGCAATACATTGTATTACAGTCCAAAACAAGAACGACCACCTCAGGAATGGCTTGTAAAAAAATAGTTGGATTTATCATTTTGCTTGTACTCCTTTCCTCTGGATTGACAGCCCAAACCAAAGTTGTTCAGGTAAGCGACGTTCCGGATAACTTCTGTGTCTCTGAAGCGGAGTGGAAACTATACCTGATGATCAACGAATACAGAGATCAGTATAACCTGCCTCCTATCCCTCTGTCGCGCTCACTTTGTTATGTGGCCAATACTCATGTAAAGGATCTGTTCTTCCATCATCCTGATGTTGAGCCCTGTAACTTTCATTCCTGGTCGGATAAAGGCCCCTGGAGTCCTTTTTGTTATCCAGGCGATGAAAATGCTAAGAGGTCAGTCTGGAATAAGCCCATGGAGCTATCCAATTATCCTGATAAGGGTTATGAGATCGTTTACTGGGAGAATAGTGCTGTGGTTATCGATGATGTAATCGATTTCTGGAGATCGTTTGATTACTTCAACGGATTTCTGATGAATACCGGAAAATGGGAGGATCGTGAGTGGAATGCAATTGGCATCGGGATCTGCCAGAACTTTGCCGCTGCCTGGTTTGGCGAGGCAGCTGATGCAGAAACAGCGCCCTACATCTGCGGACAAAAACCTCCTGAACCTGAACCTGAACCTGAACCTGACACGGTTGGCATTCAGCCATGGGTGAGTCATATATCAGATACCCTGGAAGATGCCACTTCACCTGTTAGCCCTGCTGTTCCTGTCAAAGAACATTATTATATAATTATAAAGAGCCAGCTTTCCCTGAAGGAGTCTGAAAAAGTAGTACACCAATTACGTGAAAAAGATTATAAGCAGGCCCAGGTTCTTCAGGAAGGAAAAAAAATCAGGGTATCAATCTTCGACACAAAAGACCGTGATGAGGCTCTAAGACTGCTTAAGCAGGCAAAAACACTTTATAAAGATGCCTGGCTATTCAAGCAATAATAGGTTGGAATAACAACAAAAGTCAGTACTATACTAATGAAAATCTTACGTGTAACATTCATTATATAACCGTTCATCTTAAATAAAAACTGTAATTCGTATTTCGTTGTTAGTAAAACAGGTCTTTTTGTGCGAATGCATGCTCATGTTCAAGCAGCCACTTCTTACGCCAGAGTCCACCCGCATAACCCACAAGTTTTCCGTCGTTGCCCAAGACGCGATGGCAGGGGATGATAATCCAGGCCGGATTCTTAGAGTCGGCCTGCCCTACTGCCCTGAATGCCTTTGGGTCGCCAATCTTCTCAGCCAGTTGATAATAGGTGATGGTTTTGCCATATGGAACCCTGCTTAGCTCCTCCCATACCTTCATCTGGAACTCCGTTCCCATAATATCGAATTTCACAGTAAAGGTCTGACGTTTCCCTTCAAAATATTCTTTCAGTTGAGAGACTGTTTCCCGAAGGCACCGTGGGACATACCACTTCTTATTTTTCTTGTCACTGATGGTTACGGTTTGAATTCCAAGTTTGGTCCCGGTGACTTCTACATAGCCAATCGGGCATTTAAAATAGGCCTTTTTTACAGATTTCATATGGGATATTTTACTTTGTTTTTGATTTTTTTGCACGTAATGCAAATACCAGCATTAAACCGCCAAATACCAGCATGATTAGTCCTGACCAAAAGTTTACATTAATTTCCAATGAACGTTTGTAGAGTTCCGGATCAGCTTCTGTTGTTATCCCAAAAATGAGGAGCAGCAATCCGAGCAACGTGAACATTAAACCGATGGGCAACCTGATGTCTACTTCCATAATGATTTCTCTTTACCAGAAAATAATTGATAAAACAACAGCGATGATCCCAACGATGACTGCCAGGAACTCGGGACGCTGATACCAGCGCTTGCTTTCATCTTTGATTCGTGGAGTAAGGGAATATACCAGTCCCTTCAACTCATCTTTGGTTTTATTCTGTTTCGTTAACAATGAAATGATGATCGTCATAGCTAAGCAGGCAAAAAAGGCGAAGATGGCTGTCCAGAAATTCTGAGCCATTTCGCTGGGGTATGTATGCACTACAGTGCCCAACCATCCCCCTTTGATAAGCGTAACAGCTCCGTAAGGTTGTGTCAGTCCATGATGGATGGCAGCTGCTGCAGTACCCGAAAGTAAACCGAAGAATGCACCATGACCTGTGGTTCGTCGCCAGAACATCCCAAGCAGGAAGGTGGCAAAGAGCGGGGCGTTGATAAAGGCAAATATCAGCTGTAGAAAATCCATAACGTTGTTGAACAATGCTGCCATATAAGCCGCTCCAATGCTCACCAGAATCCCAAAAACCGTTGCCATCTGTCCAACCCTGAGATAGTGTTTGTCAGATTTATCCGGGTTGATATAACTTTGGTAGATATCATACGTCCACACCGTATTAAAAGCAGTCACATTCCCGGCCATACCTGACATAAATGAGGCCATCAGGGCGGTAAGTCCAAGTCCTAAAACTCCGGTTGGGAAATAGTATCCCAGCATCATTGGAATGACCTTATCGTAATCGTAAGAATTCCCTTTTATTGGCAATGCAAAACCGCTGTCGGGATCCGACGTTAGAGCCATAGCAATCATTCCCGGAACTATCACCAGGAATGGTATAAACATCTTCGGCAGGGCGCCGATAAGTGGGGTTTTGCGGGCAGCCGACATCGATCCGGCAGCCATTGCCCGTTGAACAACCAGGAAGTTTGTACACCAGTAACCAAATGAGAGAACAAACCCTAATCCCATGAATATACCGAACCAATCCACTCCCATTGGGTTGTCTGAAGAATTAGCAACCGGGCTCCAGGTCTCGGTGTAGGCACCAGCAGCATAACCATGACTGGTTGCCACCTCTGCCAGCTGGCTGGTCAAACCTTCCCATCCACCAATGCTTATCAAACCAAGAAAAACTAGGGGCAGAAAACCTATCACGATCAGAAAAAACTGAAGGACTTCGTTGTAAATAGCTGATTTGAGTCCGCCTAAGTAAGTGTATACCAATACAATGAGGGCAGAGATGAAGATACTGAAGGTAAAATTCCATCCCAGAAGTGTCTCCATCAGCATCGCCAGGGCATACATCGAGATCCCGCTGGCGAAGATGGTCATGATGGCAAAAGAGACAGCATTGAATCCACGTGTCTTTTCATCGAAACGCATCTTTAGATATTCCGGAACAGAACGGGCTTTGGAACCGTAATAGAAGGGCATCATGAATAATCCGAGGAAGATCATGGCAGGAATGGCTCCAATCCAGTAAAAATGGGTTGTAATCATTCCGTATTTGGCCCCGGAAGCCGCCATCCCCATCACCTCCAACGCTCCCAGGTTTGTTGAGATAAAAGCCAACCCTGTGATCCAGGCCGGTATTGACTTCCCACCCGTCAGGAAGTCGGCACTCGATTTCATGTATCTCTTCAGTGCAAATCCTATCCCCAGGACAAAGACGAAATAGATAATCATGATGAGATAGTCGACCCATCCGAGAGAGAAAGATATATCCATAAGAAATTGGTCGATTGAGCTCCTATTGCAAAGATATAAAAAGAAGCATATTCATGAACACTATTTCCAGAAACGGAAGCCAAGTGCCAGGTCAACAGAGGACTGGTTGCTCAGATAGGGCTTTTCGAGCTCAACCAGGGTGACTGCACTCCCCTCTACTTTGGTGTATTTGGAGAGGACAGCATAGAGAAATGCACACTCGACTCCTATCACCAGGGTTTTAGAAATCCGGAAGTCGATGCTGATTGTACAAACGAGTCCCAGGGTATGCCCTCTGTAAAAGATTTCCTTGTGTAACGTTTTGGTTCTGTCGCGGAACGCCAGGTAACCGGCCGAAAGCTGTATCAGGTATGTTCGTTGATGAATCGGGCTGGAAAACCGTCTGTGAACGGAGGGACCGATAAAATGCGTCTGAATCCTGTCACTTATCTCCCCATATCCGGAAGTTCCGTTGGTAAGCGTCATATACGTATCAAGGGAAGTTTTGGAATACAACAATTTATAGTTAACACCTGCTCCCCATCTTCGGTGAAAGTAATAGCTTGCCCCTACATTCATAACAAAACCAAGATGAGTTTGATTTAAATAAGGGAGAAGGTCGGGGGACACATCTTTCCGGGTAATTCCAAGGCGATATCCAGGTCCGCCGGATAGAGCAATACGGAACCTATCATGGTTTGACCTGGGCTCAACGCTATCAGGGTTTGTTTGAGCTGATAGAATTAATCCAAACGTAACAACAATGAGAGTCAGAATGATTCGTTTCATCTGGAGTTAAAAGACAAATATCATAACTTTTCCCAAAAAAACAAAACTTCCATAAATGATTATATGAACAATTTCTATATTTGCTTTTTCATCCTTCAGACGATGGTTCTGACAATACCAATGGAATAACCTTCGTTTACTCAGTACACATGAAAACCACACAGTTCCTCATCTTCTTTTCGATCGTTATCGTTATTTATGGATCGCTTAACTTTTATATCTTCATCCGTGGATTGCAGGCCATTCCTGCCGGATCATCATGGCGGACCTGGTTCCCGATAATTTTCTGGATCATTGCCTCTACATTCATCCTGGCCCGTATCCTTGAACGGACTTATCCCTGCCTATTTACAGGAATCATTACCTGGATCGGTTCATTCTGGCTGGGATTCATGCTTTTCTTTTTCCTTACGGTCATTCTGATAGACCTTGCGCGCCTTTTCAACTCATTCCAGCATTTTTTCCCTTTGTCATTTTATGCTAACCTGCCACAAACCAGGATTGTTACTCTGTTTATTGTTCTGGGATTATCGGTCATCTTTGTTGCAGTTAGTTTTATCAATGCCCGCATCCCACGGATTAAAGAGCTGAACATTACGATCTCCAAACCTAACGCTACGCCGGGTGAACTAACTGTCGTAATGGCTTCAGACATCCACCTGGGGACCATCATTGCCAGCCGAAAAGCCAACCGGCTTGTTGAAAAGATCAATGCTATGAATCCCGATCTGGTTCTTTTTGCCGGGGATATTGTGGATGAAGACCTGGCCCCCGTTATCAACAACAATCTTGGGGAAGCGTTATCAGGGATCAAATCCAGTTTGGGTGTGTTTGCTATCACAGGAAACCATGAATATATTGGGGGCGTTGGTCCGGCAGTTGAATACCTGGAGAAACACGGAGTCAGAATGTTACGAGATACAGCTATCCTGATCAATGAACAGTTTTACCTGGTAGGCAGGGATGATCGCGATAAACCAAGGTTTACAGGAAAACCGAGAAAAGAGCTGGAGGATATCCTGGTTGCCGTTGATACCTCATATCCGGTTATTCTGATGGATCACCAACCATTCAACCTGGTAAAACATTCCACAATGGGAATCGATCTGCAACTCTCCGGACATACTCACCACGGACAACTCTGGCCATTTAATTATATTACAAATGCTATCTATGAAGTCAGTTGGGGGTATAAGCAGATCGGGAAAACCCATTTTTATGTCTCATCAGGTTACGGTACTTGGGGACCACCTTTGAGGTTGGGGAACAGGCCGGAGATAGTCAAAATCAATCTACGATTTACAGATTAACGATTTACGATTGATGAAGTAGATCTGGAGCAGAAGAGATATTGAACACTGATAAAACAGATCAGACCTGATTTTCACTGATAGATTTTCTGTGAAAATCAGTGTTACCGAAGGTATCCGTATAATCAGTGTTCCATTTCTTAGGGTTTAATTGACAGTTCTTCTCCGGAATACTGAATGATGATATCAGGATGCGGTGTGATTTCTACACCCATTCCATGTCCAGGTGAAACAACGGTTACCCTGAATGTTCTCGATTGTAGCATCCCGGGAAATTTCCCCTCTCTTTTTCCAACAGTCAGGGTTTGGGTTTGGTGGTTCCAGGCAAAATCAATAGTGGCATACTTCCCATTTTCATAGTTATAGGAATCCCCCTCATCCTCATAGAGCGTAAAAGATCCATCGGAACCGGGATAGATACGCAACTCTATAGGATCTGCTGACTTTTCATTCACATACTGGAGGAATGGACCCATAGGGATAATAGATCCGCTTCGAACATACAGGGGGAGTAAGTCGATTGGAGTTTCACGCATGACAGACTGCCCCCCTTCTATCGGTTCTCCGGTCCAGAAATCAATCCAGCCACTCCCTTTTGGAAGATACAGAGAGATTGATGCGGGTGAATTCAGGGATCGGGATGTATTGAGAATCGTATCAAGGGGGAAATATTGCTCTTCGGTAACCGGACAAACAAGTATTGAAGGGCCGAAGAGGTATTCGTTATCCAGGTTATAAACATCTTTATCTTCGCTGAAGTCCATAGCGAGCGGGCGCATCATTGTCCCCCCTTGTGAAGTAACCTGCCATGCCTGTGAATAAATATATGGCAGCAACCGATAGCGCAGGTTCAGGAACTTTGCCATGGCATCATATCCCCAATCCCCTATGTCTCCGAATTGCCATACCTCTCTTGGTGTTTGGGTTCCATGGGACCGGAAAATCGGGCAGAAGGCCCCGAACTGAAACCATCTGACATAGAGCTCTTTGTAGGAAGGATCTTTACAACCTCCGGGATACAGACCCGGACCGAAGCCTTTATCGTGGCCACTGATAAAGAATCCACCTATGTCGGATGTCCAATAGGGTATTCCTGAAGCTGAGAAATTGAGTCCTGCTGAGATCTGCCGTCTCAATATGTTGAAGCTTGCGTTGATATCGCCAGACCAGGTAATGGCTGCATTCCTCTGTTGTCCGGCAAATGCCGACCGGGTAAGGATCAACACCCGCTTGTCTGGATACCGGTAACGCCACTTATCAAATATACCCTGTGTGGCCATTAATGAATAGGGATTCAGGTATCGGGCGATAGGGCCTATAGTTGTAGGTCCCAATTTTTTTATGCTTGCCTCTGAGACTTCAAAGGTGTGCTGGTCCTCTAACTCCGGTTCTGTACCGTCGAGCCATAAGCCATCAATGCCCGCCGACATCAGTCCATCATTGATATACTTCCAATAAATATCACGTGCTTCCGGACTGAACGCATCAAAAAGATACCCACTACTCCAATGAACCGGTGGAAAAGTTAACCCTTTCCCGTGAAGCTCCTTGAATATCTTTGTATCCCTTCCTAATATGGGCCAGATAGAAATCACATAGTGCACATGATACATGTCGTGAAGAAGTTCAAGACTTTTTTTAGGTTCGGGATAGACTCCGGGATCGAATTCCATTGAACTCCACATATTATTCTCTCCCCAGTACCGCCAATCCTGCACGATGACATCCAGGGGCAAACGGCGCATCCGGTATTCGGCAACGACATCGGTTAGCGCTTTAGCACTTTCATACCGCTCTTTGCTTTGCCAGAAGCCGTAAGCCCATTTCCCAAACAGCGGGGCATTGCCTGTGGCATCCCGGTAACCGGCTATCACCTCATCCATATTCTCACCAAAAAAGAGGTAATAATCCACCACATCCCCATATTCCGACCAAAAGGTCATACCGTTCCGATCATCGCGGAAATATGTTTTTGAGTAATTATCCCACAGTATACCCCATCCATTGGTGGAGACCAGGAATGGATTTACAGCTGTTGTGTTGGTCTGTATCAGGGTTACCTCTTTCCCCCTGTGATTCATCCACCCATTCTGGTGCTGACCTAATCCGTAGAGACCTTCATTAGCAGATAACTTAAAGGTTTCAAAGGCATTCCAGCCGGGTACTCCGTCTGAAATTGCAGGGTTGAATGCCCTCTCTTTCTCCTCCAGGATCAGATCTCCTGCAGCATTAATAAACCGGCAGAGGATAGTGGCTGTGTTAATCTCCACTGTTATCTCAGATGTTTTCAGGATTATTGTTTGTCCTCTTTTCTCCAGTTTCCATGACGTAGGGCCCCACCCTTTATTGACTGCAAGGCTGGTGTCATTCTGAACCCTTGTATCAGGCATGCAAACAATGTGAAAAATCAGGGGAGAACAAACCTGAACTTTTAAGGTGTAATACTCATAAAAGAGTAAGATGCCATCAGGGAGCTGCTCGAGCCTGTATTTTTCCTTTTGGTTTGAGAAGGAGGTAATTGAAACCATCAGTGAGAGCAATAACAGAGAAAAACGCATAGTTTGCAGAGGCCTTTTAGGAAGGTAAAAGTATGAATAAATGAGGAGAATACTGTAATTTTGTGGCATGAAGAAATCCTGGTTAAGACTTGCATTCCCTATAATTGTACTGCTTCTCATAATAGTAGGGAGTATCATCACAATAACGACTGATATTGAAACAGAAGAACCTGTCCAGGATCACGTTTCTCGGATTGTTTATCACCTCAATCTTGACACACTGGACATTGAATATGGTGAAGTTAAAAAGAATCAAAATCTCTCGGAGATACTGGCCCCACTGGTATCGATGCAGACCATTGACATTATTTCAAGGACTACTAGACAGACATTCGATGTCAGGAAGATCCGTCCCGGGAACAGGTATGCTGTAATATCTACCAGGGACAGTCTGAATAAGACACTTTTTTTTATTTACGAAATCACGACTTCTGATTTCGTTGTATATGATTTCAGAGACACTCTCAATGTTTACAGGGATAAAAAACATATCACAAAGACCATACAAAGCGCTTCCGGCACCATCACATCATCCTTATGGAATGCATTTGTTGACAACGATCTTGACATCAACCTGGCCTTGAAGATGTCGGATGTATATGCCTGGAATATAGATTTCTACGGGCTTCAGAAAGGAGATAATTTCAAAGTTATATACGAAGCCCTAACAATTGATACGATCCCTGTTGGGGTGGGAAATATCCTTGCTTCGCGGTTCCAGTCCTCGGGTCATGACTTCTATGCCTTTTATTTTGAACAGGACAGTGTTGGAACTTATTTTGATGAGCTGGCAGAAAGTCTTCAACGAACATTTCTGAAAGCACCCCTTCGGTTTTCCAGGATCAGCTCACGTTTTTCCAATGCCCGCAAGCATCCGATTCTAAAGATCTATCGTCCACATCACGGAGTTGACTATGCTGCTCCACGTGGCACTCCGGTAGTCGCACTTGGCGATGGGAAAGTGCTGGAAGCACACTGGAATGGTGGATATGGAAGATATATCAAAATCAGGCACAACAGCGTCTATTCCACCGGATACGGGCATCTTTCAGGATATGCAAAAGGGATCAAAGCCGGGAAGTTCGTGAAACAGGGGGATGTAATCGGATATGTTGGCAGTAGCGGACTATCCACAGGCCCTCATCTTGATTTCAGGGTATATAAGAATAAATCTCCTGTTGATCCTCTGAAGATGGAATCTCCACCAACAGAGCCTATAGATACAGCTAACCTGGGAGACTACAACAACCTGGTTAAGACTCTGATAATCAGACTAGATTCGATTAACTAACCGAACGTGGCTCCTGTTCATCTCCCCGGTGCAACGTCCAGAGATAAAAATAGGTAAGGAAGCAATCGTGAGCCGATATAACGCTCCATGCCAGGCCATAAAAGCCGTTCAGAAATCCTCTCTTGAAAATCAGGACTTTAAGAAATCTGGCAGGAGGGGCAAACAGGATTCTCCACTTACTTACTGTTTTCCCTTCATCAAATAACTTCCTTGCCTTGATTTTGGCATAGTCACGCGTCCGACCTTCAACTGTATAGGAATAGTGTAACAGGTAACCTTCCGGAATTCCTATGACAGTATCTGGTTGCATTTCGATCTTTTCATGGACAGGAGCGTTGTTCCAGTTTCCTTTTCTTCTGTCGAAAAGCCTGAGAATCAATTCCGGATGCCAGTTGTAGTGCCGGAGCCATTTTCCGTAGAACCGGGTAATACGGAGGAGTTTGTATGCATCCGCTTCCCAATTGTCCTTGATCTTCAGGATTGCATTCTGTAATTCCACCGACAGCACTTCATCGGCATCAATTGACAGAATATGTGGATATCCTGCATTTTCGACTGCAACCATTTTCTGACTGCCAAAATGTTTGAAAGGGTGTTCCAGGAATTTGACGTTTTCAAATGATTCTGCAATACGCCTGGTATTATCTGTTGAACCGGCATCCACTATCACGATTTCATCAGCAACCCTAACAATAGATTCAATGCATCGGCGAATGTTCTTCTCTTCATTCAACGTGATAATAACAACAGATAATTGAATCATTTGATTTGGGTTTCGATTACAAATGTATCCAATAGACAAAAGATCTGAACTATTTTATTCTATTTTTGTAGAAAACCATCTGATTGAAACTTCTTTTTGTAAACTTATCGATCTCGTGGGGTGGTGGTGAATTCTGGCACTACCAGCATGCTGTTGAATTATCGAAACGTGGATTCGCAGTAACTATGCTAACAAATTCCGATTCATATCTGAGCAGAAAGCTAAAGAAAACAGACATTCCCTTTTTCACACTAAGGATTACCAACCGATCGTTTGCCAACCCTTTTAAACATCTGAAGATTATCAGTATAATCAGGAAAGTACAGCCAGACTGTATCATACTCAATGGGTCTAATGAACTGAAGCTGGCCATCTTTGCAAGTCGGCTGATAGGGGTACCTAAAATTATATACCGCAGAGGAAATGCCGAACGAGTCAAAGCCCACTTCCTGAACAGATTATTAATCCGAAACATAACGCACCTGATAGCTAATTCCTCATTTGTAATGAGTCAGCTCAGGAGGGACTTCAGTCAGGATCTCCCCAAATATCAGGTGATCATCCCAAATGGGATTCATTTGAACAGTCGTCATATCAAGGCTGATTATACTGCTTCCCGCATCGCAGTTCTTGGTCGACTCTCCAGGGAAAAGGGGGTGGATATGGCAATCCAGGCATTTGATATCATTCGCAAAGAAATTCCGGGAGCAGAGTTAGTGGTTATCGGAGATGGTCCTGAGGCTGGGAAACTGCATGCGTTATCGGAACGATTGGGGATGAATGGAGAGATCCGGTTCACAGGATTTCTTGAATATTGCACTGAAACATTATCAGGTTGCTCCCTGTTGATGATACCTTCGCGTTGGGAAGGGTTCTCATTTGCCAGACTTGAGGCCATGAGTTTGAGACTTCCGATTGTAGCTTTCGAGCTCGATTCTTTGAAAGAAAATTTGTGTCAGGAACCCGTAATCAGTTTTGTCAAGCCATTTGACACCAATGCGTTAGCTGTAAAAACAATTTCCTTATTATCCTCACCTGATCAACTACGGATCATGGGGGAAAATGGCTACCAGCACGCCAGGAATATTTATAACCTGGAGGTGATACTGGATCAATTCGAGAAAATTCTTCTGGAATAATGCTCATCCTCCTCTATCACCATATTTCACGACTCTCGCCCAAAACACTGATCCGCGGACTGTTCACAACTCCAAACAGGTTTGAATGGCAGGTAAAATGGCTGCTGAGGCAAGGATATCAATTTACTACCTTCCAAAAGTCAGATCCTGAGATGTTTTCTTCCCTTTCTTCCAAAGAGGTAATCCTGACCTTCGACGACGGATCGGTTTCAGTATTTAAAAATGGATTCCCGATTCTTGATAAACTCGGTATTCCTGCGGTTCTGTTTCCGATATCCTCATTTATTGAACAAAATGAGAAGATCATTCCTTCCAATTCGGATCGAACCCCACTCTCATTTGTCTCCCGGGAGCAGATTCGGAAACTGGTGGATGCCGGCTGGGAGATTGGGTCTCATTTGCACACACATAAACCGGTGACTGAACTCTCAGATTCAGAACTTTTATCAGAGTTAAACGAGTCAAAGACCATCCTGGAAGAAATTTCGGGAAAGCCGGTCATCACCCTGGCCTATCCCTATGGCATCTATGATGAACGAACACTCAAGATGGCTGCAGATTGTGGATATCGTTTCGGACTGACCACCGATCAAACGCCAATTGGGGTGAATCCACTGCTGGAATTATCAAGGATTGCTGTCAAGGGAGCAAGCTGGTACCATAGGTATTATTTTTTGAATAGCCTAAGCAGGCATCTGCATAAATAACAGTACATAATATTAAACAGCAGATTCTTTCTCAATCGTTACAATCCTTTTTGCATCCGGATTTTCAGGGCAGGACATTGAGAGCTATCCTCATACCACTTGCATCGTGGTTTACAATTCAGACATGTGACGATCATCTCTTCATGATGTTGCGCTTTAGAGACCCAATGCGGATCAGCCAGGATCGGGCGGCCCATGTTTACAAAGTCGGCTAGATTATTCTCAATCAAGTAATTGGCGCGTTCAGGTGTTCGAATCTCATTAACCACACCAACAGGGAGTTTAACTGCTTTCTTGATTTCTGTCCCTGAATAGCAGATCCAGTTGTAGGCAAATTCTTTTGGTGACCGGGGTAACGAAATCAGGGATCCCCCATGCGACACATCGAGCATATCGATGGGTTTCTGTTCCAGATAACGGGCAATTGCAATTCCATCTTTAAGCTTAGGCGAATTTGCTCCCATTCGATAGGTTAGTAACAGGGAGTCGCCACAAGTTTCCCTGATGCCGTCAATTATCTCACCGGCAAGCATCATCCTTCCTTCTACAGTACCCCCATACGCATCTTCGCGTTGGTTGAAAAACGTTGAAGCAAACTGACTGAGCAGGTAACCATGCGCTCCATGAATTTGAACTCCGTCAAAACCAGCTTTTTGCGCCCGGATTGCAGCTTTGATGAAGTCCTCCCTGATAGAGTGGATCTCTTCAACAGTCAGGCTTCTTGAATTCGGATCCTTTGGGTTTGCTGATGGGCCGGTTGGAATACCGGTTATACTTTCCGGTGCAGCCAGGCCCGAATGATGAAGCTGGATCAGAGAGACAGCACCGAAGCTTTTTATGATCGCAGCAAGTTGACTCATTCCTTCGATATGATTGTCAGACCACATGCCGAGCTGTGAAGGAGCTATACGTCCATCCTCTCTGATACAGGAGGCCTCAACCACAATGATCCCGGCGCCACCCTCAGCCCGTTCCCGGTAATGATCCAGGTTTTTCCTGGTTACAACTCCATCGTTGCCGGCATAACCGAAACAGACCATTGGAGGCATGATTACCCTGTTTTTAACAGGGATTCCTTTCAGGCTGTACGAGGAAAAAAGAGGGAGCATAACTAATTGTCGTTGGTAAAGGGATGAGTATTTTTCCACATTTTCCAGACCAGGAAGATGGGGAACAGAAACCACGGAGCGTTGGCCAACAGAACCAGTGGCAGATTGAGTGCCGGGGTCGGGCCCCAGATCTCTTCGCTGCAGATAATTGTAACATTCGTGAAGAGTATCGACATAACGATGATGGTTGGAATTCGAATCCAATCTTTCCCTTTGATAAAAGCATAGATAGCAAAGGCATAAAAGGGGCCAAAAATCAACACATCCAGCCATATGGTTGCCTGCCACCATACCGGGCGAAACCACTGAAGCGGATCGAATGTAGTCCCCCACCAATGTACCATATCGATGAAAAACGGCAACGGCCAGAAGGGATAGTCAAAGTTGGCAGGATCCTTGATCACGATCTGCTCAAGATCCACGATATAGGTGATAAAGAAAAGGTTGATAAAAAAGAAAACCAGGTAGATATAATCACCCGGCCGCTTTTTCAGAGGGATTGTTTTACGCATGATGCTTTCTATTTGGATTGGGTCAAAGATATTACAAATCAGCGTTGCGCCAGCTTTTCCCGGGCAGTTTTTGCCATCTGTGTCGAAAGCGATAACCTGAAACCAGATATGTTAGAGATGAATGCACCTATTCTGACAGATGGATCAGAATAGGTTAGTACTTTCGGTTTTTTAGCCAGTTTGATCAGTTGTGCAGCTACATATTCCGGTGTTTTGGGTTTGGTAAACTTACGTGTCAACCAGTTTTGTTTCGGACTCATCAAGAGGTCCTGATGCACCTCTCCTATCCTTGATACCGGTTTTGAATCTGTAAGAATATATCCAGGGAAGTATTCGCTGACGATGATCCCGCTACCGGCCAATTCGGCCTGGATGGTTCGGGTCCATGCACACAATGCCGCTTTTGAGCAAACATAAGGGCTGTAGAAAGGAATCCCCATCATGAACCCGGGAGAGCCCACATTAATGATCTGACCACCTCCTTGTCTCTTCATTTGAATGATGGCCTCCTGGGTTGCAGACACCGCTCCCAGCAGGTTTGTATGAAACGCAGCCAGTAGGTCATCCCTGGAAACTGTTTCCGCCGGGGTAACGATCATCAATGCAGCGTTGTTAACGAGAACATCAATCCGGCCATAATGGCTGACCGTCTCCCTGATCATCCTGCGAGCTTCCTCCTCGATGCTGACATCCACCTGTAAAACAAGAGGATCATTCATCCCTGCCGCCAATTGCTCCAGCTTCTCCCTTCTTCTCGCTGCTATTGCAACCTTTGCCCCTGCCCTGTCATAAGCCAATGCTGCTGCTGCTCCGATTCCTGATGAAGCCCCGGTAATCAGTACAACTTTCCCTTTGATCTTACTCCGCATAACTAATTTACTAGATCCTGGATCCTTGATCCTTGGTGTTATTGTAATTAATCCCTTTCGGCATACACCCTATTCCTTATATCTTATATCTTACATCCTGTTTTCAACCTCAAAATTGAACAATTCTACCGAAAACTTAAAATTATAATCCTAAATCGTCTATAGACAGTCTAAAATACAATCGTACATTGTTAATCGTACATTGTAAATATCTATGTTTGTAATAACTAAACCTCACGCTATGAAACTATACCGTAACATTTTAGTCATTCTGATGATCCTGGCCGGCTTCGTATCCTCCTGCCGATGTTCAGAAGAGCAAAATAAAAACAACGACAAATCAACTCTCTCTATCATGAAAGAACCATTTGGCTCAGCAAATAACCAGGATGTGTTCCTGTATACTCTCACAAATAAAAATGGAATCGTTATCAAAATCACCAATTACGGTGGTATCATCACCCAGATATGGACACCCGATCGGGAAGGAAAGCCTGGAGATATCGTCCTTGGCTACGATAGTCTGAAGGGATATGTTGACAACAACCCCTATTTCGGTGCCGTTGTTGGCAGATATGCAAACAGGATTGCAGATGGCAAGTTTTCCCTGGAGGGAGAATCCTATAAACTGGCCACCAATAACGGGAATAATCATCTCCATGGTGGCGACAAAGGATTTGACAAAGTGGTGTGGAACGCTACTGAAATAGAGGATTCTGCATCCGTTGGACTGGAACTCTCATATCTGAGTCCGGATGGCGAAGAGGGATATCCGGGAAACCTCAATGTGAAAGTTACATATACCCTGACGAATTGGGATGAACTGGAAACGGTCATTACCGCAACCACTGATAAAGCCTGTCCGGTTAACCTCTGCAACCATACCTATTTCAATCTGAGTAAAGCCGACACCAATGTTCTCGGTCACATTTTATCCATTGTCGCTGCCCAGCTAACCGATGTTAACAGTGACATGATACCCACCGGAGTGATGCCTCCCGTTGCCGGAACACCTATGGACTTCAATACACCACACCAGGTTGGCTCCCGGATTGAGCAGGTTAAAGGGGGATACGATCATAATTATGTATTGGATAAAAGCGATGGAGAACTTGCCCTGGCAGCTACTTTACTGGATCCGAAAAGTGGTCGTGAGGTGAAGATATACACCACACAGCCTGGAATCCAATTCTATTCGGGAAATTTCCTGGATGGCTCTATAAAGGGAAAAGGGGGTAAAGTATATGAGAAGCATTACGGTTTATGCCTGGAAACCCAGCACTTCCCTGACTCCCCAAATCATCCTGATTTTCCCGGCACCATTTTGAAGCCGGGAGAGAAGTTTCGGGAGATTACGGTATATAAGTTTGGGACAGAACACTGAAAGGGAGGGTTTTATTGTAAAGATTGGGATGACCTGGTTTGTAAGGGCGGGTTATGAACCCGCCCTGGGATGACCTGGTTTGTAGGGGCGGGTTATGAACCCGCCCTTACAGGATTTCTTTCACTCCGTCTGAGGCTTCTGCAACATAGAAATCTGCATTCAAGCCTGTCTTTTGATTGTACCTTTTGCCAACCTCTCCGACGAATTGATCCAAGGATTCATTCATGACAAGGCTTACGGTACAACCGCCAAATCCGGCACCTGTCATCCGGGATCCTATGACTCCAGGTATTTTTTGTGCCTCAGCAACCAGGGTGTCAAGCTCAAATCCGGTTACTTCATAATTATCTCGTAACGATTCGTGAGAGGCATTCATCAAAGCACCGAATTCCAGAATGTTGTTGTTCCAAAGGCAGGCGACTGAATTCAGAACCCGTTGGTTTTCAGAAATAACATGCCGTGCACGACGACGAATAACCTCATCCGGGATTTGATCCTGTATTTTGTAAAACTGCATGAAGCTGATCTCACTAAGCTGGCTTATATCAAACAAATCACTTAAATATGTTACAGCCAGTTGACACTCTGCTACACGTTCATTGTATTTCGAGTCGGCCAGTCCCCTTTGTTTATTCGTGTTTGCAACCACCATGCTGATCCCGTCAAGACGAAAAGGAACCATCTTGTTCTCGAGTGTCCGGCAATTCAGGAAAATGGCATGATCCTTCTCCCCCATCCCCACAGCAAACTGATCCATGATGCCACAGTTAACTCCAACAAACTGATTTTCTGCTTTCTGAGACAATTTAATCAGGTCAATCATTGAAAAATTTGACCCTGTCAGATCGTTGAGGGCAAACGCAGTTACCATTTCAATGGAGGCCGATGATGATAATCCGGCATTACTGGGAATATCTCCGGAGAAAAGCAACTCCATTCCACCAATCGGAACATCATGTTTGAGGAACTGGTCCACAACACCCAGAGGATAATTTACCCATTGATCTTCAATTCTTATTATGTCATCGGTTAAAGAAATTTCAGTTTGATAATCCATATTGGTTGAAACGAGCCGTATCTTAGGTTCGGTAATCGGCCGGATGATCAGGTATGTCCCGTATTGCAGAGCACAAGGCAATACAAAGCCACCGTTGTAATCGGTATGTTCTCCAATTAGATTTACACGGCCTGGTGCGAAATATATTGAAGGGTTCTGATCCGGTTTACCAAAGTGCTTAAAAAACAGTTCTAAATGTGCTTGTAGGTCCATGCTGGAGTTATTATGGTCCGAAAATAATGAAAAGTAGTAAAAAAAATCAATTAATTTTGTCAAAATTATCTAAACTGCTGTCAATGAAAACAACTCCGAATCTATCTTTCATAAAAATTCTCAGTTTTTTTATCCTGATAACAGGAAGCTATCCACTCTATGCCCAGGAAAAGGAAAATATCATTCCGCTCGACGGTACCTGGCAGCTAAGACAGCAGGGATCTGCAAAAATTTATAATGCTGTTGTTCCCGGAGTTGTCCAACTTGACCTTCAAAGAAACAACGTGATTGGGGACCCATTTTACGCCGCCATCGAGGAGAACCTCCAGTGGATCAGTGATACCGGATGGGTCTATGAAAGATACTTTGAGTTGGACCGTGACCTCTTTGCCAACCGTCACATCCGACTTGTATGTGAAGGCCTTGACACCTACGCGAATGTATATATTAACGACTCCCTGGTTATTACTGCCGATAATATGTTCAAGGAATGGTATGCCAATGTGAAAAGGTACCTGAGGTTTGGTTATAACAAGATAAAAGTTGAATTTCCCTCCATTACCAGGTTGAATAAAGCGTTTTACGACAAATTGCCTTATAAGCTTCCGGGAGATGAACGGGTGGTATGCAGGAAAGCGGCTTACCAGTTTGGCTGGGACTGGGGTCCGCGATACGTAACAATGGGCATCTGGCGACCAATCTACCTGAAGTACTGGCATCACATCGATGTGTTGGGGGTCAACTTCATACAAAAAAGCCTAACGGATTCGGTTGCAAATATGTCAGCTTCATTCATCCTGAACTCTTCCCTGACTGACACTGCCAACTTCAAACTGATGTTTGATTCCACTGTTTTTTTTGAAGGGCGTGAGTTACTCACAAAAGGAGTCAATGCGATTCGTATCGATTTCGACATGACCAACCCTACACGGTGGTGGCCGAATGGGATGGGAGCTCCAACGCGTTACAATCTTGGCTACCAGGTGTGGTTCGCCGGACAAAAACAGGCGGAAGGTCATCAAAAAATCGGTCTGCGTACCGTTGAACTGATTCAGGAACCTGATTCCATTGGCAAATCATTTTACCTGAAAGTCAACGATGTACCTGTGTTTATCCGGGGAGCAAATTACATACCTATGGACAACTTCCCTTCACGGGTAACCGACTCCATGTATACTGCTTTGATACAAGATGTGGATGCAGCCAATATTAACATGCTTCGAGTATGGGGAGGCGGAATTTATGAAAACGATATTTTCTACGACCTCTGTGATGAGAATGGGATCATGATATGGCAGGATTTTATGTTTGCCAATGCTATGTGTCCCGAAGATGACCAGTTTTTCACCAGTGTTAAAGATGAAGTGATCCAGAATATTGTCGGGCTCCGGCGTCATCCATCTATTGTACTTTGGTGTGGAAACAATGAGATTGAGGAGGGATGGTACAATTGGGGATGGGTGAAAGACTACGGTTACAGCAAACAGGATTCATCCAGGATTTACCGTAATTACCGGAAGATATTCAAAGAGTTTATTCCATACGCCCTGCTTCGCCACGACACCCTGCGTCCATATATCAGTTCAAGTCCCATGCATGGCTGGGGCAATGACAAGAGCCTGAAAGAGGGCGACTTACATTATTGGGGGGTCTGGTGGGGCAAGGAGCCATTCGAGATGTACAATGAAAAAGTGGGACGGTTCGTATCTGAATATGGTTTCCAGGGATTCCCTGATTACAGTACCATAGAGAAATTTACTCCACCCCCTGCACGATATCTGGGATCAAGTGTAATGAAGGCTCACCAGAAACACCCGGTGGGTTATGAGACAATTGAAGAATATATGAAAAGGGACTACAAAGTTCCTTCCGACTTTGAGATGTATGGCTATGTTAGTCAGCTGTTGCAGGCTGATGGACTGAAAACTGCTATTGAAGCTCACCGCCGGGCCAAACCGGTATGTATGGGAACCATGTACTGGCAACTGAATGACTCCTGGCCGGTTGTCTCGTGGTCGACACGAGACTATTTTGGCAAGAAAAAAGCCTCCTACTATACTGTTAGCAGAGCTTACCGCGACTTTTTCATATCTCCTCAGATGGAAGATGATAGACTGAAGGTTTATGCCACTTTTGACGAGCCGGATAACCAGAAAGCGAATTTGTGGATTGTGTTGGCCGATTTCGACGGCAAAGTACTCTGGCAGGAAAAGAAACAATATGATTTTTCGGCTTCCCGGACTGAGATTGTGTCTGACACCAATTTAGCAACCTATCTCACCGGAGTTGACAAATCCAGACTGTTCATTTATACGGAAATCAAAAATATTTTAGGTATCAGGGCTGCCAACTTGTATTATTTCGTTCCTCCCAAAGATATGAAGCTAGAAAAGGCACCCATTGATATTACCACCCAAAAAACTTCCAATGGTTACTACATCAATCTCTACACTACCAAACTGGCTAAAGGAGTTTTTATCAGCACTCCGGTTAACGGTAGTTTCAGTGATAACTATTTCGACCTCATGCCCTTTGAAGTGAGACCAATCCAGTTTACCACCAGTGAAGAGGTCGAGAATTTTCAAGATTCACTCAAGGTGATGTCGCTTATTGATGCCTATTCCAGATAGTGAGATGGTGAAATGGTGAAAAAAAATGGAATTTTAGTTGCATGCCTGATGCTTCTGGGCATCTTTACCTGTTACAGCCAGGAGATGGTAAGGGTGACGGATTATGTGGATCCGTTTATCGGCACTGGTGGACATGGACATACATTTCCTGGAGCAACCTATCCCTTTGGCATGATCCAGGTGAGTCCCGACACACGCCTGGAAGGATGGGACGGTTGCTCGGCTTATCATTCCTCTGATGACATCATTTACGGATTCAGCCATACACATTTGAGTGGGACCGGATGTTCTGACTACGGAGATATTTTGGTGATGCCGGTAATCGGAGAAGTCGGGCTTTCAGATTATGATTATGCCTCCCCTTTTCATCAGGAATCAGAAAAAGCCTCACCGGGATTTTACCGGGTGGGGCTTGATAAATATGATATTGGTGTGGAGTTGACAGCTTCGAAGCGAGCTGGTTTTCACCGCTACACATTTCCTGCAACAACACAGCCAGGAATAGTCCTGGATTTAACACACAGAGATAAAGTAATTGAATCCGGCTTGAAGGTTGTTGGAGATGCTGAAGTGGAGGGTTACCGATTTTCGACTGCCTGGGCGAAAGAGCAAAGGTTGTATTTTGTGATCCAATTTTCTAAACCCTTCAAGAGTATCCTGATTGAAGCCTCCGGTGAAGCCATCACTGAGAGCACTGAGGCCTCAGGAGAAGATATCAAGGCGATATTCAGGTTTGGTCCAACCGGAGAAGGTGCTCAGATCAAGGTGAAAGTAGGAATCTCAGCCGTCAGCATTGAAGGGGCAAGAAGAAACCTGGAATCGGAGATACCAGGCTGGAATTTCGAAAAAACACTTCAAGATACACGGACAGCATGGCAAAACGAATTGCAGAAGATCAACGTGTTTGGTGGGACCAACGGCCAGAAGACGATATTCTACACTGCTCTCTATCATGCCATGATAAGTCCTAACCTCTATATGGATGTCGACGGACAGTACCTCGGGCGGGATCTTCAGGCTCACCAGGCAGAGGGGTTTGATTACTACACGGTTTTCTCGTTATGGGATACATATCGTGCCTTACATCCGTTGCTGGCAATCATTGACCAGAAACGAACCAACGACTTTATCAACACCTTTATCCGGCAGTATGAAGAGGGAGGTCTTCTCCCTGTATGGGAACTGTCAGCAAATGAGACGTTCTGCATGATCGGTTACCACGCTGTTCCGGTGATTGCCGATGCATTCCTTAAAGGAATCAGTAATTGGGATACCGGGAAGGCATTTGAAGCGATGAAAAACAGCGCTGAGCAGGATCATTTTGGTCTGAAATACTACATAAATCAAGGGTTTATCCCGGGAGATAAAGAGGGCGAATCCGTATCCAAAACGCTGGAATATGCATTCGACGACTGGTGTATTGCACAGATGGCATTAGCGCTGGACAAAAAGGATGACTATAAGACCTATATCCAGAGAGCCCAATACTATAAGAACCTGTTTGACCCTTCAACCGGGTTTATGCGTGCAAAGTTGAATAATCAATGGTTCACTCCCTTTGATCCGTATGAGGTGAATTTCAACTATACCGAGGCAAACGCATGGCAATACAGCCTCTATGTACCTCAGGACATATATGGTTTAGTCGGGCTTATGGGTGGAAAAGAGAATTTTATCCGAAACCTGGATACCCTGTTTTCTGCGAAAACTGAGACATCGGGACGTGACCAGGCGGATATAACCGGGTTAATCGGACAGTATGCTCATGGCAATGAACCCAGTCACCACATGACCTACCTGTATGACTATGTGGGAGAACCGTGGAAAACTCAGAAGTTGGTTCATCGGATCAGGAATGAATTTTACACGAATCAACGGGATGGGCTGTGTGGTAATGAAGATTGCGGACAAATGTCGGCATGGTATGTATTCAGCGCCCTGGGCTTCTATCCCGTAACTCCGGGTTCTGATATTTATGCTCTCGGAACACCATCGTTCCCTATTTCGAAGATCAACCTTGAAAATGGAAAAACATTTACAATCAAAGCACATAACTTCAGCGATAAAAACTATTATATCCAATCCTGTAAACTGAACGGAGAGAACCACGAGGAACCTTTCATCAGATACAAAGACATTATGGACGGAGGAGAGTTGATATTTGTAATGGGAAGCGAGCCAAATTACAATTGGGGAAAATCGGGTGTTGATCTGGAATATTCAAAAGATGATACACAAGATCTTATCCGGGATCCGGGATCCGGAATCCGGAATCATTTAATTCAACCAGTCCCTTTTATCAGCAAGGGAGAGAGCGCCTTTTTCGACTCAACAACCATTGAACTATCCTCTCCCGATCCGGAAGCTAAGATCTTCTATCAAGCCATGAGCCTAACAGGTTCAGGGGTCGAGGGTCGAGGGTCAAACCAATTTCCGATTGATTCGATTGACGATTTACGAATTAAAAATCATCCGGCATCAGGTATCGGGTATCCGGGATCTGATAGTACTTTTCAACTCTTTACAAGCCCTTTGACCCTGCATGAATCTACCATCGTGAAGGCTTTCGCGCAAAAAGAGGGTGGAGAGCCAAGTTTTATTATCGAGTCTACCTTTCAGAAAATTCCTAAGAACAGGAAGATCAAACTGAACACAGAATATGCACCTCAATATTCTGCAGGTGGTGAAATTGCCCTTATCGACTTCCGGAAAGGGAGTGATAACTTTAAAACCGGAGTATGGCAAGGGTATGAAGGGGTGGATCTTGATGCAGTGGTTGATCTCGGTGAGGTTCAGCAGGTGCAAAAGATCTCTGCAGGCTTTCTCCAGGATGCCGGTTCCTGGATCTTTTTCCCCACTGAAGTAGAATTCTTTACTTCACTCGACGGGGAGTACTTCTCCCCTGCCGGCATCTCTATCCACGAATTCTCTCAAAAGGATTTTACTCCAACAATCCTGGAACAATGGGCCGACCTGGAACCTTCCGTTCAGGCCCGTTACGTAAGAGTTGTTGCCAAAACGCAGGGGACTTGTCCCGACTGGCATCCGGGAGCGGGAAAGAAATGCTGGATTTTCGTGGATGAAATCAGCGTGAATTAATTACCATAAATTGCGCATCAATTGCCATGACATAGTTTTGTCAATCAATTAAACGTGCGAAACGAAGAGGGACTTTTTTACTTTTTCTCCTCTTCCGGGATTTTGTAGAAGATCTTGTTTACGATCTTCCAGTCTTCACCGAATTTGTAGAGCGACATGTAATCGATGTACGTAAGGTGATTCCCAACATAAAACTCCAGCTTTGCAACGGCTGCGGTACCTGTTACATCAATCATCGGAAACTTCACCGATACCTTCTCATCCTCTTTCCGTGGGAATTTACCATCCTTTTTGCCCAGCTTGACATCCTCTGTCCAGTTGTAGATCGGATAACTCCATAAATTCTCTCCCTTGCCAATACCGATCAGCTGAAACCCGGGATGAAATCCCTCCTGGATTGCCTCAATATCGCCATTGTTCAGAAGTCCGTCTACATAGGCGCTCTGAATTACCTTTTGAATCGCTTCTTTGTCGTGATCCGTATTCTCCTGAGCAAGAAGAGGTACCATTGGGAAGAGTAAAAGTGCTGAAATAATGAAAAATCGTTTCATAAGATCTGTTTTTGTGATTTTCGGTAAAGATAGGGAATGTGAATGTATGAGAAAAAGAATTCGATAAACACGTTTACTTCTCGATGAACAGAATAAAATTCTATTTTTGAACCAGGAATGATATGATTACAAATGACGAATGACATGAATACAGGAGACAGGATGAAAGCCTCTGATGGGAAAACCCGGTCAGATCTTCTCCTGTTACTTGCTGCAGCCATCTGGGGATTTGCATTTGTGGCCCAACGTGTGGGGATGGATTACGTCGGGCCGTTTACGTTCTCAGCTGTCAGGTTTAGCCTGGGAAGCCTGGTACTGGTTCCCTTCTTGCTCTTCCGCAAGAAGCAGGCATTCAACAGGTTGTCCCCAACAAAGCAAGAGAAGACCAGGATCATCTGGCTCCAGCTGTTGCTCGGGTTGCTGGTATTCGGCGGAGTCTCATTTCAGCAGTACGGCCTGGTTTATACTACAGCAGGGAACGCAGGTTTTATTACCGGCCTGTACGTGGTTTTTGTTCCTGTAATCGGACTGTTTCTTGGGCAACGAAATCATTTTACCATCTGGATAGGAGTCGCACTGGCCATTGCCGGTCTCTATTTCCTCAGTGTAAAAGAGGGCTTCAGCATCAACTTTGGGGATTATCTTGTCCTGATTTGTGCCCTGATCTGGTCTGTTCATGTTCTGTTAGTCGGGGTTGTGGCTCCAAAAACAGATCCTATACGAACCGCCATCATACAGTTTGCTATCTGTGCGTTTTTAAGTTGGATTGTCGCACTTGGATTTGAAGAGATCAGTCTGCAACCGATCCTGGATGCTCTCTGGCCAATCCTGTATGGTGGGGTGATGTCGGTAGGAATAGGCTATACCCTTCAGGTATTTGCCCAGCAGAAGGCACATCCGGCTTATGCCTCAATTATCCTGAGCCTGGAGTCGGTATTCGCCGTACTTGGAGGCTGGTTGATACTGAATGAACTGGTAACCGGAAAAATTATACTCGGCTGTTGCCTTATGCTGGCAGGGATGATAGTCGTACAGGTAAAAGGATTTTCGAGGGACGATTAACGATTAATCCAAAACCTCTTCCATTGATCCATTGAGTGTTTCTTCCTTTTTACAGGTAAAATGATCTGAATCATTGATTTTATTTTTCCCTGGTCT
>CALCGJ010000239.1 GCA_937900965.1 uncultured Bacteroidota bacterium | reverse complement strand
GCTTTATTAATTTGGTAAGATCCGGTCTCACCACATCCACATGTTTCACACATATAACACAGGTTTACTTTTGTTTATAAAAAATCACAGGTCATCCACAGTAAGCGATAAGAGTCTTAATTCCGTTCCCTGAAGGATCTTTCCGGCAGGCGTGTTACAAAGAGGGCAGGGTGTCCACACTTCGGTCATTGTAAACGTATGGTCACACGCATTGCATCTCCCCTGGCCTTCAGTATGCAACATCGTTACCGATGCCTGTTCAATGGCCGTATTCTTCATGGCCAGCGACAAGGCTAATTCCAGTGCATCGGGATCGACACCTGATAAAACACCAACTTCAAGTTCGATTTGCTGTACGGATCCGGCATTGTTTTTTTTTGCCTCCTCTTCAGCCATCTCCACAATGGCCATGGCAAGGTTTAATTCATGCATACCATAATTATTTAAAAGATCCTGTATTTTAACAGATCCTGGGTAGCTGGTCACCTATAAGTTCATCAATTATCCTTTTTCCTCCCGATCTGGTTATCAGGACAACACGTCCGGGATGATCGCTAGTTATTTCGCCGATGATGGCTGCATCCCTGCCGGTTTCAGTCCGTTTCATCGCTGCAACAACTTCGATGGCATCATCCGGATCAACTATCACAATCACTTTCCCTTCATTTGCTATATATAACGGATCAAAACCGAGGATTTCACACATTATCTTAACTTCCTCATTCACCGGTATCTGCATTTCATCAATTTCAATCCCGGTGTTACATTTCCTGGCAACCTCATTTAAAACAGTCGCTATACCTCCCCGTGTAGCGTCACGCATGAAATGTACATGGTCGGAAGCACTCAGGATCTTCCTGATCAACGGGTAAAGGTTCGCGCAGTCTGATTTAAGGTTGGTTTTAAAAGCAAATAACTTTCTTGCCTGCATGACCGCCATCCCGTGTTCACCCGGTGGGCCATTGATGATAATTTTATCACCCGGTTTGATTTTCTGACCACTTCCGATCCCGAGATGTCTCTCTTCAAGGAGACCAATCCCGGATGTATTGATGAAAAGCTTGTCACACTTGCCTGCATTGACAACCTTCGTATCCCCGGTAACAATCCTCACCCCTGCTTTTTCTGCTTCAATCGCCATAGATTTCACAATTCGGGTAAGATGGGCTAGTTTAAACCCTTCCTCAATGATAAAACCGGCGCTGAGGTATTGCGGTTTTGCACCGGATACTGCCAGATCGTTAAGAGTACCGCAAACAGCCAGCGAACCAATATTTCCGCCGGGGAAAAAGAGCGGATCAATCACAAATGAGTCAGTAGTATATGCCAGGTGACCCTCATTAACCCGGAGTATGGCAGAATCGGCCTGCTCCCTGATCTGTTCATTCTCAAAAAAGTGCAGAAACAGGCTGGTAATCAGCTTGTTCATATAGATTCCGCCGTTTCCGTGGTTCATTGAAATCCGTTCCTTTGTATCTCTCATGCCCTGTATTTATAAAAAACCGAACAGGCTCCCTCGGAAGAGACCATGCATGCTCCAACCGGATTTAACGGATTACACACCGAAGCGAATAATCTGCAGTCGGAGGGTTTGCTTTTTCCGGTGAGTATCTCCCCGCAGATGCACCCCCTGGGTGGTTTGCTCTCCGGAATCTTCACATCGAATTTCCGTGTTGCATCATACGCCGCAAACTTTTCGGTGATGGCAAGCCCGCTTTCAGGTACTATTCCCAACCCGCGCCATTCGGCATCAACCGGGATGAACACCTCTTCCATAATTGCAAGAGCTTTCGGATTACCACCTGGTTTTACAATGCGTTTATATTCATTTTCAACATGATAATTGCTCAATTCAATCTGTTTGACGAGCATTAAAATCGATTGCAGGATATCGGCCGGCTCAAATCCCGAAATGACCACACCACGTTTGTAAACCTTAGCAAATTTCTGGTAAATGCCATATCCGGTAATTGCACTGACATGTCCGGGAGCAATGAACCCGTCAATTTTTGTATCCCCTGCTGCAAGCGCTTCAAGGGCAGGGGGCATCACTTTGTGGGAACTCAGGAGATAGAAATTCCTGATGCCATCCATTTCAGCCTTCTTTATTGCTGCGGCGCTGGCAGGAGCGGTAGTTTCAAAGCCTATCCCGATGAAAACAACCTGTTTCTTCCGATTTTGTTTTGCGATCTCAAGTGCATCGAGCACAGAATAAACGATCCTGATATCGGATCCTGCGGCCTTCTCTTTTTCCAGTGAGGATAGGGAACCCGGGACCCTGAGAAGATCACCGTATGTTGTCAGGATCATATCCGGAAGGTTTCCCAGCGCAATGGCATGGTCAATAAACGTTTGGCTTGATACGCAAACGGGACATCCGGGCCCGGAAAGGAGGTTGATTGTTTCGGGCAGAAAACCTGTCAGTCCGTTTTTATGGATCGCCATTGTATGCCCTCCGCAAACCTCCATAAGGTTTACGGGTTTTTTGGATACCTTCCTGATTTGGTTTGAAAGATGAAGAACCAGGGCAGAATCCCTGTACTCATCAATATAGCGGAGACCTTCTGGCTTCATTCTTCATACATGTTTGAAATTTCATTGAAGAGACGGATTGTTTCCGCTGCCTCTGCCGGGTCGATTTTTTCAATGGCAAAACCGGCATGCAGCAGGACATAATCCCCCGGATTCACATTGTTCAACAGCAAGAGGCTGGCTTTGTATTCAACACTCCCCAATGCAACGGTGGCTACGGAACCGTCAATATGGATTACCCGTGCCGGTACGCCTAAACACATACTAATGTCCTCCTTTTTGCAGCTACAATTAGTTGTCCAAGGGCTATTCCTCCATCATTTGCAGGAACTTGTTCCTGAAAATATGCATTCATCCCCGATTGTTTTAATTGCAGTTGGATATTTTCAGTTAGATATTTATTCTGGAAAACCCCTCCCGAAAGAACCACTTTCTTTATCTGCTCTTTCTTTGCTGTCAGCATTACCGATTCAAAAATAACAGAAAGGATTGTGTTGTGAAATTTTGCCGAGATAAAGGAGATGCCTGTTCCCAGCATCACATCCTGAACAATTTCTTTGATCATCTCATCTACCCTGATCGTCTTCCCAATGGTGAATGGATAGCTTTCCTTGCAATTCTTCCCGACAATGGATTCCAGTCGCATCGGGGCCTCAGCCTGGAAGGTCGATTCAAGACAAAGGTTGAGGATTGCGGCAACAGCATCGAATAACCTTCCCACACTTGAAACCATCGGGCAATTAATTCCCACGTCTATCATGTTCACAATGGGTAAAATCTTGCCGTTGTCAAGCGTCTTTAAAAAGGGTAGCGGAAGGGATTGAAAGTCTTTTCCATAAACACGGTACAGATATGCTATTGCCGTTCGCCATGGTTCTTCAACAGCCCGGTCCCCTCCCGGTAACGCGATATACTCGAAATGGAGCACCCGACGAAATGTTGCCAGATCACAGACCAGGAATTCTCCTCCCCAGATCTTTCCATCCGAACCCAGTCCGGTACCGTCGAAGGCAACCCCGATAACCCGTTCATCAAGTCCGTGTTCGGCCATGCAGGATGCAATGTGGGCATGGTGATGCTGAACCCGCATCAGGGGAAGAGGGTCAAACGAAGTGGCCTTTTTTGTGGAAAAATATCCCGGATGCATATCGCACACCAATAATTCGGGCTTCATCCTGAAAAGATGTAAAAAATCAGTCATCTCTTTTTCATAGTACGTATAAGTATCCAGGGTCTTCAGGTCTCCGATATACTGACTCAGAATCACATTTTCTCCTTTACCGATGCCGAAGCAGGATGATAATTCGGCGCCAAAGGCAATGATCCCATTGGTGTTAAGAGAAACAGGAATGGGTGTGGGAACATACCCGCGCGAACGTCTGATCAGATGTTCTTTTGAATTCATTATCCGAACGACTGAATCGTCGGTTCTGTGAATAATTTCACGGTTGTATGACATGACTGCATCAGCTATTGTAACCAGCTGTTCCATAGCAACATCATCATCTTTCACAATTGGATCAGCGCTTAAATTTCCACTGGTAAGCACGATTGCCGGTAACGATAAAACCTGGAACAGCAGGTAGTGAACAGGCATATACGGAAGAAATGCCCCGATGGTATTCAATCCGGAGCTGACTGACGAAGAAAGTTCAGGATGATTTGTTCTGCTTCTTTTTTTGACGATCACAATCGGGCGTCGCCACGAATGTAGTGCATGTTGTTCAGAAATACTGACATGCGCATAATACTTCAGGGACTCAACATCACGGAACATAACAGCGAATGGCTTCCCGTCCCGTTTTTTTCTCTCCCGAAGAGTTTTTACTGCTTTTTCGTTGAAGGCGTCGCAGGCCATATGATATCCTCCCATACCTTTCATGGCAATGATTTTCCCTTTTTTCAGGAGATCCGATACCATAAGGAGAATCTGACCGGTTGATCCGTCGTATATTTTTTCCTCTGTGTGGAGTTTATATGTGGGGCCGCAATGAAGACAGGCTACGGGTTGGGCATGGAAACGGCGATCCCGGATATCATCATATTCTTTAGTGCATGATGCGCACATCGGGAAAACCGACATGGATGTTTTCTTCCGGTCGTAGGGCAGATCCCGTATAATTGAAAAGCGCGGACCGCAGTTGGTGCAGTTGATGAAGGGATAGCTTTTACGGGAAGGTTGCTCCTCCATATCAGCAAGACAATCCTCACACACGGCTATATCAGGAGCGATTCCGGTAACTTCCAACGACCTGTTTTCACTGCCATGAATCGAAAAATCAGTTAGTTCAGCTGGAGTCGAAGGCACAGATTGGATATCGTTGATTACCGCTGCAACAGGATGATCAAGCTTAATCTGATGAATAAAGGTATTCAATCCATCGTTTTCGGCCTGCGCAAAGATCTCAACCCCTTCGTTGGTGTTCTTTACCCACCCTTTAATCCCGGTTTCAGTAGCCAGTCGGAATATGAACGGACGGAATCCGACACCCTGGACAAGTCCTTTTATAAATATTTTACACGCTATTTCCATAGATCAAACTCTCTCTACCCATACATCCGAAAATACCCTTTGTTGATAAAAATCACATTTATTGACAAAGATATAATATGTTGTCATAAAAAGGCGTAGATTTGTTATCTAATTAACAATACTACAAAATCAAGATGAAAATCCCGGAAGAGATGGATTGTGAACAATGTCGTTCAGGTTCCCAAAACTTCTTCAATAAACTGGATAATACCGACCTTGTTTTCATCAACCATAGTAAGTCTGTTCAATCCTATAAAAAAGGGCAAACGATTTTTTCTGAAGGGAAGAAACCGCAGGGTGTATATTGTCTGAGGGAAGGGAGAGTCAAGACATTCAAGCATTTAAATGATGGTCGTGAACAAATTACACGCATTGTTTTTCCCTCTGAATTTGTAGGGTTAAAAGCTATTCTAAGCGGGAATCTTTATTCGGTATCAGCATCGGCTCTGGAAGATTCGGTGGTTTGCTTCATCAAACAAACTGATTTTTTTCAATTGATGCTAAAATACCCTGACTGCACTAAATCACTTATCGTCATTCTTAGTAAATTGCTTGAGGAGGCCGAAAGCCGGATGGTATCTCTCTCCCATAAACCAGTCAGGCAAAGGCTGGCAGAAACGCTGTTGTTCCTGAACAGGTCCTTCGATTCAACAGCTCCTGCTTGTTCGTTGCCCTATATTAATCTTACCCGTTCCGATCTTGCAAATATCATTGGAACCGCACCAGAAACAGTGATTCGCTTGCTGTCTGAGTTTAAGGAAACCAATATAATCCAAACCAAGGGAAGAAAAATTTTCCTGACCGATATTCATCGTCTGCAATTAACGGCACGCCTTAACGATTAATCAACTACCTCAATTTTTCATTTTTTTTCAAAAACTGATTAAAGTCATTTTTTAGTGATTTTGACTTGACGTATTTTGTTAAATTATTAACAACAACTTATGAGAAGCCCTTCTAAAACCTGCATCTTTTTTTATAATCCACAATTTTCTGATTTTGATCCAATAGATTATGCAGAACTGATTCGATATGCAATGACATTTCCAAATGTTTCCAGAATATGGAAGTATCACGATTTTATCTGGAACGAACAGAACCTTACAGATAAGATCGAAGCCAATGGAATTGATCATCTTATTGTGGCCGGACTTCTGCCCGGAACGGTCAAAACCCTTTTCTCAAAAGCCATGGCTATAGCCGGGAAAGACCCGGCAAATGTTATCCTTGCAAGTTTTAATGATTATTATACCGGAACCACATTTGACATGGATCGCCTGAAATCGGTTCTTGCCTGTCTGATTGCCGGCCTCTCCTATGAAACCGTTGCAATTCCTGATGAAAATCCTGTTAATCCTGCAACGTTGGTTATTGGGGGAGGAATTGCCGGGATTCAGGCATCATTGGAAATTGCCTACAGCAATAACCATGTATATCTGGTTGAGAAAACCGGTACGATTGGTGGAAAAATGGCCACCTTCGACAAGACTTTTCCAACGCTTGATTGTGCTGCCTGCATTCTTACTCCCAAAATGGTTGAAGTGAACCAGAATCCTTTCATCAACCTGATGACCTACTGTGAGGTTCAGGAGGTGTCTGGAGAAGCTGGAAATTACTCTGTCAGGATTCTGATGAGAGCCCGGAAGGTGAATGTTAAAACCTGTATTGGCTGTGGAACATGTACCGAAAAATGTCCGGCCCAGGCTCCGAGTGAGTTTGATTATGGCACCTCCATGAGAAAAGCCATTTATATGCCTTTCCCCCAAGCTGTTCCAAATAAATATATGATCGATGCAGAGAGTTGCATCTACCTGAAAACCGGAAAATGCCGGGCGTGTGTCAAAGTCTGCCCGGTTCCTGATTGTATCAACCTTGATGAACAGGACCATGAAGTGACCATCAATGTAGGGAACATTATTGTAGCAACTGGGTTCAAGCCGTTTGATGCAAAAAAGATGGATCAGTTTGGGTATGGAAGACTTCCAAATGTCCTTACTTCTCTTGAATTTGAAAGGTTGTTAAATGCATCCGGACCAACCGGAGGAAACATCCATTTGCGATCACAGGATAAAAAAGGGAACTGGATATTTACCGAGGAGGCAGAGAAACCTGAGAAAGTTGCGATCATCCATTGCGTTGGAAGCAGGGATAAGAATCACAACAAATATTGTTCGAGGGTTTGCTGCATGTATTCTTTAAAATTCTCTCATCTAATTCTCGAAAAACTGCCGGGAGCGGAGATCCATGAATATTTTATCGACATGCGCTCCTTTGGAAAAGGATATGAAGAATTCTACGAACGGATTCTTGAAGAAGATGTTTCTATTGTCAGGGGAAAAACCGCAAAAGTGGAGGAGAGAAATGGGAAGCTTTTCCTGCGTGGAGAAGATATCCTGAAAGGGGAGATCCTGGAAAATACCGTAGATATGGTCATTCTATCTATCGGCCTGGAAGCAGCGGAAGAGACCCGGGATCTGAGCAGGATGCTTGGTATTCCCAGGTCGGAAGATGGGTTCTTCGAGGAGGTGCATTACAACCTCGATCCTACAGCTACAAGCCGTGGTGGCATCTATCTCGCCGGAACCTGCCAGGGGCCCAAAGACATCCCCGACTCTGTTGCACAGGGGTCTGCTGCAGCTGCAAGGGCTATTCAAAGCATCCTGAAAGGAAAGATCTACAAGGATCTTATTTCAATTCCACTGGAAACCATTGAGAAACGAATTAATAAGTTAACACTTGTCCAACTAGAGGAGAAACATTTATGAGTGTCCGTGTTCATCCCGAACTTCGTAATCAACTGATGCAATTTGGCATTGGGGACTGGAATGCCTGTTATCATTGCGGCACATGCACTGCCATGTGTCCCCTTTCGGAAGAGGGATTTCTTTTCCCAAGAAAAAAAATCAGGTTGATGCAGATGGGTTTGAAAAATGAAATCGAATCCAGCGTTGAACCATGGTTGTGTTACTATTGCGGCGATTGCACCAGTACTTGTCCAAGAGATGCCAACCCCGGCGAACTGATGATGTCGTTGCGACGATACCTTACTTCCATATATGACTGGACAGGTCTTTCAAAAAAATTCTATACATCAGAAGTCTGGGAGATCGGATCCATTCTCCTTATCGCTGTCCTCGTAGTGATCGCGTTCCTGATCGGGCTTCCTGCGATGGGCTATTCGTTTACCACGGAACTGACATCCCAGGGAGGAGTTAAGATCAATTCATTTGCCCCCATTCATATCATTGAGGCATTCGACTGGGCTATGGCTATAGTGGTTGGCGGTTTGCTCATTTCCAATATTCTGAGAATGTATTATAAGATTATCTGGAAACATGGCCATACTAAGGTTACTTTTTGGGTTCATGTAAGGGAGTTCTGGCGGCTGGTTTTCAATTTTTCAGTTCAACCCAAGTTTGGGAAATGTGATGACAAACGATACTGGTTTTCACATTGGTTTCTCATGTCGGGGTATACCATCATGTTTATTGTTGTGGTTGTCTTCCTTCCCTGGTTTCAGACCGAAAAGATCCTCCCGCCCTGGCATCTGCAGCGTGCACTCGGGTATTATGCCACCTTTGGGTTGCTTTTCGGATTGCTGGTTGCCATTACAGGAAGAATGAGAAGGAAGGATGTGAAGTTTTATTTCTCTCACGTAAGTGACTGGCTTTTTCTGGTAATGCTGACACTTACCGTAATAACAGGAATTCTGATTCATATTTTCAGGATCTACGGAATGCCCTATGCTACCTATATTTTTTATATTATTCATATGGCTGTTTTGGTTCCAATGATCCTGATCGAAGTTCCTTTTTCGAAATGGTCTCACCTCGCTTACCGGCCTTTTGCCGTTTATTTTCAGCATCTTAAAACACATGCAGTCCCCAGAAAAACAAAAATTAACTCGATAAACTAACCCTATGGAAGAGCCAAGAATAGGCGTCTATGTTTGCTGGTGCGGCACCAACATTTCAAAAATGGTTGATGTTGAAGCTGTTACAAATGAAGTTAAGGCTTTGCCTAATGTTACAATTGCCAAAAATTATAAATATATGTGTTCGGATCCGGGTCAGGATCTGATCATTAAAGACATCAAATTGCATAACCTTAACCGGGTTGTGGTGGCAGCCTGTTCTCCGCGAATTCACGAACTGACTTTCCGGACCGCTTGCGAAAAGGCTGGAATAAACCCATACCTTTTTGAGATGGCAAATGTCAGGGAGCAGGATTCGTGGGTTCACACCGACAGGACAGAAGCCACCAACAAAGCCATCGATCTGGTCGTTGCAGCAATCCGTCGCGTGCGGTATCATGAACCGCTTCAAAAACGGTTTGTCAATGTCAATCCGGCGACCCTTATCATAGGGGGAGGTATTTCAGGACTGACAGCCGCACTGGAGATCGCAAATGCCGGAAAGCAGGTGTACCTGGTGGAAAAGAGTGACCAGCTTGGAGGACAGGTAAAAAAGTTTGATCTTACGTTCCCTCATCTATCCAGCGCACAGCAGATGATCAGGCCGATTGTACAGCGGGTCGACAACCATCCCAATATCAGCGTATTTCTGGAGACAGAGATACGTGAAGTGACCGGCTATATTGGAAATTTCAAAACGGCTATCAGCGTCAACGGAGGTGATCCTGTTGAACTTGAATTCGGGAATATCATTGCTGCCGTAGGGTTAAAACCATTTAACCCGGAGGTCATTTCGGAGTACAATTACAAGGAATTTCCGGATGTGATTACATCTTTTGAATTCGAGGAGAAACTCCTTGCCGGAAGAATTCTCACAGTTTACGGAAAAGAACCCCGGAATGTGGCCATCATTCATTGTGTTGGAAGCAGGAATAAAAAATACCATGAGTATTGTTCCCGGGTCTGTTGCATGGCAGCCCTGAAATATGTCCATCAGGTACGTGCCGCGCTACCTTCGGCAAATATTTTTGAGATATATGCTGATATGAGAGCATATGGGAAAGGCCATGAAGAGTTTTACGCCCTTACAACACACAGGCAGATCATGTTCCTGATGTATGATCAGCAGAAAAAGCTGCCGGTCATCAATCAGGCCGACAGGTCAGATAACTGCAACATGATCATCGAAATGGATGAGTTGCTTTCGGGTCAGTCCATTGAAGTTCCTGTCGATATGGTGATCCTGATGGTGAATATGGAGGCACAGGAGAATGTAAAACAGGTAGTTCGGGCCATTGGAGTCAGTCTTTGCGGGAACCAGTTCTTTATTGAAAAACATCCAAAGCTTGACCCTGTAGCAACAACCACCGGAGGTGTATATATTATCGGGACCTGCCAGGGACCAAAGGATATTCCTGATTCGGTTGCGCAGGCAAGAGCAGCAGCAGCCCGGATCCTTGGTGCAATTGCTCAGGGATCTGTTCCTATTGAAGTGACTACTGCAAGCGTAAATGAATTATTGTGTTGCGGATGTCAGACCTGTATCGGTGTTTGTCCTTACAAAGCGATCTCCTATGATGAAAACAACAAAGTCTCTATTGTCAATGAGATCCTGTGTAAAGGTTGTGGAACCTGCGGTTCCGCTTGTCCGGCAGGTGCTATCATCAGCAAGCACTTTACCGATTTACAGATTCTTTCAGAAATAGAAGGTGTCATGTCAATGTCATAAAAAGTAAGTTATCAATGGACTTCAGACCAAAAATCGTAGCATTTCTTTGCAACTGGTGTGCCTATACAGGCGCCGACCTTGCAGGAACTTCAAGAATTCACTATGCTCCGAACATCCGGATCATCCGCATCATGTGTTCAGGAAGAATAGAACCGACCTTCATCCTGAAAGCTTTTCAGCAGGGGGCGGATGGAGTCCTGGTATGTGGTTGCCATCCCGGTGACTGTCATTATCAGGAAGGAAATTACAAATGCCTTAGGCGTTTTAAACTGCTTCAGAAATTCACCCGGCAAATGGGTATTGAAAAAGACCGCCTACGGCTGGAGTGGATCAGCGCAAGCGAAGGCAAGCAGTTCGCCGAACTGGTGAATGATATGACAAAAACCCTGTTATCGATGGGTCCGAGTAAAGTAAAAAGTTCATTGGAAGTAGAACATTTAAACGTATAAATAGTGTCATCAGAACAAACTAATCTCAAACCCAAACTAAAACTGGCTGTTTACTGGGGATCCGCATGTGGCGGGTGTTGTGTATCAGTACTTGACACACATGAGAAGCTGCTTGATATCGTTGCAGCGGCAGATCCGGTATTCTGGCCGATAGCCCTGGATATTAAATACAAAGATGTGGAAGCAATGCCAGATCAATCGATCGATCTAACGCTTTTCAATGGCGCTGTAAGAAACAGTGAAAATCAACACATCGCCCAGCTTCTGCGTAAGAAAACCAAGATTCTTGTAGCCTATGGTTCTTGTGCTTATATGGGTGGAATTCCCGGATTGGCAAATTTTTCCGGGAAATCAGAGGTATTCGAACGTGCTTACGTGGAAACCGAATCCACAAAAAATCCCGAACGAATATTTCCGGTTACGGAATACCCCGTGGAAGAAGGCACGTTAAAACTACCGAAATTTTTTAATGATGTTCTCCCCCTTAACAAGGTGGTGGATGTGGATTACTACATTCCCGGATGTCCTCCTCAAAGTGAACGATTGATCGAAGTCTTTACTGCTATCGTGTCAGGCGCCCAACTACCCCCAAAAGGATCTGTAGTGGGTGCTAATGACAAAACCAATTGTGACGAATGCAAACGAACAAAATCGGAAAATAAAACGATCGACAGATTTTACAGGCCCTGGGAGATCCAGGACGATAAGGAAACATGCTTTCTTGAGCAGGGGGTCATTTGTATGGGGCCTGCTACCCGGGGGGGATGTGGTGTCAGGTGCGTGGAGGGCAATTCTCCGTGCAGGGGCTGTTATGGTCCTCCTCCCGGAGCAACGGATCCGGGTGCAAAAATGATGTCGGCGATCGGCACGATGATCAATGCCGACAACCCTGAAGAAATTGATAAAATAATTGAATCTATTGTTGACCCTGCAGGGCTTTTCTACAGGTTTAGCTTGCCCGGTTCAATTTTAGGGAGGAAAGTACAATGAGAACTATCACCATTGATCCGATTACCCGTCTTGAAGGACACGGAAAAATTGATATTTTCGTGAATCAGGACGGAGAGGTAGAGAATGCATACTTTCAGGTACCGGAATTACGCGGATTTGAAAAATTTTGCGAAGGCCGACCCGTGGAGGAGCTTCCCTCTATTGTGACAAAGATTTGCGGTGTTTGTCCGGGTTGTCACCATATGGCATCTGGCAAAGCTGTTGATGCTGTGTTCGGAGTCGAACCTACAGCAACCGCAAAAAAAATCAGGGAACTTTTTTATATGGCGCATTTCGTTCACAGCCATATCGCACATTTTTATGCCCTGGCAGCCCCTGATTTTGTAGTAGGGCCAACGGCAGATCCGGCAGAACGGAATATCCTTGGGGTGATCGCCAAAGTTGGATTGGAGATCGGCACCGAAGTGATCAAGCAACGTCGGATTGCCCAGGAAATTCAGGCACTTATCGGAGGTCATCAGACCCATGTAGTCATGAACATTCCCGGTGGCGTTAAAAAAGGAATTACACCTGAACAACGGGATGATATCGTAAAGAAAGCAGAAGGTTTTGTTGAATTCTCTAAATTTTCCATTCAATTGTTCAAGGATGTTGTCCTTGGAAATAAGGACTATGTGGATCTGATTCTCAACGGCCCCTATTCGCTTGTCCTTCATTCAATGGGACTCGTAGATAAAAACAATTTAGTGAATTTTTATGATGGGAAAGTACGTGTTGTGGATACGACAGGGAACGAATTGTACAAATACAGCGGAGATGAATATATTGATTATATTGAGGAACGGGTTGAGCCATGGAGCTATTTAAAATTTCCGTATCTGAAAAAGATTGGTTGGAAGGGCTTTATTGACGGACAGGATTCAAGCGTTTACCAGGCAACGCCGTTATCCAGGCTTAATGCTGCTGATGGTATGGCCACTCCCATTGCCCAGCAGGAATATAAATTTATGTATGAAACACTGGGAGGGAAGCCGGTTCATGCAACCCTTGCCATGCATTGGGCCCGGTTAATTGAGTTAATCTATTCTGCAGAGCATTGCCTTGAACTTGCTCTGGACCCTGACATTATTGGAACAGATTTGCGCACACCAATTGAAAAAATTGTCGGGGAGGGTGTTGGTGTGGTAGAAGCTCAAAGGGGAACACTGACTCATCATTACTGGACAGATGACAAAGGGATGGTCAGGAAAGTTAACCTGATCGTTGGCACCACAAATAATAATGCTGCGATCTGCATGTCAATAAAAAAAGCAGCACAGGGGCTGATCAAGAAAGGGGAGGAGGTCAATGAAGGGACCTTAAATATGATCGAAATGGCCTTCCGTGCATACGATCCCTGCTTTTCTTGTGCCACACATTCTCTTCCCGGCCAAATGAGAATGATATTGAATGTCAGGGATCAGGAAGGGAATATTCTGCAGTCGACAAAGAGAGGTTAATCAACAGTCAGGTTTTCCTGGCTTTTCATTTCTGTCAAATAAGCATTGGAAAAATACCCGTGATTGTGGTAGAAACATCAGTTCATTCAGGATCAATTTTAATGCTTGGAATAGGCAATGAAATTCTCACAGACGATGGTATTGGACCAAAATTGATTCACGATCTGGATAAAAATCAATTCCCTGATCATATCGTTTACCAGAACGCATCGCTTGGAGGTCTTGAACTGCTGGAAATAATTAAGGATTTTGATACTGTTTTCATCATCGATGCCATAAGAACCTTGAAAAACGACCCCGGTACAGTCTATTGTTATACCCCGGATGATTTTAAGGAAACCCTTCATTTGTCGAACCTTCATGACATCAATTTCCTTACGGCCCTTGAACTAGGGAGAAGAACAGGCATGAAGATCCCCTCCTCTATCACAATTATTGCCATAGAAATAGAGGAGGACAGAGTATTCAGTAACTCCTTCTCTCCGGTTATACAGAAATGTTATCCAGAGATACTCTCCACGGTTCAGCACATGCTTGAGAAATTAATGCCGGTCCGAACGATATGCTGATTTTTCTCACCGGTTTTTTTGCTGGGGCCACACATGTCCTTACTGGTCCTGACCACCTTGCTGCTGTCACTCCTTTCTCCATTAATTTCCGGAAAAGGGCTTGGATCATAGGTTGTTCATGGGGTCTTGGACATACCATTGGAGCGCTTCTGCTGGGGGTACTCTTCATTCTTTTTAAAGAATTTTTTCCGGTAGAGATCATTTCCGCCAACAGTGAGCGGATTGTCGGGTTCATGCTAATTTTAATCGGCGGTTGGGCCATTGCCAGAATTTATATTAAATCTCCGCTTAAAAAACACGCCCATCCGCATGTACATACTGATCCTGATGTAGTCGTTCATGTACATAAGCATGACCATTCTGATCTGCAAGCGCATGATCATGAGCATGCTGTCAAAGTCAGGCAAACGGTATGGACAACCCTTGGTATCGGAGTGCTTCACGGGCTGGCCGGATTCAGTCACCTTGTTGCTATCCTTCCCACACTGGTTCTTCCAGGAACACTGAAGCCGGTTATTTATTTATCCGCCTTCGGATCGGGAACCATTCTAACCATGATTGCCTTCACCTGGTTACTTGGAATAATCGCGCACAAACTTGAAACGGCACAACGGTATAAATTGTTGAAATGGATCTCATTTGCAGGAGGAGTTATTGCCATCCTGATTGGGATCGTATGGCTTTTACTACCTGTATAAGTCGATTTTTCTGATTTGGACACAATGCCCACTGCTCACTGCCCTCTGTCATCTGATCACCACTTTATGAACATTGGTATGGAATTCGTTTGAAAACTGGCTCAGGTCGATGAGATAGAGGTCATTCCCGTTATAGGTATCACTCCTTAAAAGTTCACCAGTAAAGGAATAGATCTTCAGGATTACATATGAAACATTGGGCAAGTCAAGATATATACGGCCGCAGTTGCGTCGCGACATGAAATCATTCCTACTGAAAAAAGTTGAACCTTAACCCGGCAGAGAGTCCTAGTGAACTGAACGGAAAGGTTATATATACACGTTCCCGGGGTGAGTCATCATCAACACTATCTGTCCAAGTATAATTTTTAACATAAACAACCTCCTTCTCATATGTTGTAAGATCTCCAAGGATATCGTCGCCATTTACTACATATTCGGTGTATGTTGCTTTTTTAGGTCTGTACGAGATAAATGATCCGTTTGCTTCAAGGAAAAAGAAGAGCCTGTCGGCAAGGGTAATCTCAAATCCAAAGTCGGCAGCGGCTCCCAGATTCAGGCTTCTCTTTGCTTCCAGAGTAGATCGTTCACTTCCGGTTGGATAATACATGGGATGCGTGGTGAGGTAGGTTCCTTCGTAGTTGTAAGTCAGGCTGATAAATGAAAAGATGATCCCTATCCTGGCATAAGGCCTGAGAGATCCGGCCGGGAGACTGAATTTTACAGCCGGCAGAAACCCGAATTCTCTCCCTTTGTAAGTATGGTGTTCGTTGAAATCGAAGAAAAAGCCACCCTCAGTGTAGGTGTAATATTCACTGGCCTCAGTTTTGAGTGTTTTGCAGGGATTATAAAACCCTGCCAGTTCCAGTGACAAATAATCGTTCAGTTTCATCCCAACCCCCAGAGCAAGCCGTCCTCCCGTACCGAATGAAAACAGGTGGCTTTCATTCTGTGATACTTGATCGTAAAGGGTGTCACTTCTGACTTTTGCTGTAAGTAAAGCCGTTGACATATTCTCTTTGAGAAATCCAAATGCATATCCTCCGCTTCCCTGAATGTAGAATCTCTGAGTCAATCCTGTCAATGAAAACAGAATCACTAATGGTATAATGAAAAATATTCTTTTCATGGTTCCCTGGGGATCAAGTTGGTTACAGACTAGAAATTTCGCATTAAAAGTATGAAAAACATTGTTATGTTGAAGTAAATTATTTTGAAAAAAAAAACATCAAAAAAAGTGATTCAACATATAATTTTAATATATTTGATATGCTCAAAAGACATCTCTTATGAAAAAGAAGCTTTATATATTACACGGATTTCGGTTATCCATAGCAATTAGCTTGATTGGGGCGATAGGATTATCCCTGTTTCTTCATCAGGATGTACTTTCTCAAACGAAAATAACCAATGGCACGACCCTGGTGATAGAAAACGGATCCACTTTGGTTTCCCAGGGTGACTTTATCATCGAGAACGGGGCTGATGTCAATATAGATGGAACCCTTGATTTGAAAGGTGATCTGACAAATCAGCATCCGGGGAGTGATGCAATTGGTGATCCAACTACCGGAATGGTCTCTTTTACCGGCGCCTCAGTTCAGGATATCAGTGGACAGAACGTGTTTCCTACAGTAAGCATAAATAATGGCGCAGGTGTGACACTGTCGGGTCAAACCGGGGCAGAGGGCGGGTTGGACCTGACCAGCGGTCATCTTATTCTGGGTAATAACAACTTTCACCTTGGACACCTGGCAACAATTTCCGGTGCAGGTCCGGGAACCGGATTAAGTTATGTCATCACCAACGGAACCGGGGAATTAAGAAAAGAGTTCATACCAACCTTTCTGGGTAGCTTCGTGTTCCCAATTGGCGATAACACATCTACCGTTGAATACAGCCCGCTGGAGGTCAATTTCAACAGTGCTACCTTCGTTGCTGATAACTACGTAGCGGCAAGAGTGGTGGATGCTAAATACCCGGATGTCAATATCACGGATAACTACCTGACCCGTTACTGGGAGCTCTCCAGCTCTAATGTTTCCGGTTTCAATTGTGATGCCACCTTTACCTATACTGAGGATGATGTCGTTATTACAGCCCCCGGAACACAGGACGACATTGTTACTGCAAAAGTCAGCTCCGCTCCATGGGTAACCTATTCTATGACAAATGCCTCCACGCATAAGCTCACAGCAAACGGACTGACTACCTTCAGCAGTTTCAGCGGTGTGGATGGAAAAGTAAACCCTCCTATGGACAGGACACTTGCCGATATCACCATCCCGATCGGTACAACAACCTGCTACTCTGCAGTAAATACGCTTACGGTTGCCGGTGGGGTAAGCACATTTGTGGTGCAGAGCGGCGGGAATGTTACCCTGATAGCCGGAAGCAAGATCAGTCTCCTTCCGGGAACAACCGTTCAATCAGGAGGTTACCTGCATGCATACATCTCCAGCACCTATTGCACACCTATTACACTTGCACCAAGTCTGGTTGACAATAATGTTGGGGTTGAAGATTCTTATATCCTCTTCGGTGATGCTGGAGATCGTTTCGTCAAACTATATCCCAATCCCACCCGTGATGATGTTACACTCGAAGTCACAAACATGAATGCTTTCACCGACATTCGATTTGAAATTTATGGTATGCGTGGCGACAAGATCATGGGAAAGGAGCTCCAGGGAATCCAAACCCATAAGATCTCCCTCTCAGGATACCCTGTCGGGGTTTATGTAATCCATGTGATTGCAGGGGATAAGTCGGAAACAGCTAAGATCGTCAAGACAAACTAGAGCCTCTTTTTTCTCGCTTTTAATTTCACGAAGGCATATATCGGCAACCCTGCTGACAAGAGGATAATTCCCCAGAGGAGAATTTCATATTCCAGTCCGGTTATGGCCCATAATGAATAGAGGAAAGCGGGTATCGAAATACATACTGCGGCAATAAACCTGGTTTTATTAAAGCTTTTCTTCTTCCTCAGATAGAGCATAACCTCTGAAAGTGAAGAGAAGAGATATGGCAACAGGCAACTGAGGGTGGAGAGCATAATGATAAATGCAAACATCTGCACCAGTCCCCTGGTATAGTTTAAGGTTACCAGGAATGATGCAAGCACACTGCCGATGATAAGCCCAATGACAGGTATTCCTTTGACTGACACCTTGTTAAAACTGGCGGGGAAGAGCTTGTCTCTGGCAGCGGCCAGGGGGATTTGCCCCTGGAGCAGGATCCATCCGTTGAGGGCTCCAAAGCATGAAATCACAGCTCCGATTGCAATCAGGTGTGAGGCCCAGTTTCCCCAAACCATCTGGGCTGCATCTGCAAATGGTGCAGCAGAATGCTGCAGTTCAGCCGGGGCCATGATTCCCATGACTCCTACCGTACTTGAAATATAGAGCAGGGCAGTAATCACGATCGCCGCAATGGTAGCCCTTGGTATTGTTTTCGTAGGATTCTTTACCTTATCCGATGGAACGGTAGCCGACTCCAACCCGAGAAACGCCCACAACGTTAATGCAGCTGTTGCCGTGATAGCATCAAAGTTGGAATCAAGAGTTAGGTTTAACGGTGTAAAGTGGGCACTGTTGAAATAGAAAAATCCAAAGGTTCCCAGCAGCAACAATGGTATAATTTTAAGAATGGTGGTGATGAGCTGTACCAATCCAACCTGTTGAATATTTTTCGTATTGATGTATGTGAAAAACCAGATTGCAGCAATAGCAACACTGGCAGAAAGCAAATAATTATCTTTCAGCGCAGGGATGAAAAAGGAGAGGTATCCAACTCCTGCTACTGCAATAGCTGCATTGGCACACCAGATTGATATCCAATAACCCCAGGCTACAAGAAAGCCTGTAAATTCCCCAAAACCCTCCCGTGAATATGTATACGGTCCGCCCGCTTTGGTGATCAGTTTGCTGAGTCTTGCAAAAACCAGGGCAAGAAACAGTGTGCCAACGACAGTAAAAATCCAGCCGAATATGCTGATCCCTCCAAAAAACGCCAGGGCTGCAGGCAACAAAAAAACGCCTGATCCTATCATATTCCCTGCTGCCAGGGAGGTGCTCATCCAGAACCCGATTTTTCCTTTTCCTTCAACTCCGCCACTCTGATTCATATCATAAAATCTTTAATTATTAAGTTTTCAGCAACTTTTTACCCCTTTGATCAACGACATTCCGAATAGCCCTTATATGCGCGGGGGTAGTGCCACAACATCCACCAATTATGGATACGCCAATGGATATCAATCCGTTGCATTTCTCTGCCATGAATTCCGGAGACTCAGGATAAACCGTTACTCCTTCCCGAAGCTCCGGAATTCCTGCATTTGCCTGGATCATTAAAGGAAGTTGTGTATGCTTCCTATGCTCTTGTGCTATCAGAACCAGGTTCTCAATACCATTTCCACAATTTGACCCAATCACATCAACACCTGAATCTTCCAGTCTTTTTGATGCCACTTCTATACGTGTTCCCATCATGGTGAAAAATCCCCTGGAAGTTGATTCATACGTCATCGAAACAATCACAGGAATTGACGAAGATATATTCCGTGTTGCCTCAACGGCAAGAGATGCTTCATTCAGGTCGGTCATCGTTTCAATACTAATTATATCAGCACCGGCATCAACAAGTACTTTGATCTGCCGGTAAAAACTCTCGTAAATTTCTTTTGGTTCCGTATCCCCAAAGGGTTTGAGAAGTTTACCGCTTGGGCCAATTGACGCACAAATATATATGTTCTTGCTTGAAGCATTTTTTACTGCCAGGATGGCTGCCCTGTTTATCTCTTCAGTTTTATCATCAAGCGAGTAGCTTGCCAGTTTCAGGGGAGACCCCCCAAACGTATTTGTCTCTATGATGTCAGCTCCTGCCTGGATATATAATGCTGCTATTTCCCTGATAATCTCCGGATGGCTGAGATTGATGGATTCAGGACAGGTGCCCTTCAGATGTTCCTTAGCCCGGTCCATCAGTAAAGAGCCCATGGCACCATCACAAACAAGAATTTCTCCCTGTTTTATCCGATCCAGTACAGCTTTCATATTCAGATGACAGAATTTAAATATTCTACGGCATTGGAGCCGTCATAGCAATAAGCAGTTGCACCGATTTCTTCAGCATAACTTTTCGAAACCGCAGCTCCACCAACAAGGGTTTTAATCTTACCCTCGAGATTTTCTATCCTCAGCAGCTCTATAACTTCTTTCATTACAGGCATCGTGGTTGTTAAAAGAGTTGACATTCCAATGAACTGTGCCCCTTCACGTTTCGCAGTTTCAATGAATTTTTCCGGAGACACATCATTCCCAAGGTCAATCACTTCAAACCCTGCACCTTTCAACATGACCCCAACCAGATTTTTCCCGATATCATGCAAGTCTCCTCTTACAGTACCAAGAACTACCTTAGCTTTCATGGGAATATTACCAGACAGAAGCAAGGGTTTGATAAGCTCCATCCCTGCATTCATGGCTTTTGCTGCCATTAACACTTCCGGAAGAAATATATCATGCTCTTTGAATTTTTTTCCAACGATATTCATTCCGTCTAACAAACCCTCCTCAAGAATTCGTTTCACAGGGATCTTTTGTTCAATAGCTGTGGCGGTTAATTCATACACCTTTTCATCATCACCAAGATCTATTTGCTCTGAAATCTGCTGCAGTATATCCATCGTATCTATATTGTTTTGGGATTTGGGATTTGGGATTTGGGATTTGGGATTTGGGATTTGCTATTCCGGTAGTTTATCCATCCCGTTACGACGTGCTTCGGCTTCCATGCGCAGGGTTAACTCTTTCTTTATATCTTCAGGAAGCCTGGATGGGTGGTAGTCATTTAGCAGCCTTTCTATCTCCAGGTTAGCCCTGTCGGTCAGGCTAAGGCTCCCCTCTTCCTTCCACCTTGACAGGTTTGCCCTGTTGATGATCTTCCCCGAAAAATGATGTTCTTCCCTGATATATTTTCGTGTATGTTTTGAGATGAGCAGGTGTTTTTCCTTTACTAATTCCTGGAACAAAGGCATGGAGGGAAAATCTTCTTTTGGTTCAATTCCCCTGGCCATCCTCTGCGTCATCCCACAGACTTCATTATCCAGAATTAGTTTTTGCAGGCTCTGGCAGCTTTCGAAATCGAGCATGCCAGGCCCGGAGATATTGTTGATCCCTGAAAGGACAGCAAGTGTAGCACCCATCGATGATTCCATTCCTGCCTGTGCATCGAGGCTTTTTGCATCACTGAGTGAAATATAGGCTTGAGTTGGAAATCCAAGGAATTTACCTATTTCGTTATAGGCACAATCTAACATCATGGTTTCTATTGCTCCCATAGGTGTTGTCTCATACCGCATGTCAAATATTGCAGGCGATCCGCCGTAAAGTACAGGTGTGCCGGGATTGGTCAGCTGACTGATAACAATTCCACTGATTGTTTCGGCTGTGTGTTGTATTAAACTGCCGACAAGGGTCACAGGAGCCATGAATCCGGAAAGAGGCATGGAAATGAATTCAACGGGGATCCCAAACCGGGCACAATCAACAACATTTTGAGATGTAACATCACTGAATTTCAAAGGTGAAGTAGGGCAGCAGGAAAATATCGTCAGGGGTTTAGCCTCCAGCGCTTCCTTTGTTCCCCTGACAGCGAGCTGCAGATCTTTCATTATTTCAAAACCCTCAATAGTAAAGGCTCCTGTAACCACAGGTTTCTCACAATATAGCAAACTCAGGTAGAGCCGGTAACTGTCTGAAATTTTTTCTGTTACATCAGCTGGGATGAAAGCAGTACTTGTCGAAGCAATATAGTTCAACCCGCTCATCAGTTTGGAGTAATCTATGAAATCAGCAGTAGTTGGCTTCCGGATTTCATTTGTCTTGTGATCCAGGATATGGATTGCTGCAGTGCCGGGTGTGAAATAGCTGTTAAAACCAGAGAAATCATGCGTTTCATTCCCCAATACATCAAACAGCTTAAATGAGGAGGGGGCAGATCCAAGGGCTTTGTCAATGACATCATTCGTGAATAGTACATGAAATTTATCCTGATCAACTGTCGCACCATATCCGGATAGTACATCCAGAACTTCCTTGTTATGCAGGGTTATTCCCAGGTTACAGAGGAGATCACGTGCTTCCGATATGATCTTCTCAATTAAATTATTCTCTAAAAAATGTAAGGCCGGCCTGATTCCCATAGTATTTCCGATTTTTAGTACAACAGATGTTCTTGTCTGGCAATACAACTGAACGTTTTGCACTGAGCGCAAAAGGTAAAATCATTATCAAATGTATGAATTTCCTTTTTCCCGGTAATTAAAACGCCGGAAATTGACTTTAACGGTATCATAAGGAATTGGTCAGACAAAGAGATCCCAATTCGTTCAGGTTTAAGTTTTTTGAAAAGCTGTTTTTGTCCGTTTATATGCCAGCCACAATATCCAGGGCTATACAGCAGGGTTTTTGCTGATTCCTTACTATATTGTTCAGCAATGGAGGCTGCTTTATCTGTACTTGCTGAAGCAATAGAATCGAGCATGTAAGCCAATGCAAAATCTTTACTTGAGAACAGGCCTGAAATGGTATCACTGATATTCTGTCCCAGGGTAAAAGCAAAAAGTTCGAGGGAATCTGCCAGAGAAAAAATGTGTTGCACCGGAGTATTTTCATCATTGTCGCCATTTCCCTGAAAGATTTCCGAAAACTCCGGAATAGTAATTTCTTGTCTAATTGCTTTGGGTTCAATATCTTTCTGGAATACTGAAAGAGAATAATCATAAAGATCAGAGATCTTTTCAGGAACGTTTCTTCCCTCGTTAATTCCCTGGGATTCAAAAACAACTTCCCTGTCTGGGGTGATTTCTTTGATTGAAAAATGTAACGTTATCTTTTTCAAATTTTATGCTAATTTGGCCAAAAATCGGGTTTTACAGTAGTGCCGCCCATTAGTGGACAATCAACACATATGTGATTCAATATTCTTAACCTTCCGAACTCATTAAAATAATAGTAAACAGGGTATTCCCACCAGTAGTACTCTTTCCAACCCAATCTCCCAAGGTCACTTTCCTGGCAAAAATTTTCGAAATCCGGGATAATTCCTTCAATATCCTTGTAAAAATATCTTCCGGAGGATTCCGATGCAGCATAAAAATAGCCCAGCACATCTTTTCCGGGGTTGCTTATATTCATTAGGTTGCCTCTGATGGCAAGGGGTTGTTTTTCATAAAGTCCACCTTGTTCATTGCTGTTGATGCGCAGCTGCTCCCAGTAATTGTAGGCTCCCTCACTCAAAGAAAGCTGTCTGACCAAAATACTGTATTGGATTCCGAGACGTGAACTGCGGCGTCCGTCAACAAATTGCAATGGGTATTGATTGTAAATATTTTGAGTAAGGTTCTTCGTGGAAACGGTAAAGACATTCTTCACGAGATCGGTCTTCCAGCAAACCTGGTTGGAAAAATCAGGGGGTTTGACCTCATGGTGGGTGCCATCAAAGTAATATTCCAGAGGAAGGGGGGCATGGTATTCCCAGGTCTCTATTACGTCCCATTTGTAAAATTGACTGTAATCGCCCTCCGCATTCAGGTCTACATAGAACTGCATTCCCTTCAGGTAATTTCCAGGGTTGGATATCAGAACCTCTTCCAGGGAATAAAAAACAGAATCCAAGGGAGGACAGGCTGACATCGTATCGAATCCTGATACCAGCTCTTCTCCGTTGGGTACAGTAACCCTGACCTGGTAAGAGGTGCCTGTTGTAAGATATTCCTGGCTTATCCATACCTGGTATTGTCCCGGGTTGTATTCTGCAAGCGAAAAAACATTGCCCCTGTTATCCAGGATCTTTACCTGGCAATCCAATACCGGAATGTACTCCGGAGAATCAATGGGGGAAGAGAGAGAAACTTCCACCTCCTGCCAACCTTCTTTATCGGTTATCCGTCCTGACACTACATACTTTTTCTCCACATTGCTGTCAATTAGCGGATCATAAGACTTGATACAACCGAATAACAGCAACATGCTTAATATGAGTGATATATTTCTTATCCGATGCATAATTGACACGTTTAAACAACCGTCAGCCCGCTTTCTGTTCAAGCCGATGTTGAAAATACGAATTTATCAATAATTTTAGGAATTTACGAGTTTACCAATTAGTTCTATCTTAGCTGACCACAATCATGACTTTCACAATTAAATATCTTTATCTATGCGTACGATATCTCTTATTTTATTGGTGAACCTTTTCTGTGTGCTTCAGGCATCTGCCCAGGAATCGGTAAGCGATTACAGGATTTATTTCAGAACCGGTGAGATCATTCCTGAAGCCAATGCCGAAGAATACCTTGCCTCCTTTAACCTCCTTAATGAGTCTTTGTTTCAGGACCAGTTTTTCAAAATCATACAATTTTACAAAATCCCTGATCAATCAGCCAGAATAGCACTAAAAAATGCCGGAGTTAACCTACTTGATTACCTTCCGAAGAATGCTTATTTTGTCGCTTTTCAACATAATTTTGACCCTGGCTCATTAGCCGGAAAGAGTATCAGGAGTATTTCTGATGTGGATGTGGATTACAAACTTTCACAGATTCTTTATGAAGGAAATTATCCCGACCATGCCATCATGGAGAATGGAGATATCAGCGTCCTGATTAATTATTATCCCAATCTCGAGCCCGATCAGGTTGTCAGCGCTTTGCAGTCAACAGGTCTTTCTGTCATTACCCACAACACCTTTGGGAAGATTATCAATGTAGCTGTTCATGCTACCGATATAAGAGTCATCGCTGAACTGCCTTTTATCAGTTACATGGAACCGGTTGATCCTGAGCCAGATCCAGAAAATTACACCGGGCGCACACTTCATCATAATAACACCGTTGCAACCGATTATGGGGCCGGACGTCATTTCGACGGTACCGGGGTCCATGTTGAGTTGCAGGACGATGGGATCATCGGCCCACACATCGACTATGAAGGGAGAATTCTTGACCAGTTCCTGTCAAACAATAACGGAAATCACGGAGATCATTGTGCCGGTATCATCATGGCTGCTGGAAATTTAGATCCACGGGCTAAAGGCAATGCCTTTGGTGCAAGTCTTTATGTATATTCAGCAACAAATTATCCGGGGTTCAACTCCATTCCACAGGATTATGGTAACCTTGGGATCAGAATCACCTCTACCTCTTACGGGAACGGATGCAATGCCGGATATAACTCCCTTGCCCGGATGCTCGATCAACAGGTACGGACCTTCCCCTCCATAATGCATGTCTTCTCAACCGGAAATTCAGGATCCAGCAGCTGTGGATACGGAGCGGGTCCGGGTTGGGGTAACATTACCGGCGGTCATAAAGTCGGAAAAAATGTCATTTCCGTTGCAAGTGTCAATTACCTTGATGTTTTGGACAGTTACAGCAGCCGGGGACCAGCACACGACGGAAGGATTAAACCCGATCTCGCAGCCAAGGGATCCAATGTTCTCTCCACCATTAACCCCAATACTTATGCATATAAGTCGGGAACCTCCATGGCCTGTCCAGGTGTAGCCGGCACACTGGCACAACTTTTCCAGGCTTATCGCGAAACATATAACGGGGATGATCCAATGGCGGGAATGATAAAAGCTACGCTTTTGAACACAGCGGAAGACCTCGGAAACCCAGGTCCTGATTTCAAGTTCGGATGGGGCAGGGTCAACGCACTACGGGCAGTAAAAGTGATTGAAGAAGCACGATTTGATTCTGGTTCACTTGATCAGGGAGATGATATAACGCACCTCATCGATGTGCCTGCCAATGTTGCTCAGCTCAGGGTCATGGTTTACTGGACCGATTACGAAGCCACGGTAAATACAACCTGGGCGCTGGTGAACGACCTGAATATGACCCTCACCGATCCATCCTTTACTACCTGGAATCCATGGGTGTTAAGCCATTTCCCTCACCCCGACAGTTTGTCCATGGTGGCCACAAGAAGGATAGATGACCATAACAACATGGAACAGGTCACACTAAATGATCCTGCAGCCGGAACTTATTCTCTCAATGTAGAAGGTGTAACCGTGCCACAGGGACCTCAAACCTATTACGTGATATGGGAGTTTATCCCGGAGGAGGTTGTTCTGACTTACCCGATTGGTGGCGAATCATTTGTGCCTGGCGAAACGGAAACAATCCGTTGGGATGCATTTGGAGACAGTGAAACCTTTACACTGGAATTTTCGTCAGACAATGGCCAAACATGGGAAATGATCATAGCAGATCTCACGGGAACCAATCGGACCTACAACTGGACTGTCCCCGATGCAATTACAGGTGAAGCCCTTGTGAAGATCACCAAAGGAGCATCGTTCTCACAATCGGATGCTCCATTTACCATGATAGGTGTACCATGCAACCTGGAGATCGACTGGGCCTGTAGTGATGCAGTCCACCTCAACTGGAATCCGGTTATTGGCGCTACCTCATATGTCGTCTTCAAACTGGGAGAGAAGTATATGGATTCTGTCGGGATAACAACTATCACTTCCTATATCGTGGATGATACCATATCAACCTCCGGATCGTGGTTCAGTGTCGGGGCCGTGGGAGAGGATGGAGCCATTGGCCGAAGGGCTACTTCTATCGAAGGCCCATATGCTCCCTTCAATTGCTACCAGGCTGATGCAGAGATGGCTTCCATACCAACAGCTGGGTGGGGTCTGTTTCAAAACAATATGGACCTCACATCTGTTGTGGTTACCGTTAAAGTCCGGAACAATGGTTCTGAAGAGATTACAGATCCCACCCTGAGATACCAGCTCAATAGCAGCGGAGGCGTCGCAGAGGTTTACACCGGGACAATCAAACCGGATTCTACGATCAATTATACCTTCACAGCTGAGATCGACATCTCCTCTGCTGGATTCTATAACCTTAAAGCCTGGGTACAATATGCTCCCGACCAAAATCCAACTAACGACATGCTGGATATCCCATTCGAAGTGATCGATGGAATGGTTGTCTCCGTCGGCTATGAGCAGAACTTTGATTCCTGGCCAAAATGTGCCTCTGAACCCATTTGTGAACTCTATACATGTGACCTTGAAGAGGGATGGTTTAACATGGAAAATTATGTGTATGACCAACACGACTGGCGAACATATTCGGGGCCCACTCCAACCAGCCTGACAGGTCCTTCCGCCGATCATACAACCGGTACCAGCACCGGACAATACCTATACATCGAACCCTCTTCCAATTGTTTGAATAAAGAGGCTGTCATCAACACCCCCTGTATTGATCTTACGAATGGGGGCGCTTTCAAAATGACACTATGGTATCATGCTTACGGGACCGATATCGGCATGTTTCACGTGGACCTTTTTGACGGCTCAGTGATCACTGCTGACATCATACCTCCTATCTACGGCAATCGTGGAGACGAATGGATCGAACTGGATATAGACCTTACACCCTGGAGCGGCCAGATTGTCGCCCTGAGATTCAGGGGTGTGACCTCTTGCGACCAGGCGGGAGATTTTGCCATCGATGACATAGCTATACCGAGTATCACAGCCATCGAAACCAGTCATGAAGGATTGGCAGACCGTTTCCGGGTATATCCCAACCCGGCTTCCGGAGAGGTGACGGTATCGTTGAAAGGTGCCGGGGAACACTCTTATACCCTGAATATTGTGGATCTGTATGGACGGATCCTTTATCATCAATTCATCATACCAAACGGGGATAACATACAGGAAGTGATTAACCTTTCTGGGTTGACAACTGGTCTCTATCTGGTCAGGATTAACTCTGATGACAAATCCTTTCAAACCAAATTAAGCATCAGATAGCTGTAGAGTAAAAAGGTTTTGGAGAGAGGGATATTGTCCCCCATACAGTCCCCATAAAAAACAAAAACCCTGTAAACGCTTTATCTACAGGGTTTTTGTTACAAAAAGTGTTGACCCACTAGGATTCGAACCTAAACCGAGAGAACCAAAATCTCTTGTGCTGCCATTACACCATGGGTCAGGGGCAAGTTAGAAGTCAGAAGTTTGAAGTTAGAACTGGAAGTAAGAACGTAGAAGTTTGAAGTAAGGGTTTCTGACTTTGCGGTGCAAAATTAATAATTCCTTTTACATTACACAACTTCTGACAGAACGTGTATTTTTTGTACTTTCGTGGGCTCAAATCTACGTTTTCATTCTCTATTATGAAGAATTTCAAGACATTGAACAGGATCTTTGGCTGGAGCGTTTTTGTCATTGCATCCATTGTATACCTTCTGACTGTTGAACCTACAGCGAGTTGGTGGGACTGTGGCGAGTATATTGCAACCGCTTATAAGTTGCAGGTTGGGCACCCTCCAGGAGCACCTACTTTTCAGCTCCTGGGCAGGTTTTTCTCCCTCTTTGCTTTTGGTGATACATCTCAGATAGCCCTGATGGTCAACATCATGTCGGCACTCAGCAGCAGCCTTACCATCCTTTTTCTTTTCTGGTCGATATCCCTGCTGGCAAAAAAGCTGGTCGCTCCTAACGGCGAGATGACTGACGGGAAGATGTACACGATCTTTGCTGCTTCATTTATCGGCGCTCTGACCTATGCGTTTAGCGATACATTCTGGTTCTCTGCAGTGGAAGGGGAGGTATATGCCATGTCGGCATTAATGACCGCCCTGGCTTTCTGGATCATCCTGAAATGGGAAGAGCAGGCCGACGAAAAACATTCTTACCGATGGCTCATCCTGCTGGCATTCACCATCGGCCTTTCCGTAGGAGTTCATATGTTAAACCTGCTTGCAATTCCTGCGATCTCCTTTGTCTACTACTTCAAAAAGTTCAAGCCAACCCGCTGGGGAATGGTGTTTACTGCCATCATCTCAATTCTTATCCTGGCCTTTATCATGTTTATCATTATCCCATGGGTAGTGAAGGGTTCTGCCAAGTTTGAACTGCTTTTTGTGAACGGATTCGGGCTTCCATTCAACTCAGGCACCATCTTCTATTTTCTGTTACTGATCGGTTTGATCGTTTGGGGGCTCTGGTATACCAGGAAGCAGCAAAAGGTGATCTGGAACACCATCATTCTGGGGATCACCTTCATCCTGATAGGCTATTCAACGTTTGTGATGTTGATAATCCGTGCAGACGCCGATACACCTATCAACGAAAATGCTCCTAAAGATGCAATCAGCATGCTTTCTTACCTGAACAGGGAACAATACGGAGACTGGCCGATCGCTTATGGCCAATACTGGAGTGCCCCTATTGTTGATTATGAAGATGGCACACCCGTATACAGGCGGGATGACGAAGCAGGAAATTATATCATTATTGATGACCGGAAAGGAACAATTCCTGTTTTTGACAAGCGTTTTACGACACTTTTTCCCCGAATGTGGAGCCGTGCACGGAAAGGACATGAATCGTTCTACAAAAACTGGGCAGGAGAGGGGAGACAGATCACCATTACCGGTCCCGATGGAAAGCAGGAGACCAGGAGCCGGCCTACTTTTGGCGAGAATCTGAAATACTTTTTTAGCTACCAGATTGGCCATATGTATATCCGCTACTTTATGTGGAATTTTGCAGGCCGACAGAATGACATCCAGGGATTCGGAGGTCCTGCCAATGGCAACTGGATCTCCGGGATTCCATTCATCGACAAGATGCGACTGGGGCACGATCAGACTAACCTGCCTGATTCCATGCAGAACCGCGCACACAATACGCTGTTTTTCTTCCCGTTGATCCTTGGAATTATCGGGTTGATCTTTCACCTGAAAAAGGATTACAAGGATACTATCGTTGTAGCTTCACTGTTTATATTGACCGGACTGGCTATTGTTGTATACCTCAACCAGCAGCCTTATGAACCACGGGAACGGGACTATGCCTATGCTGCCTCGTTCTATGCGTTTGCCATCTGGATTGGAATAGGGGTGATTCAGTTGATCGAATGGATGAGGAGGAAAGTAAATGAGAAGGTCTCTATTGGTGTGGTCTTTGCTGTTACCCTGATTCTTGTACCCGGGTTGATGGCCCAGCAAAACTGGGATGACCACGATCGCTCTGATAAATACTCCTGTCGCGACTTTGCTGCCAATTACCTCAATTCCTGCGAACCTCAGGCGATCCTCTTTACCAACGGAGACAACGACACTTTCCCGCTATGGTATGACCAGGAGGTGGAAGGAATCCGTACGGATGTACGCGTGGTTAACCTGATGCTTGCTTCAGGGGCCTGGTACATTGACCAACTCTACAAAAAGATGTATGATTCTGAACCGATCCCTTTTACCCTTCCTAAAATAGATTACCGGCAGGGAACCAACGATATTCTTCCCTACTATAATGTTGGATTCAAAGACTATGTTGAGCTTAAAGACCTGATTGGATGGATCAAGAGCACCAGTCCGCAAACCTATCTGACCCTTCAGAACGGGCAACGGATTAAGTTCTTCCCGGCAAAGAAGATCAAACTTACTGTAAACAAGGAGAATTGTGTGAAGTATGGCATCGTACCTCCGGAATTGGTTGATCGTATGGTGGATACCATTTACTGGACCATAGGTTCTAATCAGTTATATAAGAATGATGTGATGCTTCTCGACTTGATCTCTTCAACAAATTTCACCAGGCCGCTGTACTTTGCTGCTCCATCAAGCGTGAAGCATGTCTTCAACATGGACTCGATGTGCTATGTGACCGGATTTGTTTATAAATTCATGCCGGTTAGGGCTTACCAGGATGAGTATATTCCCGGACTGGGTGTTGTGGACCCGATCGGCTCTGCTAATGTTTTTCTGAATAACTGTGCATGGGGCAACCTCAACGAACCACATGTATACATCGATCCGGAGAGCCGGAACAATGCCCTCCGGCCCAAGACAAATATTCTGAGAACCGCAAAGGGTCTGATAGAACTAGGGAGGACAGAAGAGCCGAAAATGCTGATGGACAATTATCTCGAATATTTCCCTGAATCCAAATTTCCCTGGGATCTATACATGATTCCCTATGCAGAACTGTATTACCAGTTGGATGAACCCGAAAAGGGGAGCATGATTCTGGAACGGCTCGCAGAGGTTTATGGGGAGGAGCTCGATTTCTACAACTCGGTTGAGGGACCAGGTAAGGTATATTTTGACCAGGATATTCGGACGGCACTGAGCGTTTTGAGAGACCTTGGTCGTGTTGCACGAAACAATGGGCAGCCTGTGCTGGCGAGCAAGCTGGACTCCCTGTTTACGCAGCGGATGCAGTTCCAGGCTAACTAGAAGTGAATTAGGAAATTAGGAAAATAAGAAATGAACCACAATAGGCACATAGAACACAATAGAACTAATGTGTCCTATTGTGACTAATGTGGTAAAAAAAACCCGAATCCCGAATCCCGAAACCAATGCTTGAAAACCTTCTATATATTACCTGGAACCCTGACCCGGAAATTTTTCGGATCGGGAGTGTTGCGGTGCGGTGGTATGGGGTTTTGTTTGCACTGGGATTTGTATTTGGATATCTTATCCTTCAGCGGATGTTCCGGAAAGAGGGTGTCCCTCTGAAAGTCCTCGACTCATTGACTACATATATGATCATTGGCACTCTGGTAGGTGCCCGTTTGGGTCATTGCCTCTTTTATGAACCGGATTACTACCTGACGCACCCGTTGAAAATATTCGCTGTATGGGAGGGAGGGCTTGCGAGTCACGGTGCAGGAATCGGGATCATTGTAACCCTGATAATCTTCTCCATAGTGAAAAAGCGCCCTTTCCTATGGGTGATCGACCGTATTGTAATCATTGTGGCCCTGGCCGGGTTTCTTATCCGCATGGGAAACCTGATGAATTCTGAGATTTTCGGTAATACAACCACCATTCCATGGGGATTCATTTTCGTCAGGGCATCAAATCCAACAGAAGCGGTAGATCCGCGACATCCAACGCAGATTTACGAAGCTCTTTCCTACCTGTTGATCTTTTTCTATCTCCGCTGGTACTACTACCGGAAAAATGGAACACCCGAACCTGGTTATATCTTCGGCATGTTTCTAATCCTTGTTTTCGGGATACGGTTTTTCATTGAATTTATCAAGGAACCGCAGGTTGGATTCGAAGCCACCATGACGCTGAACATGGGTCAGTGGCTAAGCATTCCGTTTGTTCTGGCAGGAATCTATTTTGTGATAAGAAGTAAACAGGCCGGGGTAACAGGGTCGAGATATCAGGGTCGAGGGTCGAAGTAGGGACGAGGCATGCATCGTCCGAGGGAAGTCATCGTAATGGTGGCAATGATGTCAATGGTGGCAATGATGTGCAATCCTGTTCTTTAGCTCCCCATAATCATTATCCAACACCATTCCCGGGTAGTTTTTAGACATCTCTAAGGCATAGAGCAGGTTAAATTCTTTCTGGGATATTGAGAAGTATATCTTTTTTGACATCAGGTAGCGGGCAAGGTACTCTTGTTCTGTTTGCCCCGGGGTAGGGATAAAGATGGCTCTTTTTCCCATAGCTGCGATGTCCATGATGCTGGAATAGCCCGAACGACAAATCACTACAAGCGCCTTCCTGATGTATTCCTGCAAGGTATCGGATTCGAGGTGGGAGAAGATCCGGATATGTTCTGAAAGCTTCCGTTCCTCCTGTTTTTCAGTAATTCCCCTTACGATCACAGTCTTAATATCAGTTTCCTGCAACTGACCCAGCAATATTTCCTCCATGATAGTTCTCTGGGGTTCCGGTCCTGAAAGAAGAACCAGAATCTCGAACGGGGGAATTTTCAGTGACCCTGGTTGGTCCATGGTTCCTGAGAAACGGGAAAGAGTTCCAATGTAATGAACATGATCAGGTACTCTGGCCGGATGAGACAGTTCGCCTGCCAGCCCTTTGTGGTTTTCAAAGTCGGGCACCCAGCATTCACTGTATTTGTGAATGATGGAATATACGAACCGTTGCAGCATTGGAGAGAACAGATTCAGGTAATGCGGCACCTTGATCTGAAGCTGGTGGGTCATAAATATTGAAGGCACATCAGTACTCCATAACCCATATCGGTTGTCCGAGAAAACCAGGTCAATCTCATAGTCGGCAATTATCTTCCGGAGAAGTTTGTGTTCCTTGTGTATCCCGCCAAACAACTTCGGACCCTGAATCAGCATCTTGAGTACCATCATTGAGCGCTGTGGATAAATGATACGTGTTCCGGGAAACCTGACGAATTCGAGATCCGGGAACTCACGCCGGAGAAACGCCATTGGGCGCCTGTCTGAAGCGATCACTATTCGGAATCCCCGGGCAAGAAAAAGCCTGATTACAGGAACACAACGCGTGGCATGGCCAATACCCCAGTCGAGGGGGCAAACGAGGATGCTTTTTGTATTCTCCGGATAATTCATTTTAACAAAGTTAAACCATGAACAGCCGAAAAATGCAAAATTGTGTAAAACTAGGTATTACTTTTTGGCTTCAAACCCGATTAATAGGGTAAATGATAAAAGATGCTATTGTATCAGATTGCACTTTGCCTGATTCCAGGGATCGGGGATGTGTTGGGGAAAAAGCTTGTGACTATGTGTGGCAGTGCTGAAGCTGTTTTTCGCGAACCAAAGCGGATTCTTCAAAAAGTAAAAGGAGTAGGGGAGGTGCTGAGCCGGGCTGTAGGCAACAAGGATATTTTTCGGCGGGCTGAAAAGGAGATGATTTTTCTAAACCGTTTTGGGATTTCTCCTCTCTTCTTTCAGGACCCATTGTACCCAACACGGTTGACTCACTGTATTGACAGCCCATTACTGCTTTTCTACAAAGGAAATACTGACCTGAATGAACCCAGGGTAGTAGGGATTGTGGGGACTCGCAGCGCCACCGGTTATGGGAAGCGGATCTGCCGGGATCTTGTTAACGGGCTGGCTACTCATAGACCTTTGATAGTCAGTGGGCTGGCATATGGGATCGACAGCTGCGCCCACCGGGCTGCCCTGGAAGCGGAATTGCCTACTGTGGCAGTACTGGGGCATGGCCTCGACCGTATCTATCCATATACAAACAGTGCTATGGCCGAAAAAATGATCTCTTGTGGAGGCCTGATTACCGAGTTCTTCAGTGGTACCAATCCCGACCGCGAGAACTTTCCTAAGCGAAACCGGATCATTGCCGGGTTGTGTGATGCCCTGATTGTGGTGGAAGCGGCACGGAAAGGCGGTGCGTTAATCACTGCAGATATAGCCAACTCCTATAACCGCGATGTCTTTTCCGTCCCGGGAAGAATTGGAGATCCATGGTCGGAGGGATCCAACTACCTCATCCGCACCAACCAGGCTCACCTGCTTCAGTCATTTGAAAATGTGGAGTACATCATGGGCTGGCGGGAGCCGGAAAAGAGGTCTGCACAGCAGAGAAAGATCTTTCTGGAGATGACCCCCGATGAAGAATTGATTGTACGCTACGTGGAGCAGGTCAAGAGCTCAAGTATCGACGATATTATGATCCATACACATCTCTCAGCAGGCAAAGTTTCAGTGGCATTACTGAACCTCGAGTTTGAAGGAGTAGTGCAAGTGCTTCCCGGGAAGATCTATCTGTTAAGCTAATTGCCACCATTGCCATCATTGCCATTATTGCCATCATTGCAATGATTTCGTAACGTGGAAGATATTTTCTAATTTTACAATGAAATATCCTTGATTTGATTGATAAAAAGAGAAGTCTGAGCGGTCTTGTGGAGAAATCCACCGGGAGCTGGATCTATGTGCGAAGCACGGAAGGGAAGAAATACCGATGTAAAGTCAAAGGCCGGTTCCGTATACAGGGTATCCGGACGACCAACCCGGTAGCTGCCGGTGACAAGGTTGAGTTCAGACTGTCTGATGATGAAGGGGAGGGAGTGATCCACCGGATTCTTCCCCGTGAGAATTATATCATCCGAAAAGCGACCAAACTATCAAAGGAGGCCCATATCATTGCTGCAAACCTCGATCATGCTTACCTGATCGTTACCCTTGCCAGCCCGCGAACATCTACCGGTTTCATTGACCGTTTCCTGGTCACTGCAACCGGATACTTCATCCCTGCAAGCCTGATCTTCAATAAACTTGATATCTATGATGAATTGGAGCTGCAGCACATGGAGGAGTTGTTCCGGATCTACAAGCAGGCAGGTTATTCATGCTACGCGGTATCTGCTCTTCGTGGCGACAATATCGGGCAGACCAGAGAACTTGTGAATGGGAAAGTCAATCTTTTTGCGGGTCATTCCGGTTCAGGGAAATCAGCCTTGATCAAGGCGATAGATCCTAACCTGAATCCCCGCATCGGGGAGATCTCTGAGGCTCACCAAAAAGGGATGCACACCACCACTTTCGCCGAAATGTATCCATTGGAAGGAGGCGGATACATCATAGATACCCCGGGAATCAAAGAGTTCGGCCTGGTTCACTTCAACGCGACGGAGATCCACAGGTGTTTTCCCGAGATGGATCGCTTGCTTCCTCATTGCCAGTACAGCAACTGTACACATGTTCATGAACCGGGGTGTGCAGTGAAGAAGGGGGTTGAGTCGGGTGAGGTTAGCGAACTACGATATAATAGCTATCTTAGCATCCTGAACGACGATAGCCAACGATAATCCCGATGATCGCCCGCGACCTGATCACTGATTCCCTGAATCCCCTGAAGACTTCCGACAGCGGAGCCCTGGCTCTTGGTATGATGGATGAACACCGGGTCTCCCATATGCCTATTGTCAACAATAATGATTTTCTGGGAGTGGTCAGCGATTCCGATATCTTCAATATGAATGCCTTCGACGATCCGCTTGGGAACCACAACCTAACGTTGAACGGTGCTTATGTGAGAGAGTCTCAGCCAATATATGAGGTAATCCAGACATTCGCAAAAATGAAACTCACCGTGATGCCTGTTGTGGATGAAAAAAATCAGTATCTGGGAACCATTACCCTCGCGAACCTGGTTCATAACCTGGCAAAGATCACCTCCATAGATACACAGGGTGGGATTATAGTCCTGGAAATAAACGATAAAGATTACTCACTGTCCCAGATCTGCCAGATTGTGGAGTCGAACGACGCTACTGTCCTCAGCTCTTACATTACCTCCTTTCCTGACTCTACGAAACTGGAGGTGACTCTTAAAATTAATCGCCTTGATATTGGCTCTATCCTCCAAACCTTCGAGCGGTACAGATACAATGTCATCTCCAGTTACTCCAATAAGGACGCCTATTCTGAAATTATTCAGGAGCGTTTTGACTCATTGATGAATTACCTCAATATCTGATAATTGCATATGAGATCTCTGCTGCTGGCCGGGCTCCTCCTGTTCATTGGTATCCTTCAGGCCAGTGGTGAGAGTGACAGTACCGACCTGGTTATCATCGATTGTATCAGCCTGGAAGGAAACAGGATCACCCGTCCGAATATCATTCTCCGTGAGCTCCGGTTCAGTATCGGAGATACGCTGACTTCTCAGATGTTGACAGCCTCTCTCAAGGGAAGTCGCGACAATGTTTTTAATACCTCTCTTTTCAATGTGGTGGAGCTGGATACTGTCAGGCTTTCTTCACTCCCCACCCGCGTGGAAGTTATTGTAAAGGTGATTGAACGATGGTACATCTGGCCCATTCCATATATCGAATTTCCAAACAGGAATGTCAACGCCTGGCTTGAGACCTTCGACTTCCGGAATCTTACATATGGGTTGAACCTCAAATTTTTCAATGCACGCGGCCGGAATGAAACGCTAACCCTCCTTTTGCATTTCGGATTCAATCAGCAGTATGGGTTTACATACAGGACACCTTATATCAACAAGAAGCAGACCCTGGGTTTCGGTTTTGGAGGAAAATACAGCCAAAACAGATCACTCATAACCGGGACTACCGGGAATAAGAGTAACTACCTGGATACAGCAAGAGGAAATCTACGCCAGAGGGCTCATGGATTTATTGAAGGGTACTTCAGGCCCAATCTTTACAGTTACCATACCCTGGCACTTGGTTATGATTATTATCGCTTTGCTGATACACTGCTTAAAATCCCAGGTTACCTGACCGACAGCACCAATGATCAATCCTTTTTCACCATTTACTACAAATACAAACTGGACCATCGGGATGTGCAGTATTACCCACTCAGGGGCTGGTATTTTGACCTGGAACTGACCAAGCATGGTTTCACTGATGAGCCGGTTAACCTCTTCCTTATCCAGTCGGCTTTCAGGAAATACTGGAAGTTCACGGAACGATGGTTTCTGGCTGCAGGTACTACGGTCAGATGGTCATGGCCCGAAGAGCAGCCTTTTTTTCTTCAGCATGGAATAGGGTATGGCCGGGATATTATCAGGGGATTTGAATATTACTCAATCATTGGCTCCTGGTTTGGGCTTGTAAAAACAAACCTGAAGTTTGCACTTATCAAACCGCGAACCGCAAAACTCTCGTTCATACGGTCACCAAAATTCGGAGTTATTCCTTATGGCCTGTATCTGAACCTGTTTGTTGATGCAGGGTATGTCAATAATTCGGTTTCGTATGTGAAACAGGATAATTTCCTGGTTAACACATTCCTGGCTGGGTATGGACTGAGTATCGATTTCGTCACCTATTACGACATCGTTCTGGATCTCAATTTTGCGCTGAACAGCATGGGCGAACCGGGAATCTATATCCATTTCACAGCACCAATTTAGTCCATTGGATTTTCCCGAAAAATGAAGTATCTTTGCGCCTTGAAACTCAGACCCATCAATGAATCTAGCGCTCTTTGGCCGTACGGTAACTGATTCGATGCTCCCATACCTGCAGGAGTTTATTTTACACCTGGAGGCATTATCGGAATCGACCCTGATATATAAACCTTTCTATGATATGCTGGATGGGCGGATTCACTTTGCAAAAGCTCCCGCTTTTTTTCTTCAGGATGCCGATCTTCACGGAAAAGCTGACTTCATCTGCACGATTGGTGGCGACGGAACGATCCTTGATGCAGCTACGCTGACAGTTAACAGCAGGATCCCAATTTTCGGTATAAACATGGGACGACTCGGTTTCCTGTCCAGTATCTCAAAAGATGAGATTATTCCTGCCATGGAGGATATCTATGCAAAAAAGTATACGTTAGAAAACCGTACCCTTCTGCACCTGCATGGACAGGAAAACCTGTTTGGAGGATTCCCTTATGCCCTGAATGAGCTTACTATCCATAAAAGTGATTTGCAGACGATGTTGACCATCCGGACCTATATCAACGATGAGTTTTTGAATTCATACTGGGCTGACGGATTGATTGTTTCCACACCTACCGGGTCAACAGCCTATTCCCTGAGTTGTACCGGCCCTATAGTGACACCAGGCTCAGAGAATTTTGTCATCACTCCAATTGCAAGTCACAACCTCACTGTCAGGCCTATTGTGATCCGTGATGATACCACCATTAAGATCTTTGTGGAAGGATATGGGGAGGATTTCTTTGTTGCGATGGATTCAAGGAAAGAGAAGGTAAAGAGCGGTATGGAACTTATCATTACAAAGGCAGATTTCTCTGTCAGACTGGTACGGTTCCCGGGTCACCATTTTTTCAAGACAATCCGTGAAAAACTTAACTGGGGTCTGGATGCACGGAATTAATTTACAACCTACGATTTACGATTTACAAACTATGAATTATTGAGACTGAACATTGATGATGGAAAGATAGAAACTTTCTTCAATAATTTCCCGAATTTGTCGTTAATGTGTATTGTCTTTCAACTGGTATGAGGTTTTCTGTTATTTTACTCTTGTCCTTCTTCATTGTCTCTTTCGGTTCTGCACAGGATTTGGAGATGGGTATTTTTGGTGGTGGTTCTTATTACCTGGGTGATGTAAATCCATCAGGCCATTTTAAAAATACGCAAATAGCCTATGGTATTATTGGCCGGTATAATATTAACAGCCGGTGGGCTGTGAAAATGAGCGCATACCGTGGTAAAATTGCCGGGAACGCTGCCAGCAATTGGTTTCTTCCAAACCGGAATCTTCAGTTTGAGAGCCCGGTCACTGATATTTCAGCTGTGGCGGAATTCAACTTTTGGCCCTATTTTACAGGAAGCAGAAGGAATTTCATTACACCATATGTTTATGCAGGTATCGGAATATGCTTCTTTCAGCCCTCCTCTGAAGGTGTGAAACTTCAGCCACTTGGAACTGAAGGACAGCAACTGGGTTACGACGGACGTAAACCCTATTCACTCGCCGGGTTCAACATTCCTTTCGGGCTGGGTGTTAAGGTTGGGATTACAAAGAAGTTGGGAGTGGCACTATTCTGGGAGATGCACAAAACATTTTCTGACTACCTCGACGACATCAGTACAACTTATTATCTCGATGGTGAACGGATTGATCCAAATAACACGCCAGAGTATCTTTCCGATCCCACCATGAGTTACCAACCAGGCATGCAGAGAGGAAATTCACGGAACGATGATTGGTATTCTTTTTACGGTATCACAATTACTTATAAATTTGCACTCATCGGAAGCAAGCGGTGCAAGGATATTTACACCGATTGATTTGACATTGGTTTGATGGAGATAAAGGAGCAGATAAACAGGGAGAAGTTGCCAGGTCATGTTGCAGTAATCATGGACGGCAACGGCCGTTGGGCGCGGAAACAGGGCTTCGTAAGAGTTAAAGGTCATGAAAAAGGTGTTGGTGCTGTAAAGGCTACTGTGGAAGCTGCTGCCGAACTGGGCATCCGGTATCTGACACTGTTTGCTTTCTCTACAGAGAACTGGAACCGACCGAAATACGAGATTGATGCCCTGATGAAGCTTCTGGTGCAGGCAATAAACAATGAAATGGAATCCCTGATGGAAAATAACATCCGGTTAACAGTTATCGGAGATCTTCAGGCTCTCCCTCCAAAGAGTCAACGGGAGTTGTTGAAAGCAATAGGGACTACCTCAAATAACACCGGACTAACTCTCGTTCTGGCACTCAGCTATAGTTCCCGATGGGAAATTGTTGAAACATGCAGAAAAGTCGTCGAGGAGGTCCAGAAAGGAAACATGAAACCTGAAGAAATTGATGTTCATTCGTTTGCCAGCATGCTAACTACTACTGATATGCCTGATCCTGAGCTGCTTATCAGAACCAGCGGGGAATATCGGATCAGTAATTTCCTGCTCTGGCAGATTGCATATACTGAACTCTATTTCACATCGACACTTTGGCCCGATTTCACGAAAGAGGAATTTCACAAGGCCATTCTGGATTACCAGAACCGGGAACGCAGGTTTGGACTGACCAGCGAACAGATAAATCAAGTAGAAGCCACCAAGAAGAAACCAACTAAATGAAGCTTAGATCATTCATCATTCTCATTATGACAAGTTTGGTTTTACATCCGGCGGTGGCCCAGGTCACTCTCGGAGATATAGAGATTGACTACAACAAGCCAAGAGCGTATGAGATTGGAGGGATCACTGTAAGTGGTGTGAAGTATCTTGATGCCAACGTCCTGATTATGCTTTCGGGATTGACTGTTGGAGAGATGGTGGATGTGCCGGGCGACAAGATTACCACCGCAATTAAAAAGCTGTGGGATCAGGGGCTATTTGAAGATATCCGTATCTCCGTAACCAAGGTTATCGGGAACAAAATCTTCCTTGATTTATACCTCCGCGAGCGGCCCCGGCTGTTGCAGTTCTCATTTTCAGGAGTAAAGAAATCGGATGCTGATAATATCCGGGATAAAATCAGGCTGGTTAAAGGGGACTATGTGACTGATAACCTGATTATCAAAACCAGGAACATTATTAAAGATTACTTTGAAGGCAAAGGATTTCTGAATGCTGATGTAGATATAGTTCTCAAAAAAGACTCTGCGAAGGCAAACCAGGTTGCAATGGTGATCAACATCAGCAAAAACGGACGGGTGAAGATTCACAGGATGGATGTACACGGCAACGAACACCTCACCAAGGAGCAGGTATCAGCTGCATTCAAGGATACAAAGGAGATGGCTGTGTTCAACCCTATGGACGGACTTGATTTGATGCTCTGGGAGGCGGCGAAAGCCGCGTTGCAGATCGATTTTGTTGAGATTGGCAGTATCATTCAGCAACATGTCTTTAACACTGTTAAGATACGTATCTTCAAAGCATCGAAATTCATCCCCGAAGATTATGAGGAGGACAAGGTTAACCTAATCGCAAAATACAACTCTCTGGGATACCGGGACGCCCAGATCATTACAGACTCGGTGACACACAATGATGATAACACAATCAATGTAAACATCTGGATAGAAGAGGGACCGAAATATTATGTCAGGAAGATCACCTGGGTAGGGAATTCCAAATATCCTACTCCTTTTCTCGCCCGTTTTCTCAAAGTCAAGCCCGGGGATGTTTATAACAAGGAGGCGCTGGAAGCAGCGCTCAGTTATGATCCCAATGGGGGTGACCTTCGTTCGCTTTATATGGATGACGGGTATCTCTTTTTTGATGTGATCCCCGTTGAGGTCATGGTTCAAAACGATTCTATCGACCTGGAGATTCGTATGAATGAAGGACAACAGGCTACTGTCAACAAGGTCACGATTAAAGGAAATACAAAAACGAACGACCACGTTGCATTGAGGGAGATTCAGACGCGACCGGGTCAGCTTTTCAGCCGCGACCGGTTGATCCGTTCTCAGAGACAACTTGCCCAACTTCGGTATTTTGACGCAGAGAAGCTGGTTCCCCAGGTAAATCCCCATCCGGAAGACGGGACCGTGGATATCGAGTATGTAGTGGAAGAGACCTCAGCTGACCAGATTGAACTTTCCGGTGGATGGGGATATGGACGGATCATCGGAACGTTGGGACTCTCTTTCAACAATTTCTCCCTGCGCAACATGTTTAACTTTAAGGCCTGGAGACCGATTCCTTCAGGAGATGGGCAGAAGTTGAGTTTAAGACTGCAAACTTATGGAAAAGGATACTTCAGCTATAGTTTCTCCTTTACGGAACCATGGCTTGGAGGGAAAAAACCGCTGGCCCTCAGCCTCTCATATGTCCATTCGAAGTATACCAACGGACTGAACAAAAATGACTCACTGTACGGCTATTTCAAGATTGACGGCATCACGGTCGGCCTGGGAACCATGCTGAGGTGGCCTGATGATTATTTCTCCCTGTACAACAGTCTCAACTATTTCAGGTATAATACCCGGAACTATTCTGCTATCTTTACATTTGGAGGAGGAAACGGAGCATATAACGCTCTTTCATACACTGTTGCTCTTTCAAGAAACTCGATAGACAACCCGATCTTTCCCCGGGCCGGATCCGAGATGGCTGTGACCCTGGAACTCACCCCACCATACAGCCTCTTTCGCAGCGGAACTGTTGATTACGATACCATGCCATACAATGAACGGTATAAATGGGTAGAGTATTACAAGATCAAATTCAAGGGATCATGGTATATCAACCTCATTGGAAAGCTGGTACTGTCGCCCAGAATACAGGTCGGTTACCTTGGAGCCTATAATTCGAACCTTGGCGTTACGCCATTTGAGCGTTTCTACCTGGGAGGTGATGGCCTTACCGGATACAACAACATGGATGGACGAGAGTTGATAGGGATGAGAGGATATGGGAATAATACACTTACACCTGGTTATCCCAGTACAATAGGGGGCACGGTTTATACAAAAAACACATTGGAATTGCGATATCCGATCTCACTGAATCCCAGTGCAACAATCTATGCTCTGGGGTTCCTGGAAGCTGGAAATGACTGGTCCCGCTGGAAAGATGTTAATCCGTTTAACCTGTACCGCTCTGTTGGTTTAGGAATCCGTGTATTCCTGCCGATGTTCGGATTACTTGGGCTTGACTGGGGATACGGACTGGATCAAGTTCCGGGGGTACCGGGAGCCGCAGGAAGTCAATTCCATTTCTCCATAAACTCCTCTATAGATTAG